>NZ_AP018689.1:311830-623660 GCF_002157735.2 Vibrio aphrogenes
CTATATTGCGCCGGGCTTACAGGTTAAATATGGCGTGGGTATTTTTAATGCGTTAGGTGAATTTACCGTACGTTATGAGCTGCTAAAGGATTTTTATGTGGAAGCGGTCACTGGCGTCGATAGCGCGGTGGATTTCCTCTATCAATTTAGCTTCCACTAATACGATGTCTGTTGCCTTCTCGTTTCTTGATTCACTAAGCTTAGGCTTAATAACGAAGAGATAGGGATAACGAAAAAAGAAATAAAAGAAGGAACAAAGAAATAAAAGAAGGAACAAGGAATGTCCGCTCAAGTTTTTGTGTATGGCACGTTGCGCCAGGGTCAATCTAACGCTTTTTTATTGGCGCAGAGTCAATTTCTAGGGCGTTATATCACCGAAAAACATTTTCATTTATTTGACCTTGGTGAGTATCCGGCTGCGATAAAAGGGGATGAGCTGTTGGTAGGAGAAGTCTATCGTGTAGACGACGCGACCTTGGCTCGTTTAGACCTGCTGGAAGATTATCCCCACGAATACGATCGCCAATTAATCGATACGCCTTATGGGCCCGCTTGGATTTATTTATATCAAGATCCCCGTTCGCTCAAACGACGTATTTTTACGGGAGATTGGTGTCAAACGCAAAATTGATAAGTGCGTACAAAACGCAGAAACACATAGCTTGTTGTTGTCGCAATGTGGTTGTGAATCTTGTCTAATAGAAAAGAAGAGGCACCGCTTGAATTAACGATGCTATGCTTAAATAGGCTAATGCTTAAAGGTCATGACTAACGGGTGATTGGTTCAACGTATTGCTCCTATTTTTAACTCATGCTTTTAAGCGAGACTTTTTAGTCATGAGGTTAAAACGAGGGGGCATAATCTTCGTCACTTTCATCACTTTGATGTGCAATGGAGAGACTCTGATGAGAATAAATATCGTGCTTTTAACGTTATTATTGAGTGTTGGTTGCGTTTCTCAACAAGGCTTACCGGATACCGCTAATACTCAAGATTGGCAGGCTTATGGGGAACAAATGGCTGCGAAAGGCTTTGTTGAACATAGTCAGGAGCAATTGGCTAAGCAATCAACGCTGCTCACCGATAGCGCTTATCAAGCTTATCAGCAAGGTTATGAGAAAGGGTTGAAACAGTTTTGTAGTCAAAATGCCTCATGGTTAGGGGCTACCGGCCAACCTTATCGAGGGACATGTGACAATCTCGATCCTTTCTTTCGTGAGGATTATATGTCGGGGTTAGAGTCGCAATCTGCAGGAAAATAATTACCCGCAGCGAAAGCTAGTTATTCTACAATTAACTTCTCTTATAAATGAAAAGTTAAACGTCGCTATCAAGCCTTTTAACAAGCAACAATCAGCCGATAATGGAGCCGATAATGAGGTCGATTGGTCTTTCATGTAACCGAAAGTCGCACCATTAAAAAAAGAGCCGATGAATGGCTCTTTTTTAATGGATAAATAATAAGAATTACTTTTGGGCGCGTTCGTAAGATTCTAGAATTTCTTTACGTGCTGCCGCAACATCTTCCCAACCGTCTACTTTTACCCATTTACCCGGTTCAAGATCTTTATAGCGCTCGAAGAAGTGCGTGATTTGCGATTTTAGCAACTCTGGTACATCGTTGATGTCTTGGATGTGGTCGTACTCTTTCGATAATTTGCTGTGAGGAACCGCGATCACTTTTGCGTCTTCACCTGACTCATCAGTCATTTTTAGCACGCCAACAGGACGACAACGAATTACTGAACCTGGCATTAGAGGGAATGGCGTTGGTACTAATACGTCAACCGGATCACCATCTAAAGACAAGGTGTGATTCACGTAACCATAGTTACAAGGGTAGAACATTGGCGCTGACATAAAACGGTCGACAAATACTGCGCCGCTGTCTTTGTCGACTTCGTATTTGATGGGATCCGCATTGGCTGGGATTTCGATTACAACATATAGGTCATCTGGCAATGATTTACCAGCAGGAACATTATTCAAGCTCATGAGGCTTCCTTTCTCTGGGTTGAAATGAAAAGGGTTGAAATGAAAATTAACCGCTTGATTATACCCAAGTCACTTAAAGATGCGAGTTCCAATGAGAATAAAAACTGTTTTGGATAATGAGGATGACAAGGAGATTGACTCACTAAAGAGTATAAATAAATAGCGCTAGAGTGCGTGCGGTTGAGTGAACATATTTGGCGTAGAGCGCTCACCAGCACGGCAAACACAAGGGTAACCCGCTTCAATCGTTACCCTTGTGAGATGGTGCTTTAATGCAGATAGGTTTGAATGAACTCGTGATTATTCTTCGGGATATTGCTCTAAGAAGCTTTCTACTTGATCAACCATTAGCGGAGAGCCGACCACAAAAGGCACACGTTGATGCAGCTCGGTGGGTTTTATATCAAGAATGCGATCTTTTCCATCGGTAGCCTTTCCGCCTGCTTGTTCCATTAAAAATGCTATAGGATTGCATTCATACAATAAACGCAGTTTACCATTGGGGTGGCTTTCTGTGCTTGGGTATAAATACACTCCACCTTTTAATAAGTTACGGTGAAAATCGGCAACTAAAGAGCCAATGTAACGTGAGGTGTAAGGGCGATTATCTTCAGGAACATTTTCTTGGCAAAATTTGATGTATTTTTTGATGCCTAATGGAAAACGAATATAGTTACCTTCGTTTATGGAATAGATGGTGCCCGTTTTAGGAATGGTCATACGTTCATGGGATAAACAGAACACACCTAATGAAGGATCATAAGTAAAGCCATGCACTCCATTGCCTGTGGTGTAAACCAACATGGTTGAAGAGCCATAAATAATATAACCAGCAGCCACTTGCTTATGACCGGGTTGTAAAAAATCTTCTTGTGTCGGGGCGCTGCCAATCGGTGAGACGCGGCGATAAATCGAGAAGATGGTGCCGACAGACACATTGACGTCAATATTTGATGAACCATCAAGTGGGTCCATTAAGACAACGTATTTGGCATTCTTATTGAGATCTTTATTAAAGGCGACCGCTTCATCTTCCTCTTCACTAGCAACGCCACAGACTTGGTCGCGTGCTTCGAGCGCCGCTTTAAATTTTTCATTGGCGTATAAGTCGAGTTTTTGCTGTTCTTCGCCTTGAACATTCTCCGCTCCGACAGAACCGGTAATATCCACTAGGCCAGCTTTATTGATTTCACGGTTAACTATTTTTGCGGCCAGTTTGATGGAACCGAGTAATGAAGAAAGCTCCCCACTGGCATGGGGGAAGTGGTGCTGATTTTCTACAACAAATTCACCAAGTGTGCGCATGGTCGACATGATTATTCCTTTTAGAGTGTCGTTAGGCTTAACAAGACTAATACCTTCAAAATTAAGGTTTATGCGATTGTAAATTGGCAAACTTTTTAATGGTAATGAAGTAACTTGTAAAATGTCACAAATGTGACCTCTAAAGGTTAAAGAAAGGCACTGATGACTTGACTCAGCAAAAGGATTCCGTTCATAAGGTGCAGATTGTGGTCATGTGACAAAAGTTCAGCATTTATGTGTATTCTCAGCGTACTTTTTGGCGACTTTACGGTACTATTTGCTTTCATTTTTCCAATCATCGACGCCTCTCAAATGAGGTAGGAACCGCGGTTATGCATATTCATATTCTTGGTATTTGTGGCACATTCATGGGCGGTGCTGCAGTTTTAGCTCGTCAACTTGGGCATAAAGTCACAGGCTGTGATGCCAATGTTTACCCACCAATGAGCACGTTACTTGAATCACAAGGCATTGAAATAATTGAAGGATTTGACCCTTCGCAATTAGATCCAGCACCGGATTTGGTAGTGATTGGTAATGCCATGAGCCGAGGCAACCCTTGTGTTGAATATGCTTTAAATCACAATTTGAAATACACCTCAGGGCCGCAATGGTTACAAGAGTTTCTCTTACATGATCGTTGGGTTTTAGCTGTCTCCGGCACCCATGGTAAAACCACCACTGCCAGTATGCTGGCATGGATTTTAGAAGATTGTGGTTATGCTCCGGGATTCTTAGTCGGTGGGGTTTTAGGTAACTTTGGGATCTCGGCTCGTTTAGGCGAAAGCATGTTCTTTGTGGTTGAAGCTGATGAATATGACAGTGCTTTTTTTGATAAGCGTTCTAAGTTTGTGCATTACCATCCGCGTACATTAGTGATGAATAACTTGGAGTTTGATCATGCGGATATTTTTGACGATCTTGAAGCGATCAAGCGGCAATTTCATCATTTGGTCCGTACTGTGCCAGGCAATGGGCGTATCTTAGTTCCCACGAATGATGAGGACTTAAAAGATGTGATTCAGCGAGGCTGTTGGAGTGAGCTTGAATACATTGGTGATGATGGGCATTGGAAAGCGGAGAAAATTCAAAAAGACGGTAGCCACTTTAAAGTTTATTTAGATGGCCAATTGCAGGCTGAAGTCCAATGGGATTTAGTGGGTGAGCACAATGTTAATAATGCTTTAATGGCGATTGCTGCTGCCCGTCATGTCGGTGTGACGCCAGATCTTGCGTGTGAAGCTTTAGGGAAATTTATTAATACCAAGCGCCGTTTAGAGCTAAAAGGTGAAGTTGGTGGCATCAAAGTGTATGACGATTTCGCTCATCACCCTACGGCGATTAATCTCACTTTAGAAGGTTTGCGTAATAAAGTTGGTGATAGCAAGATCATTGCCGTTTTTGAGCCTCGCTCGAGCACCATGAAAATGGGAGTTCATAAACAGACTTTAGCAGCGGCTTTTCAACATGCTGATGAAGTGTGCTTATACCAACCTAATAATATTAAGTGGAAGGTACAAGAGGTAGCTGATCAATGCCCGCAACCAAGTTATGTAGATGACAATATGGAGCATTTCGTCGCCCATATTGTGGCGCGTGCGCAATCTGGCGATCAAATTCTGGTGATGAGTAATGGTGGGTTTGAAGGCATTCACGCTAAATTGTTACAAGCATTAGAACAGAAAAGTAGCTAATCACCTTTTGATAATCTATGGATCTTAACTCTTAATGAAGAGTGCGAGAGCAAAAAGAACATAGTAGGCAAAAAGAATAAAGTAGGTAAAAAGATCATGATGATCTTTTTGCCTACTAAAGCGATAGGAAAAAGCATGACGCCAACAACCGATAAACGAATCACTTTAGCTTTTACCGGCGCTTCTGGCGCGCCTTATGGGTTACGTCTCTTAGAATGTTTACTGGCTGCGGATTACACTGTGTATCTGTTGATTTCTTCTGCTGCTCGAGTGGTCATGGCGACGGAACATGATTTGAAATTACCGTCAGGACCAGAAGCAGCGCAACAAGCCTTGGTGAAGCACCTAAATTGTGCCACGGAAAAGCTGGTGGTGTGTGGTAAAGAAGATTGGTTTTCTCCAGTAGCTTCCGGTTCGGCAGCCCCTAAAAAAATGGTAGTGTGTCCTTGTTCTGCTGGGAGTGTTGCCTCGATTGCCCATGGTATGTCAGACAACCTGATTGAGCGCGCCGCCGATGTGGTGCTAAAAGAGCGGGGACAACTACTGTTAGTGGTGCGTGAAACCCCTTTCTCGACCTTGCATTTGGAAAATATGCACAAATTATCACAAATGGGGGTTACGATTATGCCTGCGGCCCCAGGCTTTTATCATCAGCCAAAGACCATTGATGACTTAATCGATTTTATGGTGGCGCGTATACTTGATCATCTTGGTATTGAACAAGGATTAGTGCCTCGGTGGGGCTATGATCAACGTAACTAACACTTTTGTTTATAACGACTAGATTGATTGTATACAAAACACTACAATCTAGACACGAATGACCTCTTGTGACTGGAGAGGTTGTAACGAGATGACTCATCGGGGTGCTAACTTAGACGTTGGCTGAGAAAATACCCGTGACCTGAACCAGATAATGCTGGCGTAGGAAATGAGGTAGGGATTCCTTCCTTTTCCTTGGCCGGGTATTAATAACGCTCACTAAAAAGGATGCCTCTAGTGAACTTCACCTCAAAATCTTTGACCTTATTCGCACTTTCCTGTTCAACTCTTGCAGCGATGCCAGCAATGGCGGAGCAATCACCTGTCTTAACTGTGTATACCTACGATTCCTTTACTTCTGATTGGGGACCTGGGCCAAAAATAAAAACCGCTTTTGAAAGCCAATGTGGTTGTGAGCTGAATTTTGTTGCCTTAGATGATGGGGGCTCGGTATTGAGCCGCATTCGCATGGAAGGAAAAAATACTCAAGCGGATATCGTGCTGGGCTTGAATAACAATATCATGGCACAAGCGCAAGCCACAGGGTTACTGGCAAAGCATCAAGTTGATACTTCGAAAGTGGTTATTCCTGGTGGTTGGAATAGTCCATATTTTGTGCCGTTTGATTATGGTTATTTTGCTTTTGTGTATGACAAAACCAAAATGAAAAACCCACCAAAGAGTTTGAAAGAGCTTGTTGAGCGTGATGATTTTACGATTATTTATCAAGATCCTCGCACTTCCATTACCGGCCAAGGTTTATTGCTTTGGATGAAAGATGTGTATGGCAATGACGCCGCCAAAGCCTGGCAACAGCTGGCGAAAAAAACCGTCACTGTCAGTAAAGGTTGGTCAGATTCTTACCCGATGTTTTTGAAAGGCGAGAGTGACATGGTGTTGTCTTATAACACTTCACCGGCCTATCACATCATTGCGGAAAATAATCCTAATTACGCCGCGGCCACGTTTTCTGAAGGGCAATACGCACAAATTGAGTTGGCCGCCAAGCTCAAAAGCTCAAAGCATCAAAAGCTGGCGGATGAGTTTATGCAGTTTATTCTCAGTGATGATTTTCAGTCGGTAATGGCCACAGGTAATTGGATGTACCCAGTGACGGATGTGCCGCTACCTAAAGGCTATGAGCAATTAACGATGCCGAAAGCCATGTTGTCATTGGACCCTGACGTGGTTGCTAAGCAGCTAAAAAGTTGGACGCGTGAATGGCAAATGGCGCTGACCCAATAATGCATCAGGATCGGATTTGTAGCCTGCCAATCTCAGGCTACTGGCTACTTGCTAGGGTTGTTGCATGGTAAAGGTTGCCGTCCCTAAGTTTGGTATTGTTATTGCGCTAACGATTGGCTTGTTTGTGCTATCAACTGTGGCGGCCTTAATTCAACATGCCCCCACCTTGAATGTCGGCTGGATTGTCTCCGATCCGTATTTGCGTCACATAACGTTTTTTAGTTTTTATCAAGCCGCCTTTTCTATGCTGTTAAGCGTTGGGCTGGCCATTCCGGTGGCTCATGCTTTATCTCGGCGTCATTTTTTTGGAAAATCCTTACTGCTTAAGCTTTTTGCTTCAACTCTGGTGTTACCGGTTTTGGTGGGGGTTTTTGGCTTAGTGGCTATTTTGGGCAATAGTGGGTTAATTGCTCAATTATTTCAATCGCTTGGTAGTCGATTGCCATTTTCTATTTATGGTCTTAATGGCATTTTGATTGCCCATGTCTTTTTTAATCTACCGTATGCGAGCCGTTTGTTATTGCATGCTTTAGATTCGATTCCAAATGAGCAACATAAACTGTGTGCCCATCTTGGAATGCAAGGTTGGGATAAGTTTCGCCAAGTTGAATGGCCACGAATGAAGCAACAGTTGCCGCATATTGCTGGTTTAGTCTTTATGCTGTGTTTTACCAGCTTTTCAACCGTGATGGTGTTGGGAGGCGGGCCTAAATCAACGACTATTGAACTGGCGATTTACCAAGCGATTAAATTTGATTTTGACTTACAAACTGGAGCGATTTTAGCCTTATGGCAAATGCTGCTATGCGGTAGTTTAAGTTTATTGTTGTTGAAGTTAACGCGAACCTTACCCGCTTCGAACTCGGCCCATCACCAAGGATATCGCTATTTTATTGATAGCCGAGCAGCCAAAGTTTGGGATGGATTTTGGATTATTGCCGCGATGTTTTTGGTATTGCCACCCTTGATGATGGTGGTGATCCAAGGGCTGAATCCTCACTCTTTTGTTGTGTTGCAACAAGGTAAGTTCTGGCAAGCTTTCAGTGCATCACTGCAAATTGCGATGCTGGCAAGTACTTTGGCCTTGGTGTTCGGGGTTGCTATTTTATTGACCAGTCGAGCTTGGATATTAAAAGGTCAGCAACACCGAGCCAGTCAGATTGAATTAATGGGCACCATTATTTTAGTCACCCCCGGGATTGTGATCAGTACCGGGCTATTTTTGTTGTTACGTGAACAAGTGGATGTATTTAGTTTGGCATTTTGGGTGGTGATTGCGATTAATAGCCTAATGGGGCTGCCGTATATTATTAAAACCTTGAATCAGCCTATGTTACAAACCGCACAGCAATATCACTACCTGTGTCAAAGCCTTGGTATGTCAGGCTGGAGTCGTTTTCGTTTAGTAGAGTGGCGGGCATTAAATAAGCCAATCGCTCATGCTTTTGCTATTTGCTTTATGTTTTCGATGGGGGATTTAAGTGCGATTGCTTTATTTGGGAGCCAGTCTTTGACGACCTTGCCTTTGTATTTGTTTCAACTCTTAGGCAGCTATCAAATGGACGCCGCCGCGATGGTGGCATTGTGTCTGCTGATTTTTAGTGTGTTGTGTTTTACGTTAATTGAACGAGTTTTTAAACGTGGTAGCCAATAATGAAACAACCCCTTAAGCCGCACTCTGTCGCGATTGCCTTACGACAAGTGCGCTATGAATACCAAAACGAAAGCTTTGAATTTGAACTGCAATTACCCACGGGCGCTATCATGGCCTTAATGGGGGCAAGTGGGTCTGGTAAATCGACACTACTCAGTTTGCTGGCAGGGTTTATAGAACCTCATTCAGGCTGCATCTTAATTAATGGGTATAACGTGGTGGGAACCGCCCCTCATTTACGTCCGATTGCGATGCTATTTCAAGAACATAATTTATTTACCCATCTTACGGTTCGACAAAATATTGGCTTAGGGCTGCACCCGGGATTAAAACTGACATCACAGCAGCAACAACAAATACAAGAAGCGGCGCAGCAGGTTGGTATCGAGGATTTACTGGATAGGCTTCCTGAGCAATTGTCTGGTGGGCAAAAACAACGGGTTGCACTAGCGCGTTGTTTTGTTCAATCACACGCTATCTGGTTATTGGATGAGCCTTTTTCGGCCTTAGATCCTATTTTACGAGAAGAGATGCTGCAATTGGTGGCGAAGTTAGCCAAGCAGCGTCAAATCACAGTGTTGATGGTTACTCATCATGTGAGTGACGCTAAGATGATCGCCACTCATTTTGCTTTTATGCAACAAGGGCAAGTTAGTGAAGTGGGAGAGATTGAACGTTTAAGTCTTAGTCACCATAACCAAGGATTCACCGCCTTTCTTACTGCCGGAGGGCTGGAAGCTTAAACAATGATTCTTTCTCGTTTGTCTGAGATCGGTTGCCTGTAAATACCATCCGGTGTGCAGACGCTGAACTGAGCGCAAATCAGAACACAAAACAGCGCCTGCCTGATATTATTTTTGGGAGGCGAGTGAGCGTTTCGAGTCGATGTAATAGCATAATGCAGAATAAAACATCATGACATAACCAAGGACTTCGGTGCCTTCTTCAGCAATATTTTTGACGGTACGAACAAAGTCATCACCTAAAATCCCTTCCCATAAACTGCCCATACCAAATAGGCGAGAAAAAACCAATAAAATCGCCAATCCGACCATCATTGAAGTGCTATTTTTATTTTGCACATGCTCACATAACCCTTGGATGGTTTTTTGTGGTTGTTTGGCCGCATAGCCAATAGCGCTAAGGGCAACAAGGAGTGCGGGAATAATCCAAAACCCATGATAGATAAGGTCAAAAAACGCATCTAATTCACGGATGAATAAGCACGCAAAAAAGCCAGTAACTAAAAGGTAGGCGTGACGAGTCTCGGGTTGGTGTTTGGCAATCAAAGCAAATAAGCAAGTGGCAATCAATAACATGCTTTCTTGTAATAACTCGGTTAAGGAAAGTTCGCCTAAATGATTATCAAAATAAAAGATATCAATACGAATGCATAAAACAGGTAAAGCGACTAGCAGAGCTAAAATAAGGAAGCGTAGTATGGCACGCTTGATGATCGTGATGTTTTTATCGTTTTGCATTATGGGGACCACTTGTGGTGAGCGGGTGCGGAAACTGATGTTTTGTGACTCAGATCACGCCACTCGGTTTAAACAAGCGGCTGATGGTAATGCGATCGCTTAAAGTTCTCTAATATCATTTTGGACTAAATTTATATTTTTTAATTCTAACAAAACGATATTGTCTCAAATTAATAGGATATTAACGGGCTTTTCTCAGTAACCTCAGCTGCGAATCATTAGAAGTCACTCAATACAGTGCTTAGGTATCTAACTTATTTAAAATCAAAGTAATAGGATAGATATTTTTATCACTTATATCTCAGCGAGGTAGACTTGTTATTGTGACACTCTTATCCTCGGTTGAGCTTAAGTAAAAAAACGGGCGTAAATTCGCCCGTTTTAGAGGAAGACAGATTATAAGTTTTCTTCTGCAAATTCGGCTAAACGGCTGCGAACCACGCCATTTAAGTGAATATTGGCGCTGCCTTCAAAGTTTTTAAAGCGTTCAACAATATAGGTTAAGCCTGAGGTGACAGGGGTGAGGTAGGTGGAATCGATTTGCGCTAAGTTCCCCGAACACACAATTTTGGTGCCTTCACCACAACGAGTAATGATGGTTTTAATTTGTGAGGCGGTGAGGTTTTGGCATTCATCAAGCAACACAAAAGCATTTTGAATGGAACGACCGCGCATAAAGTTAATCGATTTAAATTGGATGTTGGCTTTATCGCAAATGTATTTTAAGGATCCTTCGGTGCAATGATCATTTTTATGCAAAGCTTCTAACGTATCAGTAATTGCCGCTAACCAAGGCATCATTTTTTCTTCTTCCGTACCGGGTAAGAATCCGATGGCTTCACCGATATCTGGGGTATTACGGGTGACGATGATCTTATCGAACATCTTTTTCTCTATCGTCATTTCTAATGCGGCAGCCATGGCTAACATGGTTTTCCCACTCCCGGCGGCTCCGGTCAAAATGACCAAGTCGATGCTAGGGTCTAATAAGGCGTCCATTGCCATGCCTTGATAAATATTTTTGGGGTAGACATCCCAAGCATGACGGTGCAGCAGTCGTTCTCGACTTAAATCACGAATTTTAGCGTTGGTTGGATGAAGCTCTTCAACTCTTCCTGCAAAATCCGTGTCTTGGTCAATTAAATATTGATTAATAAAGGTGGGCTCTAAGCCTTCACGATCCACTAAATGGAAGGTTTTACTGCCTGAGGTGTGGCTTTCTACTTGCTGGAAATTATCCCAAAAACTGCCTTGATATTCGGTAAAGCCTTTGGTGAGGTATTGAACATCATCAATCAATTGGTCAGTACGGTAATCTTCGACAAATTTAACGCCTGCACCTTTTGCTCTCAAGCGCATGTTGATGTCTTTGGTGATCAGCACCACCTCACGAGGGGAGCGGCGATTTTGTAGTGACAACACACCATTTAAAATTCGGTTATCACCGGCTTTATCGGCAAAGGCTTTGTCGGTTTCTTGTACATCATAATCGGCAAGAATAGAAAGGGTACCTGAGGTTTGGTGTTCGTAACCAAAAGGGATGCCTTGGGAGATTTCTTCGGGAGTGGCATCGTGAAAAATCGCTTCTAGAGCTCGGATAGCGACTCGGGCATCACGTGCGACATCGCGTTTGCTGTCTTTGATGCGGTCGAGTTCTTCTAAAACTGTCATGGGAATGACAACGTCGTGTTCTTGAAAGGAATAAATAGCGTGCGGTTCGTGCAGTAGGATATTGGTGTCTAAGACAAAAATCTTGCGAGACAGTTTGTCTTGTGAGGTACGGCTGGTTAGCGTTTTTTCATTCGCGCCCATAGCATCTCCTTTTTCCGCGTTGCGGAAGGCTAGCAATGTTTGATTGCCAGAGGTCGCTGCTGATCTACCTCTAATGTGAGAGGTATGAGAGGAACATCCTATTCCTCTTTGCTATCGAGTGTGTCGGTAGCGTGCAGCTACATAACGATCAAACCCTAAGTGATTAAGCACTGACATTCGAATAAGGTCGAACCCGTTTGTTCAGTACTTATCATGAGTATATGAAAGATTGTGACTTTCATCCTTACCATACCTCTCAAATATTGACACTTTTATGGCAGTTGAAAAATTAAGTTTAATTCAGGGTGATATATCAGGTCTCATCAAGTAAGATGTGCCACTTTTTATTTCTCTGAAAGACTCTTCTTTTTATTGGGCGTAAGGCTTGGTTGATGGCAAAAAGTTTTGCTTACAACGTCAATATCAAGGGACGACAGAGGGTGGTTTAGCGTGAAGTTTTGTGAGAAAAAATCATGAAAAACCACTAAAATAGATTTCAATACAGTCAGATTCATAAGGTAGTCGATTACATGGCATTTGCGTTAGGTCAGCGTTGGATTAGTGATACAGAAAGTGATTTAGGACTGGGTACGGTAGTGGGGCTGGATGCTCGTACCGTGACCTTGATGTTTGCGGCATCGGAAGAAAACCGCTTATATGCACGCAATGATGCGCCGATCACTCGGGTAATATTTAACGTTGGGGATGTGATTGAGAGTCAAGAAGGTTGGACGCTCAAAGTGGAACACGTCGACGTGCAAGAGAATGTATTGACTTATATTGGTACTCGTCAAGATACACAGCAAAGTGACGTCGCATTGCGTGAAATTTTCCTTAATCATCAAATTCGTTTTAATAAACCGCAAGATAAATTGTTCGCCGGTCAAATTGATCGCATGGATAATTTTGTGTTGCGCTATAACGCATTAACCAACCAATACCAACAGCACAAAAGCCCAATGCGTGGTTTATGTGGCATGCGTGCCGGCTTGATCCCTCATCAATTGTATATTGCTCATGAAGTGGGTCGTCGCCATGCACCACGTGTTTTATTGGCTGATGAAGTGGGATTAGGTAAGACCATTGAAGCTGGCATGATCATTCATCAACAAGTGCTAACAGGCCGTGCTGAGCGTATTTTGATTGTGGTGCCAGAAACGCTGCAACACCAATGGTTGGTGGAAATGATGCGTCGCTTTAATCTGCATTTTTCAGTATTTGATGAAGAACGTTGCTTAGAAGCCAAGGCCGATGCTCTTAACCCATTTGATACGCAGCAATACGTTTTATGTTCATTGGATTTCTTAAAGAAACATGAAAAACGTTACCATCAAGCGGTGGCCGCGGATTGGGATTTATTGGTAGTGGATGAAGCGCACCATTTAGAGTGGAGCGTCGATGCACCAAGCCGTGAATATCAAATGATCGAAGGCTTAGCCGCGAAAATTGCTGGGGTCTTATTATTGACCGCCACTCCAGAACAATTAGGCCATGAAAGCCATTTTGCTCGTTTACGTTTACTCGATTCAGATCGTTTCTTTGATTATCAAACCTTTGTCAAAGAAGAACAACAGTATGCGCCAGTGGCCGAAGCGGTCGCGAGTTTGGAGTCAGGTAAGCCATTAACCAATGATGAGAAGAACAGCATTACTGAACTGCTTTCTGAGCAAGATGCAGAGCCATTATTCCGAATTTTAGATGGTTGTAGCTCGCAAGCGGAATTTGACCTTGAACAGAAAACACTCGCCCGCCAAGAGTTGATTGATAACTTAATGGATCGCCATGGGACGGGACGTATTTTGTTCCGTAATACTCGTGCGGCTATTCAAGGATTCCCGCAACGCCATGTTCATTTACTCGACATGCCGATGCCAGAACAATATAGCCGTGCCATGCGCGTATCTAAAATGATGGATGGTGATCTTCCTGAACAAGCTCAAGCCTTGAAAAATTTATACCCAGAAGAGATCTTGCAAGATCTTGAGGGCGATAAATCCTCATGGTGGAACTTTGATCCTCGTGTGAGCTGGTTGATCGAAAAAGTCTTGGCAAAACGTGCTGAGAAAATCTTAGTGATCGCATCGCGTGCCACTACGGCATTGCAATTAGAGCAAGCCTTGCGTGAACGTGAAGGGATCCGTGCGACGGTTTTCCATGAAGGCATGTCGATTTTAGAACGTGATAAAGCGGCGGCCTATTTCGCTCAGGAAGAAGGTGGTGCACAAGTGCTAATTTGTTCGGAAATCGGCTCAGAAGGTCGTAATTTCCAGTTTGCTAATCAGCTCGTGATGTTTGATTTACCGTTTAACCCGGATTTACTTGAGCAGCGTATTGGTCGTTTAGATCGTATCGGTCAAAGCCGTGATATCGATATTTTTGTACCGTATTTACAAGACTCTGCGCAAGCCACGTTAGCTCATTGGTATCACCATGGTTTGAATGCGTTTGCGGAAACCTGCCCAACCGGACGCTCGGTTTACGATCAATATTCAGCGGAGTTGATCACCATGCTAGCCAATGATGATCACTCTCAGCTAGAGCAATTGGTCGAACATTCGGCCGCGCTGAATAAACAACTTAAATCCAAATTGGAACAAGGCCGTGATCGACTGTTAGAAATTCATTCTAATGGTGGTGAAAAGGCGCAGAAAATTACCGAAACCATTGCCAATGGTGACAACGATACGAATTTGGTGACGTTTGCGCTTGGCCTATTTGACACCATCGGCTTGAATCAAGATGACAAAGGTGAAAATGCGTTAGTGGTTACGCCGTCAGAGCACATGATGGTGCCAAGTTATCCTGGTTTGCCGTATGAAGGAGCTACCATCACCTTTGATCGTGACACTGCTTTGTCGCGTGAAGATATGCACTTTATGAGTTGGGAGCACCCGATGATCCAAGGGGGCATCGATTTATTGCTCAGTGAGAATGTCGGCACCAACGCCGTCTCATTATTGAAAAATAAAGCCTTACCCGTCGGTACGATGTTCTTGGAGTTAGTGTATTTAGTCGATGCACAAGCGCCAAAACGCAGTGGTATCAACCAATTTTTACCGAAAACGCCGATCCGTTTATTGTTGGATGGCAAAGGTAATGAACTGTCGGAACAAGTTCCATTTGATACCTTTAACCGCCAGTTAAGTCCGATTAACCGACACATGGCAAGTAAAGTCGCCAGCTCGGTACAAGATCAGATCCATGGCTTAATTGAGAAAGCAGAGCAAGCGGTATTGCCAAAATTGGATGAGGTTCGCCAAACCGCCAAGCTGGAAATGCAGCAAAAACTTAATCTCGAACTGGAACGTTTACTGGCTTTAAAAGCGGTCAATCCAAACATTCGTGATGAAGAAATTGTGGCGATTGAATCACAAATCGAAACCTTGTCTGGTTACATTGAGACCGCGCAATTGCAACTCGATTCATTGCGTTTGATTGTGGTAGCGCATCAGTAAAAAACCAGTCCCTAGTTCCTAGTTTTTAGTTCCTAGAGGGTAACTTCTAGGAACTGGGGTGATTTGTACATATTTTATTTGTTAGTTTTCCACCCTAAATATTATCCCTTGAACTATTTTTTTAGGGAGAGAATCCTAGGGACTAGGAACTCCAAACTAGGAACCGTCTTAATGGCCCTACTTGAATACCTCCCCCCAACTGAGCCTTGGATTGATATTGTTTACCAAGATGAACATATTTTAGTAGCGAATAAACCCGCAGGATTACTCTCTGTACCGGGGCGATTGGCTGAACATTATGACAGTATGTGGAGCCGTTTGCGTGAGGCTTACCCTGAGATTGAAGTGGTACATCGCTTGGATATGGCGACCTCAGGCTTGATGTTATTTGCTCTAACGAAAGAGGCAGAGCGTCACATCAAAAAGCAATTTCAGTACCGCTTAACGCATAAGATCTATTACGCTCGGGTGTGGGGAAATGTGGAGCAAGATCAAGGGGAAATCGACCTACCTTTGATTTGTGATTGGCCAAATCGCCCTCGGCAGAAAGTGTGTCATCAAGATGGCAAACCGTCTTTAACCCGTTATCAAGTGGTGGCTCGTGAAGGCCAAACGACAGTTGTGCGGTTATTACCGATTACGGGGCGTTCCCACCAATTACGTGTTCACATGTTGGCCTTAGGTCATCCGATTGTTGGGGATGAGTTTTATGCTACTCCTGACGCTTTAGCATATTCTCAGCGATTACAGTTGCATTCAGCGGAGTTGAGCTTTTATCATCCGAGCAATAATCAATTATCGACCTCATTTGTGGCCTGTGATTTTTATCCCACAGTAACTGCACAGATCTTGCAACATTTTGACCCTGAGGTTGAATTACCTGATTATAAAACTTTGATCTCATCATAAAACCAAGCTTGTTGGTTATGGAAAAGGATTTCTTATGTCAACCTCATCTCAATTTGTAGCTCCTGCCCCAATTCATCCTAAACCTTTAACCAGTAAATTGACCGTGGTTTTTCTCGATCATGCCACGATTCCTGAGCACATCGTATTACCGAACCTAACGTTTGAGCACCAATGGCAACAATATGATTTTACCTCACCGGAACAGGTTGTTGAGCGCATTGCTGGGGCCGATATTGTGATTACAAATAAGGTGTCATTGACGGCGGAGCTATTAGCTCAAGCGCCCAATCTCAAATTGATCGCAGTCTCTGCTACTGGCACTAATAATGTCGATCTTGATTATTGTCGAGAACATAAAATTGCCGTAACTAATGTGCAAGGTTATGCCACTCGCTCAGTGCCAGAACATGTATTGGCGATGATGTTTGCCTTGAAGCGTAACTTGGTTGGTTATCATCAAGATATCGCCGCAGGTGTGTGGCAAAAAGACAAACAGTTTTGTTTCTTTACTCATCCAATTACCGATATTGCAGGATCAACCATAGGGATTATTGGCAGTGGCAGCCTTGGACAAGCTGTGGCAGTGTTAGCTAAAGCATTAGGGATGAAGGTAGTCTTTGCAGAGCGTAAAGGGGTTTCTCCTTGCCGCCTTGGTTATATGGAGTTTCAGCGGGTGATTGAAAGTGCGGATGTTTTGACACTACATTGTCCTTTAACGCCACAAACCAAAAACTTGATTGCTGAGCCGGAGTTAAGCGCAATGAAATCCAGCGCTATTGTGATTAATGTTGGACGAGGTGGCTTAGTCAATGAAGCTGATTTGGTGGCAGCACTCAAAGCCAAGCAAATTGCAGGGGCGGGGTGTGATGTGTTTACTCAAGAGCCGGCTGATGAGTCAAATCCTTTACTCGCCAATCAGGATTTACCTAATTTATTGTTAACGCCTCATGTGGCATGGGGAAGCGATTCTTCAATTCAAGCCTTGTGCCATATTCTGATGGATAATATTGAGAAGTTTCAACAAGGTATTGAACAAAATCGTGTGGTTTAGGGCCGGTTAGGTTTGTCCATTACATTAATCCCACTTCTTTATAGTAACGAATGGCTCCGGGATGCAGAGGAACAGAAATGCCATTATGAATCATTTGCTGTTTTTGGAGTTTCGAAAATACCGGGTGTAATCGTTTGAAGGTATCGAAGTTCTCAAACACCGATTTTGTGATTTGATAAGCCACTTCGTCACTCATGCGGCTATCACTAAAGACTACGGATAAGACGCTGAAAGTGTTGATGTCTTGGTCATTGTTAGGGTAAAGGTTTGCCGGGATCACGGTTGGGGTATAATAAGGTGTAGTTTTGACTAATTGTTCGATCTTGGGACCGGCTATTGGGATCAGTTGGGCTTGGCAAGAGGTTGTCGCTTCTTTAATCGACGCATTGGGATTACCTAAAATAGAAATGAATGCATCGATTTGGTTGTCACATAAGGCTTGAGCGCGGCTGGCTACCGTAAATTCTGTCGTGAGTGAGAAGCTTTGTTTTGACCAACCAAACTGATTCATGATCATATTCATGGTGGCTCGATCGCCCGATCCTGGATTGCCTATGTTGACTCTTTTTTCAGCAAGATCTGCCACACTGTTAATATTGGCATCTTGTCGGACAACCAGATTGAAGGGTTCACTGTAGAGCGAAAATAAGGCTCTCATATTGGTATAGGGTGTTTTGGGTAAAAAAGCTGGATTCCCCTGATGAGCAAAATATTGCCAGTCTGCTTGACTAATGCCTAAATCATTACGTCCTAATCGAACATTATCGATATTCTCAACCGAGCCTGCGGTCGCTTCAATTGAGCAGCGGATATTATGTTGTGTTCGGCCTTTATTAATCAGTTTACAGATCGAGCTTCCTGCAGGGTAATACACGCCAGTTACTGATCCTGTTGCAATCGTAATATAGGTTTTTGGTAAGAGTGATTCGGCAGCCATACCTGATTGTAAGTTGGCGACGAGCATGAGCGGTATTGCCACACTCTTGAGGAAATAGCGAGTCAATAATGAACGTACAGTCATGGCTTATTCCTTATGCCTGATCAGCGTTGCTGGACAAGGTCCTTGGCCGGTGAGAATAGTGGCGTATAAATAATGAGCATTAGCAGTAAGCATACTAATGGTTCGTTATATAGGAAGGTAGATAATTATTTTATGGGTTGTAAAAAATGAGAAGGCGTTCACGTCATGAGTGTTAACGCCTTCTATTGACTAAGAAATGAGTTGAAGCTCGAACTTATCCTGCGTATTCGAATAAATCACATACAGAGTCATAAAGTTGTTTGGTGGTGATGGTTAAGGTTGGGGTAATAAAAATAGTATCATCACCAGCGACCACGCCTAAGATGCCTTCTGACTTACCTAATGAGTCCAATAAGCGTGCGATTAATTGAGCCGCTCCAGGGCCGGTATGGATCACCACAAGTGCATCGTTATGACCGACGTCCAGCACTAACTCACGTAACGAACTCGACGCCGTAGGTACTCCTAATTCTGCCGGTAAGCAATAGACCATTTCCATTTTGGCATTGCGCGTTCGTACCGCACCAAATTTGGTTAGCATACGAGACACTTTGGATTGGTTAATATTTTCAAAGCCTTCTTCGCGTAAAGCGTCAACAATTTCGCCTTGAGAACCGAAACACTCTTCTTTTAATAGAGCCTTGAATGAACGAATTAGATTATCTTGTTTATCATTATTTTTCATAGTTCTATTCTTGTAGTAGTACATATAATTTCACTATTTTCGCATAGGTGAGCATTAATCACCAAGCATTCACGTGATAAACACGAACTCGGTTGTTTTTATATTGTTAATGATATTTTTACAATCTTCATTAGTTGTTGATTGTATTGATAAAATTAAATTAATTAGTTTAACATCTCAAAGCTGAGGTGAGGGAATTGTAATTATTTACGACTTGTTGTACTTTCGTTGCAACTTAGGAGAAGACCTAAAAATAACATAATATTTCAAAGGAGATAGGCACATGAAAGTAGCTGTAATTGGTGCTGCAGGCGGTATCGGACAAGCACTTGCGTTATTGCTGAAAAATGGACTTCCAGCAGGCTCAGATCTGGCTCTTTATGATATTGCCCCTGTTACCCCTGGTGTGGCTGCGGATTTAAGTCATATTCCGACGCCGGTATCAATTAAAGGCTATGCAGGTGAAGATCCTACACCAGCCCTAGAAGGAGCAGATGTCGTATTGATCTCAGCGGGTGTTGCTCGTAAACCTGGCATGGATCGTTCGGATCTTTTTAATGTCAATGCAGGTATTATTAAATCGTTGGCGGAAAAAATCGCTCACACTTGCCCAAGTGCTTGTGTTGGTATCATTACTAACCCAGTGAATACGACGGTGCCGATTGCGGCTGAAGTGCTTAAGAAAGCGGGTGTGTATGACAAACGTCGTTTATTTGGCATTACGACGCTGGATGTGATTCGTTCTGAGACGTTTGTCTCTGAGCTAAAAGGAGTGCCACTTAAAGGCTTAGAAGTACCGGTGATCGGTGGCCACTCAGGTGTGACTATTCTGCCATTACTTTCTCAAGTGAAAGGGGTTGAGTTTTCTGATGATGAGCTTGCTGCACTGACTAAACGTATTCAAAATGCTGGTACCGAAGTGGTTGAAGCAAAAGCCGGTGGTGGCTCTGCAACGCTATCTATGGGGCAAGCGGCTTACCGTTTTGGTTTGTCATTAGTAAAAGCGCTCAATGGCGAGCAAGGCATTGTAGAATGTGCTTATGTGGAAGGCGATGGTGAACATGCACGTTTCTTCGCTCAACCGATTCGTCTTGGTAAATCGGGTATCGAAGAAATTTTAAGCTTTGGTGAGCTTAGCGCATTCGAACAACACGCTTTTGACAGCATGCTTGATACATTGAAAGCTGATATTGCATTAGGGGAAGAATTTGCGAAATAAATCGTTCGCGAATGACATTACAGACCCAACATAAAACGAATCCCGTGTTGCGATTGAGCGACACGGGATTTTTATTTGTTTCTAGTTTCTTATTTTTTTCGTCTCACGGCCATGTGGGCGAGCGCAATTAACGCTTCTTTGTATTGTGAGTCTGGAATTATCGCCAGTTCAGCAATCGCTTTATCGGCTTCTTGTTCTGCACGGAGAGTGGTGTATTCGAGTGAACCTGTCTCATGCATGGCTTGCATAATCGCATCCAGTTTTTCCATCCCATTAGAGTGCTCAATCGCCTCTCTTATCATCACCGCTTGTTCTGGTGTACCGTTACGCATGGCATAAAGCAATGGTAGGGTCGGTTTGCCTTCTGCGAGATCATCACCCACATTTTTACCCATTTCTTTACCATCTGAAGTGTAATCCATCACATCATCAATCAGTTGGAAGGCGGTACCTAAAAATTTACCGTAGTTTTGCAGTGCCGTTTCTACTTCTTGTGGAGCATCGACTAAGAGAGCGCCAATTTGTGTCGCCGCTTCAAATAAACGCGCAGTTTTTGAGTAAATAACCTGCATGTAGCTGTCTTCAGTGGTGTCAGGATCATTACAGTTCATTAACTGCTGCACTTCACCCTCGGCAATCACGTTAACCGCATCACTCATCAGCTTGAGGATCTTTAAAGATCCTAGGCTAGTCATCATTTGGAAGGAGCGAGTATAAATATAGTCACCGACTAGGACACTGGCCGCATTACCAAAAGCCGCATTCGCCGTTTCTTTACCACGGCGCATATCCGATTCATCAACGACATCATCGTGCAGTAAGGTCGCTGTATGAATGAATTCAACGAAGGCTGCGGCGGTAATGTGGTCTTGACCTTGATAACCGAGCGCTTTGGCCGATAACAAGGCGAGCAGAGGGCGCATACGTTTACCACCGCCACTCACAATATAAAATCCTAATTGGTTGATAAGACTTACTTCGGAGTTAAGTTGGGCATGAATGGTTTCATTCACTTTTACCATGTCGTCGGCAGTGAGTGCCTGGATAGCTTTAAAATCCATTGTTATTCCAGATGAAATAAGACAGTAACTAGTCAAAAATTTAAAAATATTGTTAGATTCTACACTAAAAAACATTGATAAACACGAGTGTTAACGGCATCATTAGCGCACTTTAATCAGGCGATGATCTTTTCGCCATTTTTTTTAATATTTATCTTGTCAAAGGCGATGCTCTCAAGTAGAATCTGCGCCCTATTGATGACAAGTTTAAGCGCACACCTGATATGTTTAATATAACTAACATGATGCTGTGCGGAAAAAGCGGAGTAAAATATGTACGCTGTTTTCCAATCTGGTGGTAAACAACACCGTGTAAGCGAAGGTCAAACCATTCGCTTAGAAAAATTGGACGTAGAAACTGGCGCAAGCGTTGAGTTTGATTCAGTTCTTATGGTTGCTAATGGTGAGGAAATCACTGTTGGTGCACCTTTGGTTGCTGGCGGTAAAGTAACTGCGGAAGTAGTTAAGCACGGTCGTGGCGATAAAGTTAAAATCGTTAAGTTCCGTCGTCGTAAGCATTCTCGTAAGCAAATGGGCCACCGTCAGTGGTTCACTGAAGTCAAAATTACTGGCATCAGCGCTTAATTAATCTAAGGAGAAGCTAACATGGCACATAAAAAAGCTGGTGGTTCTACTCGTAACGGTCGCGACTCAGAAAGCAAACGCCTAGGTGTTAAGCGTTTTGGTGGCGAATCTGTTCTAGCTGGTAACATCATCGTACGTCAACGTGGTACTAAATTCCACGCTGGTACTAACGTTGGTATCGGTAAAGACCATACTCTTTTCGCTTTAGCAGAAGGTAAAGTGAAATTTGAAGTAAAAGGTCCTAAGAACCGTAAGTTTGTAAGCATCGAAGCTGAATAAGTTTCTTGCTTAAAAACCAATTTAAAAGCCCTGCCTTATGGCGGGGTTTTTTATTTATGCCTAAATTATATAATAGACCCTAGACCCTAGACCCTAGACCCTATTCTCGAGAGCCGAGAGCCGAGAGCCGAGAGCCCGTATGGGATTTATAGTCTGTGGTTTACACTCAAACTAACTTGCTAACAAGAGCGAGTGGAGTAGCAAATGAAATTCGTTGATGAATCAGTTATAAAAGTAGAAGCCGGTGATGGCGGTAATGGTGTCGTTAGTTTTTGGCGTGAAAAATTTGTCGCTAAAGGTGGCCCTGATGGTGGTGACGGTGGTGACGGCGGTGACGTGTATATGGAAGCCGACGAAAACCTTAACACTCTAATCGATTACCGTTTTGAGCGTTTCCATAAAGCCGAACGCGGTGAAAATGGCCGTGGTGGTAACTGTACTGGTAAACGTGGTAAAGACAAAACCATCAAAGTGCCAGTTGGAACACGTGCTGTGGATATCCATACCAATGAAGTGGTCGGTGAAGTAACCGAGCATGGCAAAAAAATCATGATCGCAAAAGGTGGTTGGCATGGTTTAGGTAACCAACGTTTTAAATCATCGGTTAACCGTGCACCACGTCAAAAGACCATGGGAACACCAGGTGAAGTGCGTGAGTTGCGTTTAGAACTCTTACTACTGGCGGATGTGGGCATGCTTGGTTTACCTAATGCCGGTAAATCGACTTTCATTCGTGCGGTTTCCGCAGCTAAACCTAAAGTGGCTGACTACCCATTTACCACCTTAATTCCTAGTTTAGGTGTGGTACGCGCAGGTTCGGAGCGTAGCTTTGTTATTGCCGATATCCCAGGTTTGATTGAAGGGGCTGCCGATGGTGCAGGTTTAGGGATTCGCTTCTTGAAGCACCTTGAACGCTGTCGTGTGCTATTGCATATGATCGATCTTCAGCCGATCGATGGTTCTGATCCTATTGAAAATGCGTTAACGATCATTGATGAGCTTGAGCAATACAGTGATAAAGTTGCTGCGAAACCGCGTTGGTTGATCTTTAACAAGGTTGATCTTATGACGGAAGAAGAAGCGGATGAAAAGATCCAAGAGATCATCGAAGCTTTAGGTTGGGAAGGTCATTATGCCAAGATCTCTGCGGCCAATAAGTTAGGGACTCAACAACTTTGTTATGATCTTGCTGACTTTATGGAAGATTTACCACGAGAAGTCGAAGAAACCCAAGAAGAAGAGAAGGTTGACTTCAAGTGGGACGATTACCATAAAGATGCCATGAGTGGTAAAGATGTTGTCACAGAAGATTGGGATGACGATGACTGGGACGATGACGAAGATGATGGCCATGTCATTTATGTTCGTGACTGATCTTTAAATTCATTTAATAACAAAGAAAGCTGGGGTTTTGTTAAAAATCACAGCTTTTTTTTATTCAAAATCATCTTTTCGATTACTAAATTAAGGCAATATGGGGTAATCAAAGGATTGATAAGAGTGTGTTATGGAAGAAAAACAAAGAGTCATTTCCCGTTTAATTGTTCAAACTGGACAAATGTTATTAGCTCATGGAGCGGAAAGTACCTTAGTCGGTGATCTTACGAGGCGCATTGGTCTCGCTTGTGGCATGTCAGAAGTTGAAGTTTCGTTATCGGCAAGTTCTATTATCGTAACGACTGTGATGAATGATCATTGTATTACCACCGCACGTCGCAGCCCAGATCGCGGCATTAATATGAAAGTAGTCACTGATATTCAACGTATTTGCATTATGTTAGAACGTAAAGTGATTGATTATCGTCTCGCCCAAGATAAATTAAATAAAATCCAACCAACTCGTTATAACCGTTGGCTAGTATTGGTCATGATCGGGCTTTCTTGTGCCGCTTTTGCTCGTTTAGCTGGCGGAGATATTGCCATTTGTTTCGTTACCTTTATTTCTTCGTGTGTTGGCATGTTTGTGCGTCAAGAAATTGGCCACCGCAACTTTAACCCATTATTAAACTTTGCGGTGACCGCTTTTGTGACCACTTTAATTTCCTCACAAGCGGTGATATATCAAATTGGTAACTCACCTTTTACCGCCATGGCGTCTTCAGTGTTAATGCTCGTTCCTGGTTTCCCCTTGATCAACTCGGTTGCAGATATGCTTAAAGGCTATATTAATATGGGAATTGCTCGGTTTGTAATGGCGAGCTTACTCACTTTTGCCACGAGCTTAGGGATTGTTGCGGCGATGACGCTAACGGGAACATGGGAGTGGATCCAATGATTGAGTTTATGGTTGATGTTGCGATGGATATGGCGCTAGCCGCGATTCCAGCAATCGGTTTTGCTTTGGTATTTAATGTGCCATTTAACGCTTTAAAATATTGTGCCTTAGGTGGAGCGATTGCGCATGGATTACGATTTATTATGATGTCGTATTCGATTCCCATTGAGTGGGCGACTTTCTTTGCTGCGACCATTGTTGGGATGATCGGCGTATTGTGGTCCCATCGATTCCTAGCACATCCTAAAGTCTTTACGGTTGCTGCCATGATCCCAATGGTGCCTGGCGTGTATGCTTTTAAAGCGATGATCGCCTTAGTAGAAATGAAACAAAGTGGCTACGATCCTCAATTAGTCGCGATGTTAATGGATAACTTTTTACAAGCCATGTTTATTATTGCCGGTTTAGCGATTGGCTTAGCCATGCCTGGTTTGTTATTTTACCGTCGCCGCTCCGTGGTTTAATACGTTTATTTGATGATGAATAAAAGGATAAAAAGTGAAGATCAGCATGATTGCCGCCATGGCAAATAACCGAATTATTGGTAAAGATAATCAAATGCCGTGGCATCTTCCGGCTGATTTTGCTTGGTTTAAGCAATGCACAATGGGTAAGCCAATCCTAATGGGGCGTAAAACCTATGAGTCAATTGGTCGGCCATTGCCCGGCCGATTGAATATTGTTTTATCCCGAGATGCCGACTTGTCGATTGATGGTGTTACGACGGTCAACAGTCTTGAACAGGCACAGCAAGCCGCGGGTAACGTTGAAGAACTGATGATCATCGGTGGAGGGAGTATTTATCACACTTACCTAGCGATGGCCGATACCTTGTATTTAACTCATATTGAGGCGGATATTGATGGGGATACACAATTCCCTGAGTGGGGAGAAGACTGGCAGCTGACTCATCAATCATCTTATGCAAAAGATCAAAAGAATGCTTATGATATGCGCTTTATGATTTTACAACGCGCTTGAAGCATCGAAAGAAACAGCGGTATTGATTATTCTGAAATACCGCTTAGTGTTCTAAAATAAGGCTTATTTTTTGAAATACAGCGTATTGCCTTCACTGCATATTATCTTTACTGCGTATTGCTTTTAATAACCAGATGATTAGCAGGATTGGTTTAATAATGAGTCTTGAGTAAACAGGCTTTTATCTTCCCATCTGAGCATGGATAAGTGCTCACCCCACACACACCCTGTGTCTAACCCGATGACATTAGCTTCTTCATCGTGGCAGCCCATCAAGGCAGCCCAGTGTCCAAAAATAACCGTTTTATTTAATGGAATACGATGCTTAACCTTAAACCACGGCAATAAGTTAGGGTCTTGATTTGTTGCTGGTGGCAGTTTGCATGCCATATCCAGCTGGCCTTGCTGATCGCAAAAGCGCATCCGGGTAAAGGCATTAATAATGAAGCGATAACGTTCAATACCTTGTAGCTGAGCTTGCCATTGGGTTGGCTGATTGGCGTACATGTTTTTGATTAACCAAGGCCAGTCGCTACTTTGTAAGATGGCAGTGATTTCTTGATTCGCCTGCCTAGCGGTAGCTAAATCCCAAACAGGGGCAATGCCAGCATGACACATTACAAACTGATCATGTTCAGCCAGTAAAGGTTGTTGTCGTAGCCATTCGATTAAGCTTTCTCGATCGGGCGCAGAGAGTATATTGGAGGTTTTATCTTTAGGTTTGGCAGGAAAGTAGCCTAGATGAACAGCAAGCAAGTGCAAGTCATGATTGCCTAATACACAGCGAGCAGAGTCACCCAATTCTTTTATAAACCTTAGTGTTTCTAATGATTTATCCCCTCTAGCAACCAGATCGCCAGCCACCCAAAGTGTGTCTTGTTGGGGGTTAAATGCTACTTTTTTAAGTAATAGCTGCAATTCATCTAAACAGCCTTGTATATCTCCGACAATATAGGTGGACACTGTGCCTCTCTAATTTAATATATTGGGAATCGCCAGACGAAATGGTGGAATATCGGTAATAAATTCATCACTGTTTTCATTTAGCATCACGTAATGACCTTGCATCACGCCAACAGGAGTTTCTAAAGCAGTACCGCTGGTATAGGTATATTCTTGCATTGAACCAATAACTGGTTGCTCACCGACTACGCCTTCACCTTCAATGGTTAATTGCTTGCCATTGGCATCGGTAATCAGCCAGCGACGGCTCATCAGTTGGATTGAGTGCGGGCTTAGGTTACGTATGGTAATAGTATAGGCAAAAATATAGCGACTTTTCTCAGGTTGAGATTGTTCTTCTATATACCGAGTATGAACTTGGCATGTGATACTGGGTGAGGTTTTTTGATTCACAACCATCTCCTATCCATAGAGAAATCATCAAAATAAAGGAGGCTTATCGAAGCGCTCCTTTTTTTAGTAGTGATTATTGTTCTTTAGCGTGTAAATAATTGGCTAAATCAACAAATTGTACCAAGGTCAAGTTTTCAGGACGTAGGCTTGGCGTGATCTTCAATTGCTCTAATTCTTCGGCGGTCACTAAGTTTTTGAAGCAATTACGAACCGTTTTACGTCGTTGGTTAAAGCCTTCACGACACACGCGGTCAAGCCATTTTAAACTGGTTGTTGGGTAAGGCAGAACCTCATAAGGGGTTAAGCGAACAACCGCTGAGTCTACTTTTGGTGGCGGTACAAAGGCTGTTGGTGGCACTTCAAGAACCGGCATCACCTTACAATAATATTGTGCCATTACGGTTAAACGACCATAGGCTTTTGAGCCTGGGCCTGCCGCAAGACGATTAACCACTTCTTTTTGCAGCATAAAGTGCATGTCTTGAATATCTTTATGAAATTCAAATAAGTGGAACATCAATGGCGTCGAAATGTTGTATGGCAAGTTACCGAAAATACGTAATTTGTTATTTGGTTTAACCAATTCATTGAAGTCAAAACGCATCGCATCGCCTTCATGAATGGTTAGTTTATCGGCTAACTCAGGATGGGTTCTTAGACGTTGCGCTAAATCTCGGTCAAGTTCAATAACGGTAAATTTATCAACTTCACGGCCAACAGGCTCAGTAATAGCCCCAAGACCGGGACCTATTTCAACCAAATTTTGCCCTGGAAGTGGGTTTATTGCAGAAACAATACCATCAATAATATAGGGATCATTTAAAAAGTTTTGACCAAAGCGTTTACGGGCTTTATGGCCTAGATGGACATCATTACTCATTGATTACTCTCTATTTGCTTTCTGGTTGTTTTGACGTTTCAGCCAGTTGTAAAGCATGGGTGATTGCAGTTAAAAAACTGCCTATGTCGGCATTCCCTGTGCCCGCTAAATCCAGTGCTGTGCCGTGATCGACCGAAGTGCGAATAAAAGGCAACCCTAAGGTAATATTGACGGAATTACCAAAGCCTTTATATTTTAGCACGGGTAAGCCTTGATCATGATACATGGCTAGCACGGTATCGGCTTTTTGTAAGTATTTTTCATTAAAGATCGTATCTGCAGGCAAGGGGCCAACTAAGTTATAGCCATCTTGTTGCTTTAATCGCTCTAATGTAGGCGTGATAGTATCAATTTCTTCACGTCCAAGACAGCCATCTTCCCCTGCATGAGGATTTAGGCCACATACATAAATAGCTGGATTATCGATACCAAATTTAAGCACCAAATCGTTATGTAAAATACGAATAATGCTTTCAAGGCGCTCTTCGGTCACGGCTTGACTCACATAAGCTAACGGGATGTGAGTGGTGACTAAGGCGACACGTAAGCCTTCTGTGGCAAGCATCATGACCACAAGAGGGGTGTTGGATTTCTCGGCAAAAAATTCAGTGTGACCACTAAATGCCACACCTGCTCGGTTAATCACCCCTTTATGTACAGGGCCGGTGACTAAGGCATCAAATTCACCATTGATGCAACCTTGGCATGCTCGCTCTAAGGTGTTTAAAACATAATGACCATTTGCTTCGTTGAGCAGTCCGGGGACGACGGGAGCATTGGTAGCAATATGCTCAACATACAATTGGCCTTTATGCTGAGCTTGTGGCGGTGTTTGGGCGTCATAATCAAGCAATTTCACCTCTATGTTCAATTGCTTGGCGCGTTCTGCCAACATGCTTTTATCGGCACAGACCACCAATTGATGGGGCCATTGGTATTGAGAGAGCGCAATCACAAGATCTGGGCCAATTCCCGCGGGCTCACCAGCCGTAATAATCAGGCGTTTTGTGGTGTTAAACTTAGGCATCATCATCTTGCTCTTGTTGATCTAGCATCTCGACATAAGCACTGGCACGAATCTCTTGTATCCACGCGGCGGCTTCTTCATTAAATTTTCGTTTGAATAAAATTTGATAAGCACGATTTTTCATCGCTGATTCAGTGCGATCGACGGTGCGGCGGTCTAACACTTTGACAATATGCCAACCATGAACGGTTTTAAACGGTTGGCTGATTTGTCCCACCGGTAAAGTTTCAACTTGATGTTTAAACTCTGGTACATAGCTATCCGGTGTTTGGAACCCTAAAATACCATTATTGACCGCAGAACCAGTATCTTGGCTATATTGCTGAGCTAATTCACCAAAGGTACGCTTGCCCGATTTAATTTCTTGAATGAATTCATTTAATTCATTTTTCGCCCCTTCATCACTTAAAATGATCGAAGGCTTAATTAAAATATGCTGAGCATTCACTTCGGTTACCGCAACGGTTTGCAGTCCTTTGACGTCATCGATTTTCATGATGTGGAAACCAATGCCACTGCGGAAAGGCCCAATAATCGCGCCTTTACCTTGAGTGGTGAGTTGATCGGCAAAAATAGTTGGCATTTCTTCTTTACGCATCCATCCCCAGTCACCACCTTGTAAGGCTTTCGGACCTTTTGAATAGGTGTAAGCGAGCGTCGCAAAATCTTCACCGTTATGTAATCTCTTAATCAGATCTTGAGCTTCTTGTTCGGTTGCGTCTTTATCATCACCAAAACGTAATTGGATCTGAGAAATTTTATATTCTACATTTTGTGTCGTTTGTTCTGCGAGCATCGAGGCTAAGGTTTCGACTTCAGAAGGAGAGATGTTGACACGTCGACGAACCTGAGCATTTCGCGCTTCGCTGATCGCCATTTCTTTACGGATTTGCTCACGAAATACCGGGTAGGTAATACCGTGTTGCTGTAGTGAAGAGCGCATTTCATCTAAGGTTTGTTTATTGTCATGAGCAATGCCTTCAATCGCTTGATCTAAGCGTTGGTCATCGATTTGGATGCCCATACGTTTTGCTTCTTGCAATTGGATTTCATCAATGACCAATTTTTCTAAAATTTGATCTTTTAACGTATCGCTATCGGGTAAAGATTGATTCTTATCTTGAGCATTGGCTTGCACGGTTTTAAGTGCCGTATCAACATCCGTTTGGAGAATCACCCCGTTGTTCACAATTGCAACCACATGATCCAGTGGTTGAGGGGCAGCAATAGAAGTAGAGACTGTGAATAGACTCATTATTCCAATTAATGCGGGAATCCATGTCTTCATTTTTTAGATATCCAATTAATACAACAAATGAAATGCATCAGCGGGAGAAGCTCACCGCTGATGTATCGTTTATTAGTCTGCCAGCGCAAATGGGCGGCCATAACTTAGGGCGTTACCACCATCACTGGTTGATAATCCAGTACTTTGTCCTAAGCCTTTTATGCCTATGTTAAGGCTGACTTTTGATTCGTATTCACCACCGGGCTCAGGATAAATATCGGAAACATTGCCTGAGTTAATAATATGGCGAGTAAAGGTTAAACCTAGGAACCAACAATCGTCATTGTAAGTTACGCCCAGTAAGCTTTCTAACATTTGGTTTTCAGTGAGGTCATGGAAATAACTCGCACGAACATCCCAGCGTTTTGCTACATTAAAACTGGTTAAAAAGCCTGCCTGAGAAATACCATCACGAGTATACGAATTCAAACTGCTTTCGGTTAACCCAGAGGCGTTATCTAAAATGTAATCTTTAGAGACGTAACGGTAGTTTAACTGTGTGTAGCCACCGCCTGGGAGTTTATATTCAATGGTGCTGTTGGCAATTTGTAAGCTTGAGACATTACTGTCGTATTGAACGCCACCTTTAAATAACCATTCATCACTGATGTTCCATTCGTTTTCTAATGCCCATGCTGACAAATTGACTTCATCATCACCCGGATTGATGTAATAGATTTGCCCGAGGGATAAGTTAAAGCGTTCTTTGTAGTTTTCATCATAAAAACGAGAGGTCGCACCGTAACTAAACTGATTGGCAGAAGCAATGTAATCGATACTACTGTATTGAGTGTCTCGGAATAATCCGTAATAGTCATTTTGCAATAAGGTGGTGTCATAGCCTTGATAAATGTCATCTTGATTGACACGAGGAATGTACAAATATTGCATTTTCGGCTCGAGGGTTTGGGTATAGCCACCGAGCCATTTCTGACTATTATCTAAAAATAATGAGCCACTGATTCGATATTCTGGAACGGTACGGTCAGCCGTTTTCGATAAAGTAACACTATCACCAGAGCTGTTGGTTTGTGTGGTTGCACTACCATCTTTTAAGTCTTGTTGGTAATAGGTGTACATTAATTTTGCTTCAGTGGTCAACTGACCCCAAGGAGCATAAAACGGGATAACAACCCCAGGCTCAAGGTGCACACGGGTAGCATCTGGTAGGTCATCATCATCGGTTTCAAAGCGACTGACGTGGCTGTTCCACTCAACATCGATATGAGGCAATACATTGGCGCGATTGTATTGATATTGCAGCTGCGGCATTAAGCGATAAGGCTGAGACGAGCTAAGCACTTGGAAGTCACGAACTTTTAATGTGGTATCAGAATAATCTGTACGGTAAGAGACTTCACCCGATTGCAATAACTGACCATCTTCACGGTTACCAATGCTGGAATCTAAGTCAGTAAAGTAATCAATATCACTGACACGAGAATAGTCAGCGGTGAACTTCCAATGGCGTTGATAAATACCATCATGAGTGAAGTTTATCCCCCAACGAGCCCCTTTTTCTTTATACAGGTCATCTTGGTGCAAATATTCAAAATTGATGTCACCACTACCAAAACCATCAGTTAAGTAACGGAAATCATTATCAAATTGCAAACCACGTTCTTGCATGTAGTTCAGTGTCGTGGTGAGGTCGTATTGAGGCGCTAAGTTAAAATAGATCGGAACGTTAATTTCTAAACCATTTTTGGTGTCATAACCACCCGATGGGTAGAGAAAACCAGTTTTACGCTTATCGCCAATGGGTACGGTAATATAAGGCCAATAGAAAACAGGCACGTCTAATATCTCAAAACGCGTGTTATAAAAAGTGGCTTCTTCTTCATTATTGTCGATATCAATGTCGGTGGCTTTGACTCGCCAAGACTTGTTACCTTCTGGACAGGTGGTGAGAGTCCCATCTTCCATGGTATAGATGCTTTGACCATCTTTTAAAATATAAGCGGCTTCACCACGAGCAGGTTGGCACAATAATTTATATTGAGTGTCATGTAGCTCAACACGCTCACCTTTCAAATCAGACTTAACTTTATTAGAGTTAGATTTGATTTGCCCATCATTCATAGTCACATTACCATCCGCCACAATGGAATTATCCCTTTGGTTGATCGTCACCTGATCGGCGGTAATCTTTTTAGGCCCTTGGGTTATGATGACATCACCTTGATAGACAGCTTGATTTTGTCCTTCGGTATGAATGCTATCGGCTTCTACTTTAACGGTTTCTTGTTCAGGGTCTGAAGAGTTTTTTTCTGGCGCAATACATTGATCAACTGGGATGATTTCCGGCACACTGTCCTGACTGCTTTCATCCGCGAAGGCAGTTGGCAAGAAGGCGGCACTTATGAGCGTGGCGAGAAAAGTGCGAGAAACTGGTAGCATGAAATAAAAGTGTCCTGTGAAACTTAAGTGAGATTGTTGTTTGATAACACTTGTGTATAGACAAAGGTTATTTACAGAAATAATACGAAATATACACAGATTTCTATATCATATAAGAATCTGGCAAGAATCGACACTATACAGACAATAGTTAACAATAAAAATTCATAGTTTGGGATTTGGAATCAATATATGTTAGGTAAATTACTGGGAATTTTGTTTGGCTCGATGATAGGGAATATCCCGGGCGCAATCATTGGTTGCTTTATCGGTCATCAATTCGATAAAGCAAGACGTAGTCAACAAGGATTCCAATCCGCCTTTGGCTCCGGCCCGTCTCAAGCGGAACGTCAAACCGACTTTTTCCAAGCGGCTTATGCGGTGATGGGGCATGTTGCGAAAGCAAAAGGTCAAGTGACAAAAGAAGAGATTCAACTGGCAACGGTTATGATGGATCGCATGAACTTGACGGGTGAGCAAAAACGTATTGCGCAAGAAGCCTTTCGTCAAGGAAAAGAAGCGCACTTTCCATTAGAAGAGACACTGCGTCGTGTGCGTTTTTCTGCGGGTCGTCGTCGTGATTTATTGCAGTTTTTTCTTGAGTTACAAATTTCGGCAGCCTTTGCCGATGGCTCATTGCACCCAAGTGAAGTGAATGTACTACAAACGGTCGCAGCAGAATTAGGGTTTACCGCGCAATATTTACAACAACGTTTGCGCATGCAAGAAGCGGCGTTTCGTTTTCAGCAAGGCGGTGGTTTTGGTGGCTATCAACACCAGGGGCAACAATCGGGCGGTCAATGGCAGCAAGGGCCAACTCGTTCTCAACTGGATGATGCGTACGAATTACTTGGGGTGGACAAAACTGCCGATGCCAAAACCATTAAGCGTGCTCATCGTAAGCTGATGAATGAGCACCACCCAGACAAATTGGTCGCCAAAGGTTTACCGCCAGAAATGATGGAAGTTGCCAAACAAAAAGCCCAAGAAATTCAATCCGCTTATGATCTCATCAAAAAAGATAAAGGCTTTTAATGGTGCTGATTAGGTGTGTTGCAGCACTTCTTGGTGTAGCGCGCTAGCCATGATGCAAAAGTCTGTTTTATTTAAGCCCTAATGCTACTTCAAATTTAGGGCTATTTAAGATTTAGACTTATTCAATATTCAATATTTAATGCTATTCAAATCCCAGTTATATCGATAGCTGGGTTTTTTATTGGTATCGCCGATTTCCGGTCGCAATGTCTCTAAATATGATAAAACGCCAGCTTCCCCACCAAAATCCGCTGCATACCATTCATAGATAGAAGATAACTGCAATTTTGAACCTTTAACCGCCACTCCTTTTAAACTATGGACAAAAGCAGATTCAGCTTGCGTTAACAACTGCTCGGTATTGGTGGCAGTAAAGGCTGTAGGTAATAGATTCGGGCAACCTAGACTGGCGCAATTGACCGCATAATGGATCCGCTTGTCTTGCCAAATGGGCCTTAAAATTCGATGTTCAATATCATTTAGAGTGAGCGCTTTCCCATTAATTGTCGTGATGTCTTGATCCCAAGGGCCAAAAGAAAATAATCCACCGAGTTTGGTGATAGAAGTAATAGGATAGTGTTCTAAAATCAAATTGACCGTTAAAGCATTGTAGAGATTAACCCAATAAGCGAATTGTTGTGCTTGGTTGAGTTGGCGAGGGTCTTGAGTGGTTAAGTTGCTTAGGTAATCGTGTAATCGTTGCTTGTCTGATGAGCTAACTTGGCTATAGAGAAATAAGGTATTTTGATCTTGTGTGATCAGATATCGATCTAATAACGCCTGCCATGTGGAGTGATCGACGATTTGCTGACTTTGTGGCTGGTTGACGTCCCAATAATCCCAGCGTTCCGCCTTGGGGGCTGATAGGGCAGGAAAAGCAAGGCACATAAAAAGTAGGGCAAGGCAGTGTTTCATTGATGACTCTTCAGTTCTTAATATCGGTATAACAATAAGACCTGAGGTGAGTGAGAAAACTTTCGCTTTTCGCTTTCTTGAGTGAATAGTTTTTTCTTTCTTTCTTTCTTGAATCGGTCAGTTTGATCTAACTGGCTCATTATCCCAAATAGTGAGTGCGTTCATCGATGCATGAGTCATAAAAAAGCCTCATTGAATGGTCAATGAGGCTTTCTGATTTAAATAGAGAATACCTTACCTAACGTAAAAAGGCGGGAATATTCGCTTCATATTCAGCAATCTTGCTTTCATGTTGCAAGGTTAAGCCTATATTATCTAATCCATTAAGCAGACAGTGACGACGGAACTCATCGATCTCAAATGAATATTGTTTTCCATTTGCAGAAACCGTCATCGCTTCTAAATCGACAGTGATTTGTGCACCTTCAGTGGCCTCAACAAATTGGAATATTTCATCCACTTGTTGCTCGGTTAAGCGCACCGGAACCATTTGGTTATTGATGGAGTTGCCATAGAAAATATCAGCAAAACTCGGTGCGATCATCACTTGAATGCCATAATCGGCCAAAGCCCAAGGAGCATGTTCACGTGATGAGCCACAACCAAAGTTTTCACGAGCCAGTAGAATGCTCGAGCCTTGATAGCGTGGTGCATTCATGACAAATTCAGGATTAGGCTGAGTGCCGGCATCATCCAAAAAACGCCAATCATGAAACAAATGTTGACCAAAACCTAAGCGCGTGACTTTTTGCAAAAACTGCTTAGGAATGATGGCATCGGTATCAATGTTAGCAATATCTAATGGCACGACTAGGCCAGTATGTTGTTGAAAACCTGTCTGTGTAGAGGCTTGAGACATAGCGTGCTCCTTATTGCTTATTAATTTGCTGGACAGAATCTAGTGAACGAATATCAACAAAGTGACCGGCAATAGCAGCGGCAGCCGCCATCGCTGGGCTAACTAAATGAGTGCGACCATCACGGCCTTGGCGACCTTCAAAGTTACGGTTACTGGTTGAGGCGCAGCGCTCTTTTGGCCCTAGGCGATCATTGTTCATAGCAAGACACATTGAGCAGCCTGGTAAGCGCCACTCAAACCCCGCATCAATAAAGATTTTATCCAAGCCTTCTTGTTCAGCTTGGGCTTTGACTTGTTCGGAGCCCGGTACGATTAACGCTTGCACGTTGGCGGCGACTTTACGACCTTTAGCGACGGCAGCCGCAGCGCGCATATCTTCAATACGTGAGTTGGTACAAGAGCCAACAAACACTTTATCGACAGTGTAATCAGACAGTTTTTTGCCCGCTTCTAGCCCCATGTAGGCTAAAGCTTTTTCCGCTGAGGCTTTTTCAACTGGGTCGGTAAAATCTTGTGGGTTCGGAATAATACCATCGACCGACATTACTTGCCCTGGGTTGGTCCCCCAAGTCACTTGTGGTTTGATTTCAGCGGCGTCTAGTGTCACTACTGCATCAAATTGTGCATCATCGTCTGATTTTAGGGTTTTCCAATACTCGACTGCCGCGTCAAAGTCTGCGCCTTTTGGGGAAAACTTCTTATCTTTGATGTAATCAAAAGTCGTTTGGTCTGGTGCAATTAGGCCGGCTTTAGCGCCCAGTTCAATCGCCATGTTACATACCGTCATGCGACCTTCCATTGAAAGATCGGTAATTGCTTCACCACAAAACTCCACCACATAGCCTGTACCGCCAGCCGCCGTGGTTTTACCTATGATTGCCAGTACGATATCTTTGGCGGTGATGCCTTCGGCGACTTTACCTTTGACTTCGATCTTCATCGTTTTAGCACGCGCTTGTTTTAGGGTTTGCGTTGCCAATACGTGTTCTACTTCTGAGGTGCCAATCCCAAATGCCAATGAACCAAAAGCGCCGTGGGTGGCGGTGTGAGAGTCACCACAAACTATGGTCATACCCGGCAAGGTAATGCCTAGCTCTGGGCCCATTACGTGCACAATACCTTGATATTTATGGTTTAGATCGTAAAGCGTTACTCCAAAATCCAAACAGTTTTTCATTAAAGTTTGCATTTGAATACGTGCCATTTCACCAGAGGCATTGATATCCTTGGTGGTAGTAGATACGTTGTGATCCATCGTGGCGAAGGTTTTGCTCACTTGGCGCACTTTACGACCTTTTTCGCGTAAACCATCAAAAGCTTGTGGTGAGGTCACTTCGTGTACTAGGTGGCGGTCGATGTATAAAATTGGGTTTTCGCCTTGGGCGGCTACGACCACATGAGCATCGTAGACTTTTTCATATAATGTTTTTGGTGTTGAATTTGACATTGCTTGCTACCTGCTCAGATTATGAATTTAGAATATAGTGCGCGATTTTGTCACCCATTTCAGAGGTCGAAAGGGCGGGTTGGTTACCTGCAAGATCGGCAGTCAGCTCTCCGGCTGCTAAGGCTTTTGATACCGCCTGCTCGATACTTTGCGCCGCTTCCTCTTCTCCTAGGCTATAACGCAACATTAATGCGGCCGACAAAATTTGCGCCACTGGGTTAGCAATGTTTTTGCCTGCGATATCTGGCGCACTGCCGCCTGCGGGTTCATATAAACCAAATTTGCTTTCGTTTAAGCTAGCAGAAGGTAGCATCCCCATGGAGCCTGTGATCATGGCGCATTCATCGGAAATGATGTCACCAAAGATGTTGGAGCATAGCATCACATCAAATTGAGAAGGGTCTTTGATGAGCTGCATAGTGGCGTTATCGATATAGATGTGTGATAGCTCAACATCTGGGTAGTCTTTGGCAATTTCTTCCACCACTTCGCGCCATAAAATAGAGCTTTGTAATACGTTCGCTTTGTCGACTGAGCACACTTTTTTGTTGCGCAGACGAGCCGATTCAAAGGCGATTTTTGCAATACGTTCAATTTCATAACGATGATAAATTTCAGTATCAAACGCTTTTTCATCAGGGCCAGAACCTTCACGACCTTTAGGTTGACCGAAATAGATACCACCAGTGAGCTCTCGGACGACCACAATATCAAAGCCACGGTCAGAGATATCTGCACGTAATGGTGAGAAGCTTTCTAATCCAGCATGAATTTGCGCAGGACGCAGATTACAAAAAAGTTGGAAGTGTTTACGAAGAGGCAGGAGAGCGCCACGCTCAGGTTGATCATTAGGTGGTAGGTGTTCCCATTTGGGGCCTCCTACTGAGCCAAACAATACCGCATCCGCTTCTTCACATCCTTTAACTGTTGTTTCAGGTAATGGGCAGCCGTGATTATCAATGGCAATACCGCCGACATCAAATTGTTGACGTTCAAATGAGATCGCGTGTTTTTGTTCGATGGCATCCAAGACTTTTTGTGCTTGCTGCATCACTTCTGGGCCTATGCCGTCACCTGGTAAAACTGCAATTTTGTATGTTGCTGACATGAGTTCTCTCTTCCTTAAAAGTATGTATAACTGAATTTGTTACTTTAGTGATGAACGTGCCTGTTCTTAGTTATATTGGTTCTTAGTTATATTGGTTCTTAGTTATGTTGGTTCTAGCTGTGTCGGTTCTTAGCGGTGCTCGCTTGTAACAATGTCGACTTTTCACTAGCTCCTAGACTCAACCACACGATTCATCACCGAATTGTGTTTTGTTTCAACTTATACTGTTTCCATTCTTTTTGATTGCTTAATTTCAGCAATTTGATCAGCGCGATGAATGCTGTTAATCACGTGCAATAGTGCTTGACCTGAAGCTTCGACAATATCGGTTGCTAGGCCAGTACCGTGATATTTGCGCCCTTTGTAATTGGCAATAATGTCTGCTTGACCTAAGCCATCTTCACCTTCGCCTTTGGCGGTAAGATCAAACTTATCCAAGACAATTTCATAACCCGTTAAGCGATAAATACATTGGTATAAGGCATCCACCGGACCATTACCGACAGCGGCTTCACATTTTTCTTCTGCACCACATTGCAACTTAATGCTGGTGGTCGCCATCACACTGCCAGATTGCACACTAAGATAATTTAATTTAAAGAAGTCATCTTCTTCACGCAAGTTAGCAAAGTGCATCAATGACTCAAGATCATAATCAAAGACTTGACCTTTACGGTCAGCAAGCTTTAAGAAGTCCTCATATAGAGTATCTAGGTTGTAATCTGAATCTTTATAGCCCATTGAATCCATGTGACTTTTAACCGCAGCGCGACCAGAACGGCTGGTTAGATTCAGCGCTTGGTTTTTTAGGCCAATGGATTCTGGAGTCATGATTTCATAAGTGTTTTTATTTTTTAACATTCCATCTTGGTGAATACCTGAAGAGTGGCTGAAAGCGTTGGCCCCTACAATCGCCTTATTGCTTTGAATTGGCATGTTGCAAAGTTGGCTCACTAGCTTACTGGTACGGTGGATTTCGTCGTACTTAAGGCCAGTATTCACGCCTAGGAATTCACCACGAGTACGAATGATCATGGCGATTTCTTCTAATGCGCAGTTACCTGCACGTTCACCGATGCCATTGATCGTTCCTTCGACTTGGCGAGCCCCTGCTTGAACTGCCGCCATCGAGTTAGCTACCGACATCCCCAAATCATCATGACAATGTACTGAGATAACGGCTTTATCAATGTTAGGAACACGGTTAAATAGGGTTTGAATAATGCCGCCGAATTCATTTGGCAAGGTATAGCCGACGGTATCTGGAATGTTGACCGTGGTGGCACCAGCATTAATGGCAGCTTCAACGATACGACATAGGTTATCAATCGGTGTACGGCCGGCATCTTCACACGAAAATTCCACATCATCGGTGTATTTACGCGCGCGTTTTACTGCGTTAATCGCCATTTCAACCACATCGTCATAACTGCGGCGTAGTTTGTCTTGAACGTGAATGGTTGAGGTTGAGATGAAGGTGTGGATACGGAAAGCTTCGGCGGTTTTTAATGCTTCTGCGGCGACATCAATGTCTTTTTCCACCGCACGGGATAGTGCACAAATACGGCTCCCTTTAATATGTTGTGCGATAGTTTTGACGGATTTGAAATCGCCCGGTGAAGAAATAGGAAAACCGGCTTCGATAACGTCAACACCTAGACGCTCGAGAGCATAAGCGATCTGCAATTTTTCTTTTACTGTTAGGCTCGCTGATAGCGCTTGTTCGCCATCGCGCAAGGTCGTATCGAATATAATGACTTGATCGTTCATGTTAGCTTCCTTATCTATGTGCTTCGCTATCCAATGCGGTTTTTTATTTTAGATTCTAGCGAATAAAAAAGCCCGCATGTGAGATGCGGGCTTGTTTGAAATTCGTTGTGGTTTTTCGTCCACTGCCTACCCGCGCGATTGGTTCACGATGAGGAGGAGGTTGAGTAGAGTCGAAAATGGTTTATTCATGCTGTTTACTTTCCTTAGCATTAAAAACGTCCACGTAATGATTGAGTCAATTAGTACCGCACTCTTGGGGGGAGCGTCAACCCTTTCGTTGAAAAAATATCCAAATAAACGAAAGTATTGTTATTGATTGGTTAATGGTTTGAGTGGGGGAAGTTTCATCATAAGAACAAATTATCGTCACTTTTTTGTCATTAATGTCACTTACTTTGGTCGGGTGGATAAGGGATAAACCACTGTATATTAGGAGTATGTGATGAAAACAATGCAACCTATAGCCCGATTCGATTTAGCGTTTTCTTTATTGTGTTTACAACATCGATTTAATTTGCCGGTCGCACGTGTGAGTAAAGCAGTGTCACATACGGGGGATGGACACCTTTATGCGGTAATCGGTTTGCTTTCTTGGTGGTTTGAGCCAAGAGCTGGCCAAGCTTTCTTAATGGTGGGATTACTGGCATTTTTAATTGAGCTACCGATTTATTGGTTAGTGAAAAACAGCTTTAAGCGCCGTCGCCCAGCACAAATTTCCCATTTATTGACCTCTTATATCACCCCTTCCGATCAATACAGTTTACCGTCAGGTCATACTGCGGCCGCCTTCTTGATGGCGGTATTAATGGATCATTTCTACCCTGATTTAGGCGTAGCGTGTTTTGCTTGGGCTGGTTTAATCGGCTTTTCACGCATTTTATTAGGCGTGCATTTTTTAACCGATATTGTGCTCGGAGCCTTACTGGGCGTGAGTTGTGCGTTGAGTGCGATCTATTTAATGGCAGGCTAACGGCTTATGAAGATTTTGTATGGCGTACAAGGGACTGGAAATGGACACATTGCACGAGCAAGAGCCATGGCTTGTGCTTTCAAGCAACGTGATGACATTAAAGTAGATTTTCTTTTTTCAGGCCGAGATGAGAAGGGCTACTTTTCCATGGATGATTTCGGTCAGTATCAAACACGCAGAGGCTTAACCTTTAGCACGGAAAAAGGCAAAGTCAGTCATTTAAAAACCGCCATCAATACCAATCCCAGCCATTTATGGAAGGAAATCTCAGATATGGATTTATCGGGCTACGATGTGGTTATTAATGACTTTGAACCGATCACTGCTTGGGCTGCGAAAAAGCAAAATGTTCCGACTATCGGTATTAGCCATCAAAATGCTTTTCAATATTCGGTTCCCAAGAAAGGGGCCACTTGGATCGATCAAACCTTGATTCAGCATTTTGCACCAACGCAGCATCGTTTAGGTTTGCATTGGTATCATTTCCAACAACCCATTTTGCCACCTATTGTGCACACCAATAAGCACCACCGCATTAGTGAAGATGATTTTATTTTAGTCTATTTGCCGTTTGAAGATTGGCAAGAGGTAAAGCAGTTGTTGTTGCGCTTTTCTAGCCATAAATTCATCTGTTATCACCCCGAGATCAAAGAAAGGCTGCAACAAGAAAACATCACATTTATGCCGTTATCGTATGCCAACTTTCAAGCTGATTTACATGCTTGTCATGGCGTGATGGCAAACGGCGGATTTGAGTTACCGTCTGAAGCATTAACTTTAGGAAAGAAACTGTTGCTAAAACCTTTAAATGGTCAGTTTGAACAAATGAGTAATGTGGCGACACTTGAAGCCTTGGGGTTAGCTCAATCTATGGCTTGGTTAGATCCCAGTGCGGTGAGAGATTGGTTAAATGAGCAAGCGGCAGAGCCAGTAGTGTACCCAGATGTTGCCGCTCATCTTGCTCGCTGGGTTACACAAGGTGACTGGCATAACATTGCTCCGTTATGGAGTGAACTCTGGGAACAAGTTGACTTTCCTCCTTATGTTCTGATTAACGAATAAGCTTACAAAGAAGCTATTAGGGGCTTATAGAGATTTTTATAAAAATTTATAAATAGATATAAGTTATTGATTTTTTCTATCTTTTAGTGATTTTTAGTAAATTAAAATCATTTATTATCAATACAATTGCTTCTTATATTTGCTTGGTGAATAGTGTCGGCAATCCGAATAAGTGGTTCGGTAAATACAATGATTATTCACTATCTTTTTGTGGCGAATCATCACTTGTTCTTGATGTGATTGACCACAATTATGAGAGGCACAACATACAATGGCACTTCCTATCGAACAACAAAACCCAGCTGTTAACTTAAGATCTGAGTCGACTTTACGTGGAGTGGATCTTAATTTACTCACTGTTTTTGATGCGGTGATGCAAGAGCAAAATATTACCCGTGCGGCGCAGTATTTAGGGATGTCACAACCCGCAGTGAGCAATGCGGTTGCGCGTTTAAAAGTCATGTTTAATGATGAACTTTTCATGCGTCATGGTCGTGGTATTCAACCAACCCAGCGTGCTCGTCAGCTTTTTGGCCCACTCAGACAAGCGCTGCAATTAGTACGTAATGAATTACCTAATTCGATTTTTGTCCCAGAGACTTCAGATCGTGTTTTCAAATTGGCAGTATGCAGCCCATGTGATTTACGTTTTGCCCCTCATATCATGCGTGGTATTGCGGAAAAATCCCCCAGCATTCAACTGAATTTGGATGCAGAGTTTGATCATCAATTACCCGAAAAACTGCGTTATCAAGAAGTAGATTTCGTGATTGATTATGCTCGCTTTGAGCAAGCGGGTTACTCCAGCACAGAAATTTTTAGCGATGAGTTAGTGGTAGTGGTCGCAGCCAATCACCCACGTATTGGCGATCACATTAGCCAACAAGAATTTATGTCAGAAAAGCATGCGACTTTATCTAAAGTGAATGGCATTCGAAGCTTTTATGAGCGTGTTTATGGGAGCGATTTAGAGTGCCAAGAATCGTACCAAGGAACCAGTCTCAGTAATATTTTATACGTGGTGGGACAATCTGAATTAGTAACGGTCGTGCCTCGTTGGTTAGTGGAAGCGATCCCAAATCCAACTCACTATAAAGTCTTAGATTACCCATTTAGCGATAATAAAGTGTCGGGGTATTTAACTTGGCATGATTCTAGCGAAAAAGACAAAGGTCATATTTGGATGCGTGATCAATTAATGCTTATTTGTGGAGAAGCATTAGCTGCAAAACGATAAGCATTATTCTTAACTGAAGAAGCGCAGTACGAGATTTTCGTCCTGCGCTTTTTTATGCCGGAACACTCGTGAGCCCGCTCTCATTAATCACATTATTATTCTCTTTTTTTTATTGAATAATTAGATGATTTGCTGGGAAATGGGTTTGTAGCTAGTTTGTTACCTATGAATGCAATCAATTAACAACCAAGATGGTTAATCTTGTGTTTTACCTCATATAGACAAGATTTATAAGTTGGCGGTAAAGTAATCGCTACGAAAGTAATTTCGAATATGCACCCTGTCGAATTGTTATGACAATATCTGCAGGTACATAGCGCAAGAGATGAAGGCCGGGAGGAGCTCACCTTCATCTCTGAATTTATTAGGCTAAAAATAAGCCCTAACTATGTAGTGCCGAACCAATTTGCAACTGGACGAATAACGCTCATTAAGGGGCTTTCTTTGTTTCCTGATTGGTGCGGCTTAAAAGGAGGCAACATGGAAATGTTATCTGGTGCGGATATGATCGTTCGCTCCTTAATCGACGAAGGCGTCGATCACATCTTTGGTTATCCGGGCGGTTCTGTCTTGGATATTTACGATGCGCTGCATGAAAAAAGTGATATTGAACACGTTCTGGTTCGTCATGAGCAAGCTGCGGTTCATATGGCCGATGGTTATGCGCGAGCCACGGGAAAAGTTGGGGTCGTATTAGTGACTTCAGGCCCAGGGGCAACCAATGCCATCACCGGAATTGCGACCGCTTATATGGATTCGGCCCCGATGGTGGTGCTATCAGGACAAGTACCCAGCAGCTTGATTGGTAATGATGCCTTTCAAGAATGTGACATGGTTGGGATCTCACGCCCAGTCGTAAAACACAGTTTCTTGGTTACAAAAGCGGAAGATATTCCTTCGACAATCAAAAAAGCGTTTTACCTTGCCTCAACGGGGCGTCCAGGTCCGGTTGTTGTCGACTTACCTAAAAACGTCCTCAATCCTTTAGAAAACTACCCTTATTCTTACCCTGAAGAAGTCAAAATGCGTTCTTATAACCCGACGACATCAGGGCATAAAGGACAAATTAAGAAAGGATTAAAAACCTTATTGGCGGCGAAAAAACCGGTTCTTTATGTTGGAGGCGGAGCGATTATTGCTGAAGCCAGTGAACAACTGATCAAATTAGCCGAAGCGTTAAGTTTGCCGGTTGTGAGTACTTTGATGGGCTTAGGTGCCTTCCCAGCAACCCATAAAAATTCGTTAGGTATGCTAGGAATGCATGGCACTTACGAAGCAAATATGGCGATGCATAATGCTGATCTTATCTTTGGCGTCGGGGTGCGTTTTGATGATCGCACCACCAACAATGTAGAAAAGTATTGTCCTAACGCCAAGATCATGCATATTGACATTGATCCTTCTTCTATTTCTAAAACGATTCATGCCGACTTACCGATTGTGGGCTCGGCTGATGAAGTGCTAAACAGTATGCTAAAGCAATTGGAAGATCATGGTATTGAGCAAGATTCTGAGGCGCTCGCAACATGGTGGCAAGAGCTACAAAGTTGGAAGAACCGTAACTGCCTAGCGTATGATAAAACTTCTGATCGCATTAAGCCGCAACAAGTGGTTGAAACCTTATATAAATTGACCAAGGGTGAAGCTTATGTCGCCTCCGATGTAGGTCAGCATCAAATGTTTGCCGCATTGTATTATCCGTTTGATAAGCCACGTCGTTGGATAAACTCTGGTGGTCTAGGCACCATGGGGTTTGGTTTACCCGCCGCGATGGGGGTGAAATTTGCGATGCCACAAGAAGAAGTGGTTTGTATTACCGGTGATGGCAGTATTCAGATGAATATCCAAGAGTTATCCACCTGTATGCAATACGATATTCCAGTGAAAATCATCAACTTGAATAACCGTTTCTTAGGCATGGTAAAACAATGGCAGGATATGATTTATCAAGGTCGCCATTCGCATTCTTATATGGATTCTGTTCCTGATTTTGCCGCCATTGCAGAAGCTTATGGTCACGTCGGGATTCGAATTAATCACCCTGATGAGCTAGAAAGCGGCTTACAAAAAGCACTGGCTATGAAAGACCGTGTGGTGTTTGTTGATATCAATGTGGATGAAACGGAACATGTTTACCCAATGCAAATCAAAGGGGAAGGCATGGATAAAATGTGGCTAAGCAAGACGGAGAGAACCTAATATGAGACATATCATTTCATTGTTATTGGAAAACCAACCAGGTTCTTTGTCCCGTGTTGTCGGTCTGTTTTCTCAGCGTGGTTACAACATTGAGTCATTAACTGTGTCGCCCACAGACGATGCTACCTTATCACGTATCAATATCACCACTGCCACGGATGCTTTACAGCTGGAGCAAATTGAAAAAAACCTGCATAAGCTGGTGGATGTTTTAAAAGTGCAAGAAGTGACGGAATTTGATTATGTTGAACGAGAGCTGATGTTGGTAAAAGTCAAAGCCAGCGGATTTTCTCGTGCTGAAGTGCACCGTTTAGCGGATGTTTTCCGTGGACAGATTGTGGATGTGACGGCTTCTTTGTTTACCATTCAATTAGCCGGGGATACGGCCAAGTTAGATGCTTTTATCAAAGCGGTTTCCGAGATGACCGATGTCATTGAAGTAGCACGCAGTGGGGTGGTGGGGATTGCCCGTGGAGAACGTGCTTTAAAAGCATAGCTGATACGAACCTCATCATTGATAAATATCGCTAGCTTGAGAATAGCACTATTTAGAACGCAACTTACGGGTTGCTTTTTTTTATGCTGCAATTTTTATGAAAAAAAGATCTAAGACTTTAGTCTAATAAATCGATAAAACTTCACTAAACTTATTGGATGGAGAGTGAGGTATTTGGGTGAGTGGCTTATGTCTAATGTTGTGGTGGTGAGAGTGACGATAGCGAGTTTGTTAGTACTTGCTATCAATATTAGCGCTTTATATTTCTTATTATTAGTTCTGCTATTGAATACGCATCATCAAGAGTTCTTTGGCTGGTAACGGCAGATGTGGCTAAGACCTGGGGTGCTTAGATCTGAGGTTTATAGAGATTAACTTTAATAAGAGTTTGAATTGAGTAAGAGCCTTGAATGGGTCAATCTTTTCGTCGCTAAGGGCTTATTGATTGGCATAAACGACTGACATAAAAAAAGGAGGCCCATTGGCCTCCTTTGGTATTTCTATCAGTTCGTTTTCATTAAAGAACGTGAACAGAAGAAGTGTTAGTTGTGCCTGATGGTACTAGAGCACCAGAAACCATAACAGTTACGTCGCCTTTCTCGCCGTAGCCTGTTTCTAGAGCTAGAGCCATACCTTGACGGTAGAAGTCTTCAGTATCATTGATAGACTCAACAACGATTGGCGTTACACCTTTAGACAAGCAAAGCTGTGCTGCTGTCTTAGCGTTAGTTGTTACCGCAATGATGCGTGCTGTTGGGAAGTATTTACGAACTGAACGAGCAGATTTACCAGCTTCAGTCGCTACAACGATAACTGGAGCAGCCAATTTTTCAGCCGTTTCTACTGCTGATTTACATACGGCTTCAGTAATACGTAGACGTGGGCTGTCTAGACGAGAACCTAGTTCTGCTTTTAGTGCTTTATCAGTGCGAGCACAGATTTGCGCCATGATAGTCACTGCTTCAACAGGGTATTTACCTTTTGCAGATTCACCAGAAAGCATAACTGCGTCAGTACCATCCATGATGGCGTTCGCTACGTCGCCCGCTTCTGCGCGAGTTGGACGTGGGTTTTTGATCATAGAATCAAGCATTTGAGTTGCTGTGATAACCACTTTACGAGCGCGGTTACATTTCTCGATCATCATTTTTTGAGCGAAGATTACTTCTTCAACTGGGATTTCAACACCTAGGTCACCACGAGCAACCATGATGCCGTCAGACGCTTCTAAGATCTCATCAAAGTTATCGACACCTTCTTGGTTTTCGATTTTAGAGATGATTTGGATGTTTTCGCCGCCGTTTGCACATAGCAATTCACGGATTTCTTTTACGTCTTCTGCTTTACGGATGAAAGAAGCAGCAACGAAGTCTACGCCTTGCTCACAACCAAATTTAAGGTCAGCTTTATCTTTTTCTGCTAGAGCAGGAAGTTTTACTGATACGCCAGGAAGGTTAACACCTTTGTTTTCACCTAGGTCACCGTTGTTCAATACTTTACATTGAACTTCAGTATCAGTCGTTGCAACGACTTCCATTTCAATTAGACCATCGTCAACTAGGATAGTGTCACCGGCTTTAAGGTCTTGAGCAAAACCTGGGTAAGTAACCGCTACAGTGTTTTTGTTACCAACAACGGTAGTGTCGGTTGTGAATGTGAAATCTTGACCCGCTACTAGTGCAACGTCTTCGCCGTTTTCTAGTTTGATTGTGCGGATTTCAGGGCCTTTGGTATCTAAAAGGATAGCCAGTTGTTTACCTGTGTTTTTCATTACTTGGCGAAGGTTAGCAATACGATTGCCGTGTTCTTCAAAATCACCGTGTGAGAAGTTTAAACGCATTACGTTCATGCCAGCGTTTGCTAGTTCAGTTAGTTTCTCAACAGATTCAGTTTTCGGGCCAATCGTACATACGATTTTGGTCTTTTTCATGAGTAGATACTCTCCGGTAAGTAATATTATATTTTTCAATTTTTGCAAGTTTGAGTGCTAATACACGTAAATACGTATTGAGCAATAAAACCAAAATTCTGCCTGACAGTTTTGTGGTCTGTTTTACAGTGTAGACATTATTCCCATTCTGGCTTAACTACCGACACTTTTTTCTGGGTAGTCATCAGTTCATTACAGTTTGCGAGAAAACTGCGTTGTAATTTTGTTTCTTAAATGGGGTGGTAATTTTACCAGTCTTTGTGGGGAAGATCACGATTAGTTACTTGTCTTAGGACAAGGTTTCTGTAAAAAACATTTATTTTTCTATGTGAAATATATAGACAATCAAGTTTCGTTTGTGTTTAATGTTGTTTCGATTCGAAACTTAATAGATTTTCATTTATGTCTAAACGAAACACTCAACAACGTCGTCACTTAATTGTTCAACAAATAAATGAGCATGGTGAAGTCAGCGTCGAAGCCTTAACAAAACAATTTGATATCTCTGAAGTATCAATAAGAAAGGATTTATCTGCTTTGGAAGCCAGTGGTTTATTGTTACGCCGTTATGGTGGCGCAGTAGCCTTACCTAAAGAAATCCTAAATGAAGAATTTTCAGAAGAAGTTTCGAAGCGAAAGCTGGGGTTGGCAAAAGCCGCCGCAACATTAATCAAAGATCACCATCGCATCATTATTGATAGTGGAAGTACCACGGGCGCTTTAATTGAACAATTAAACCAAAAGCGTGGCTTAGTGGTGATGACCAATTCTTTAAATGTCGCTAATGCGTTAAATGCATTAGAAAGTGAACCCACCCTGCTGATGACTGGAGGGACTTGGGATACCCATTCTGAATCTTTCCAAGGGCAAGTCGCCGAGCAAGTTCTGCGTTCATACGATTTCGACCAATTATTCATTGGAGCGGACGGGATTGATTTGGAACGTGGCACCACAACGTTTAATGAACTGCTTGGGTTAAGTCAGGTGATGTCGGAAGTAGCTCGTCGCGTCGTGGTGATGGTGGAATCTGACAAAATTGGTCGCAAAATTCCAAATTTAGAGCTGTCATGGGACAAAATTGATGTACTTGTGACGGACAGTGGGATCAGTTTAGAGCAACAAGCACAAATAGAACAACATCATGTGCAGGTTGTGATTTCTAAATAACCACAGCTGCGGATAACGAGAAGACACTCTTATGCGCAGGTGAGGTTGAATAAATTTCATTTTAACTAAGCTTTGCCACCTTTTGCTTGCTGTTGGTAAAGGAATAAAAGGATAAATACTATGTGTGGAATTGTGGGTGCAGTAGCACAACGTGATATTGCTGAAATTTTAGTCGAAGGTTTACGTCGTCTTGAATACCGTGGTTATGATTCAGCCGGTGTTGCGATTGTTGATTCTGAGTCCAATATGACGCGTATTCGTCGTTTAGGTAAGGTTCAAGAATTAGCCGATGCTGTTGAATCAGCGCATGCGGTTGGTGGCACCGGGATTGCTCATACACGTTGGGCGACGCATGGTGAACCATCAGAAGTGAACGCTCACCCACATATTTCCGGCGATATTGCCGTAGTACATAATGGGATCATCGAAAACTATGAATCGTTACGTGAAACCTTACGTGAGCGTGGCTATGTATTTGAATCTCAAACGGATACAGAAGTTATTGCTCACCTAGTTGAATGGGAATTACGTAACTCAGAAAGCTTGACTGAAGCCTTACAAAAAGCAGTACAACAGCTTGAAGGTGCGTATGGCACTGTGGTTGTTGATCGTAAAGATCCAAGTCGTGTTGTGGTTGCTCGTTCAGGTAGCCCGATCGTGATTGGTCTTGGCGTTGGTGAAAACTTCATCGCTTCCGATCAATTGGCGTTATTGAACGTAACTCGCCGCTTTATGTACCTAGAAGAAGGTGATGTTGCGGAAGTGACTCGACGTGGGGTCACAGTATTCGATTGCCAAGGCCAACAAGTTGAACGTGAAATTGCTGAATCGAATGCAGAACATGACGCTGGGGATAAAGGCCAATATCGTCACTTTATGCAAAAAGAAATTTACGAACAACCGACAGCCCTAATTAACACGATGGAAGCTCGTCTGACTAAAGAGAGCGTCATTACCGAAAGCATTGGCGTGCATGCCGCAGAAATCTTATCGCAAGTGGAGCACGTACAAATTATCGCATGTGGTACCTCTTATAATGCCGGGATGACCGCGCGTTACTGGTTTGAATCGTTAGCAGGCGTAAGCTGTGATGTCGAGATTGCATCAGAATTCCGTTACCGTAAATTTGTTACCCGTCCAAATAGTTTATTGATCACGCTCTCTCAATCCGGTGAAACTGCCGATACGTTAGCCGCTTTACGTTTGGCAAAAGAAAAAGGCTACATGGCCGCCATGACAGTGTGTAACGTTGCGGGGTCATCACTGGTTCGTGAGTCGGATTTTGCCTTCATGACTCGTGCTGGCACTGAAATTGGCGTGGCCTCAACCAAAGCCTTCACCACGCAACTTTCAGCGCTATTGATGTTAGTGACTGCGATTGGTAAGCAGCAACAACGCATTGATCATGCAAAAGAAGCAGAAATTGTTGATGCTTTACATGCTCTTCCTACGCAAATTCAAGCGGCATTAGCCTACGATAAAGAGATTGAAGCCTTAGCCGAAGATTTTGCTGATAAGCATCACACCTTATTCCTAGGTCGTGGTGAGTTCTACCCAATTGCTATGGAAGCTTCTCTAAAATTGAAAGAAATTTCATACATTCACGCAGAAGCCTATGCGGCGGGCGAATTAAAACATGGCCCATTGGCATTAATTGATGCCGACATGCCAGTTGTCGTGGTAGCGCCAAATAATGACCTACTTGAAAAGCTGAAATCTAACATTGAAGAAGTACGTGCACGCGGTGGGTTGCTGTATGTCTTTGCCGATGCTAATGCGGGATTTGAAGGCGATGAAAGCATGAAAATTATTAACTTACCAAGTGTCAGTGAAATTACTGCACCGATTTACTACACCATTCCAATGCAGTTGTTGTCTTATCATGTCGCCTTAATTAAAGGCACAGATGTTGACCAACCCCGCAACCTCGCTAAAGCAGTAACCGTAGAATAAAGCGACGGTGTAAAAATATCAGTGATGTGAGAGAGTAATAAACTCTCATACTAAAATGGCAGCGATCGCATCGATACGCTGCCATTTTTAAATCGAAAATGCCCAAAAACGAGTTAGAAAGTATCCCCACAAGTGCCATAATGATTAGCTTTATCCATATATTTTCTCATGCCAAATGCTGTCAATTTTGTATAGTTTGAAGCTTGAATAATTGTATTTTTAGATACTAATTAAACCCACAGTTCTTCTTCATGAGTAGGCTTTGGTTAACTATATGGATTATTTCCGCATTTTATGTTGATTGAATATGAGGTAAGTTCATATTTTATGAATAAATTGAGATGGTTAGCTTGTTGATCTGAGAATTGAATGGAATGATAGACGGATTTTATCCGTCTATTAAATTGTAAGTTACCTTATTAATATTACATGTTCAATTTACTGTACAACTAAGATAGTGAAGGCTATACTTGTTCCATTAAATGTACATGTGGAGGTTCTTATGAGAATCGTATCTTTTACTGAAGCTAGAAATAGTCTTAAAGCTGTTTTAGACGGTGTAGTTAATGATGCTGATACAACAGTCATTACACGCCGTGATTCTGAAGATGCAGTGGTGATGTCTTTAGACTACTACAACAGCCTTATGGAGACAGTTCACTTACTGCGCTCCCCTAAAAATGCTGAACACCTAAACCGTTCGGTAGCACAGTATCGTGCAGGTAAAACAACAGCACGAGAGTTAATTGATGAGTAGTCGTCAACGTCTATTGTCGTGGACTGATGACGCTTGGGATGACTACTTGTATTGGCAAACCCAAGACAAGAAAACACTAAAGCGCATCAACAAAATTATCAATGATGTTAAGCGCTCTCCTTTTGAGGGCATCGGTAAACCTGAACCGTTAAAAGAGAACTTATCTGGTTTTTGGTCTCGCCGTATTGATGATACTAATAGGCTTGTTTATGCGGTCGATGATGAAGCGATAACGATAATTTCGTGTCGTTACCACTACTAAATCAGCTTCAGTAATCGGGCATCTAACAAACGACTATGGCTTCAACATACTTTTCCTAATCTGACAGAATCTTTTTAGAGCATCAGGTCTAACAAGGTTTTGTCCATAAGTGAGTAAAAGAAGAATAACGTCTCATATTCACTATGAAATTTTTATCTCACAGTGGCAGCTATCACATCGATATGCTGCCATTTTTTTATTCAGAATAGGGTTGGCTTATTGAGAGATGGTAACGTTTTATGGTTTGTGGAGCTTGGCAATGGCTGAGCATGGCGGAGGCGTCTAACAAGATCCATTTACGACGATGTGCTTGCCCTAAAGGCTTGGCTTTGTTGACATCAAAACACACCATATCCTCGGTTTTTTCTGTAAAAATATAGCGATTTGGTTGCTCTTTTAACCATAACCACGCATTACGATCTTGTTCTTGCTTATCGGCTAAATAACTAAAATGAGTCAGTGAAATGGGCGAAAACAGCAAAAATTGCTCTTTAAAGCGAGTGACTCCCAGTTCGCCATTGAGACCAATATCTTGGGCGACTTGCTGCATGATGGCTTTGGCTGGCGTGCGGATTGGGTTTAATAGTGAGTAACCAATCAAGCTGTAGAGTACCCAAGTGAGCGAAATGGCACTTCCCCAGGTGATTAAGCCCGATTGGCGTCGGGTTTGCCAATAAATGATAATCCATAAGCAAGCTACACCGGCAAAGAACGCGGCATAAGGGAGCAGATTATCGCCCAATTGTTTGGTTAGGATGGGAGCGTTAGACCCTGCCATGACGGTGGCGATGAGTAATAAACCTGCGATAACAATGGAGGCAATCTTGAGCAGTTTGTCCGTCCAGCGTTGCCATGAGTAATGACTTAAATACCAACCCGCTATTATCGCCATCATAGGGACGGCGGGTAAAACATAGACCCCTCGTTTACCGGGGCTAATACTGAAGAAAATCACTAACAGCACCACCCAAATCAGCAGGCTGAGGATGACTGGTGAGCGTTTAAGTTGTTGCCAAAATGGGCGATTTAACCACACAAAATAGAGAGGAAACCACATCATAGGTATGACGTTGGTTAAGAAATACCACCAAGGCTGGATGTGTCCCCAAGCGTTAGCGTAACGTTCTCCCGTTTGTTTGAATAAGATATTGTCTTTATAGGCAATGAAGTCTGGATTGTGGCTAGATTCGGCCAACATGAGCATAGGTAAAAGCCAACAAGCCACGACCAGTAACATGATCAACGGGCCGAGCAGGAGCTTCCATGAGATTTGATTTTCAAACCGATGTTGACCGCTAAAGTGTAGGTACAACACCGGGATCAACAAGAGCGCGGGCAGAAATCCTACCCCTTTGGTAATGATGCCTAACCCCATGAAGGCCCAAGCGAGGCAGTACCAAAGCCAATGACTTTTGAGAAAGAAATGACGCAATAAACCGTACATCGCAAGGGTAATCCAAGCGGCGACCATGGCATCAATTTGCGCAGCTTTTGCTTGAATAATAAATTGCGGGGTGATCAACAACAACAGCCCAACGGTACGTGCGGTTTTAACATTCCATAATTTAGCCGAAATGTCATAACAACATAGCAAGACCAATAAGCTGACTATGGCATTAGGCAATAAAAAGGTAGCCTTTAAGTCACCAGTCAGCCAATATAAGGCGGCCATCGACCACATGAATACAGGCGGTTTATCTGGGTAGAGTTCACCACCGCGCATGGGAAAAAACCACTGACCACTTTGTACCATTTCTCTAGCCACTTCGACAAAGCGTGGCTCATCGGCAGGCCAAGGGTCACGCCAACCGATCCCGGTAAAAATAATGAGCGTTGCGACAATCAAGAGAAAGAATAAGGTCGAGTAATAATCTTGATGTTGTTCAGTCTTTTTACTGCGAAGGTTAAGCAAGCTCATGAGGTTTTTCCAAATTAGCGTTGTCGATGGTTAACATTTCAAGGCGTTGTTTAAGATGATCTTGATATAGGTATCCGGTTAATAGCGTGCTGATGACAGCTAAGGCAATACTGAGATAAATCATGCTGTGGCTCGTGGTTTGAATGCCAGCACCCATCAAGACAAAAATCAGAATTTGTGGAAAATAACCGAGCAAACTGGCTGAAAAAAAGGCGAAGGCCGGTACTCGAACGCTACCTGAGAGTAGGTTGGTCACGACATTGTTACCAATGGGAAATAAACGGAGCAATAAGATTTTATAAAAGGGCTTATGGCTGGCAAATTGGTTAAATTGACTCATGCGTTTGGGAAAACGATGAAATAAGACCTGACCCACTAAATATCGAGCGGCCAGGTAATTGACGGCGGCTGCGAATAAACAAGCTAATAAAGCCATGCCAAGCGCAATAGCAAGCGGATAAATGTAGCCAAGTACCAAGGCGATGATTTGTTTAGGGCCACTGACGGCTAAAAAAGCCACGCAAGACAACAAGATAATGAGATCGCCTTGAAGGCCATGTTGTTGCACATAAGCCAGTAGCCAATTTTTATCGGTTAAATGAGCCATCACAGGGCTTTCAAGCTGTTGAGCGAGTAACAGGCCAATGATGATGAGCAAAACCAGTTTTAGCCATTTCATTGTTTAATCATCTTGTGTAGACGCTGAAGTGTAAATGTTTGCGATTGTTGGGCGCTGAGTCCGTTTTTGGAGCCAAATTACGCCAAGGATATCAATGATCCCAACCCAAGCTCGATTCCAAGCGTTGTAATTTGAAGTGCCGATTTCACGATCTCTATGCCTAACTTGATGAATGACAATATCCCCGCCGATATTTTTGATTAATGCGGGTAAGAACCTATGCATGTGATCGAAATAAGGTAATTGTAAGTAGGTTGATTTCGGGATGATTTTTAATCCACAACCTGAGTCGGGAACCCCATCACCGAGTAAAGCATGCCGGATGGTATTGGCGATTTTAGATTGAAAGCGAATCCAAGCGGTGTCTTGGCGCTGGGCACGAAATCCAGCAATACAAAAGTGTGGATTGGTTTGATGGCTCGCCGCTTCTAACATCTTAGGCATATCGGAAGGATCATTTTGCCCGTCGGCATCAGTGGTGATGATCCATTCGCCTTTGGCATGCTTTATCGCTGTTAATACGGCGGTGCTTTGACCGCAGCTTTGTGCATGACGAATCACTTGCAAAGGACAACCGCATTCTGCCGCGGAGTTTATCGCTTCTTGAGCGGTGTGATCATGACTACCATCATCGGTGATGACAATTTCAAATTGAGGATAACCTTGTAAGCTAGAATGAATTTCCTTGATTAATTTCCCTATATTTCCTTGTTCATTTTTAGCTGGAATAACCACTGAAATACTTGCCATTATAGGATCTCGTTAAATGGATGAATAACACCAATCGTCCTCATTATCTGACCATCTAGTTAATGTGATTGGTATACCCTGCTTTCGGATTAGCAATGATGAAAAAAGTTCAATACAAATGGGGTGTAAGCTCAGGTGAAAGTAGCAGCTCAAGCGAAAGCATCAGCGACCAACCATTATCTGAAGACACATCATTTGCACATTTAGCTCTTAACTTAACGAGAAAACCTTAAGATTCACTGAAGAAAAGCTGAAGTTTTGAAGCCGATTAATCGGGGGTGGGTTGCAGTTATTAACCATGCTTTTCAGGCTTAACATGTTCAATGTCACTTTCTAACGCTTCTAAAATCGTACATTGTTCTGCGCTGCCTTTGCCGCCACAGCAGGCCGAGGATAAGGTTTGCAAGGAACGTTGAAATTGCTGTAATTCAGCTAATTTTTGCTCCACATCGGCAAGTTTGGCATCCACTACCTGTTTCACATCAAAACAAGAATTACTGGCTTTTTCGACTTCGATTTCTAATAACTCTTTGATATCCGATAAATTAAATCCGACCTTTTTGGCCCTTAGAATGAATAATAAGGCTTGTTTGTCTTGTTCGTTATATAAGCGATATCCCGATTCTGAGCGTGCAGATGGGGTGAGCAAGCCTGATTTTTCATAAAAGCGTAAGGTATCGTTATTAATGCCACATAATTTGGCCAGTTCTCCGATCTTGTACATAAATTCCTCTCAATTAATCAACTGCCAACTGCTTATCTACCACCAGCTCAATGAGCACTAGTTCAGCTACTACTAACAGCGTAATGACCACTAACTTAACTACCAACAATGCTACGAATAAATCGAGTCGATAGTATGCCTCAATATTCGTTATTGAGTGTTTCCTTTCTTGATTAAATTCAGCGTTATCGTAACTAAATCTTTGTGCTCAAGTTAACAAAAATAACCACTATGAATGAAGGTGTGGTTATTTATTGATCTACCTCAAAAGGGGTAGTCATTACTAGAGGTAGTTTGAAAGCAATAATAACAATAAACAAACAATAATAATAAAGGAGTAATAACATGAAAAACATGCCTGTAATGGGAACCGTATTGGCTATGGCGATGGCAGCAACATTTTCTGCACATGCGGCGATTGAAAAAGGCGATATTTTAATTCGAGCGGGGGCGGTGATGGTGGCACCGAATGAATCAACCGATGGTATTCAGGCTGGAGGATCGAATTTAGGGGGCGATCTGTCAGTGGATAACAATACCCAATTGGGATTGAACTTTGCTTACATGATGACGGATCATGTGGGGATTGAATTATTAGCCGCCACACCATTTAGCCATGATGTCTCGGTTAAAGGATCGCCTGCTGGATTGGATTCACTGAATGGGTCATTAGGTAGTGTTAAGCATTTACCACCGACATTGAGTTTGTTGTATTACCCACTGGCTAACGAGTCTAAGTTTCAACCTTATGTTGGGGTTGGCGTGAACTATACGTTCTTCTTTGATGATTCAGTGAGCAGTTCGGCAAGCAGTAAAGGCTTTAGTAATCTTAGTCTTGATGATTCATGGGGTTGGGCAGGACAAGTGGGCATGGACTACTTTATTACCGATAACATTACGCTCAACGCTCAAGTTCGTTATATCGATATTAATACCGATGCCAGTGTTGATTTTGCCCCCGTGGGTAAGCTTGATGTTGATGTGGATATCGACCCTTGGGTTTATATGATTGGAGTGGGCTATAAATTTTAGTCGAGTCTCTACGAATACCATCTTATGATTGGTATAAGATCAATGAATAGAATAAAGCAATGATGGCGCTCTGGTAGAGCGCCATTTGTTGATTAGGCGTCGGCGGATTTCTTAAAGATGATCGAGGTATTGATCCCACCAAAAGCAAAGTTATTGCTCATAATGTATTGGCAATCGAGTTCACGACCGTGGCCTCGAATGTAGTCTAATTTCCCACATTCTGGATCGATATTATCCAAGTTTAAAGTCGGGTTGAACCAGCCGCTGTGCATCATTTCCAAACTGAGCCAAGCTTCAAGTGCACCGCATGCCCCGAGGGTATGTCCAAAGTAGCTTTTTAAAGAACTGATTGGGGTTTGGTGGCCAAAGACATTTTCAGTGGCTTGGCTTTCGGCGATATCACCACGGTCGGTCGCGGTGCCGTGGGCGGAGATATAATCAATAACACTTGGGCTTAAATTGGCATTGTCGAGGGCCAGCTCCATGCAGCGCTGCATATTTTCCATTTGCGGCTGAGTGACATGGGCCGCATCACAGTTACTGGCAAAGCCAACTATTTCCGCATAAATCGTCGCGCCACGCTCAACTGCATGTTGGTATTCTTCAAGTACCAGTGTTCCGGCACCTTCGCCAATGACGAGGCCGTCACGGTCTTTATCGTAAGGTCGAGGAGTTGTTTTCGGCGCATCATTTTTTAAACTGGTTGCAAAAAGGGTATCAAATACCGCCGATTCAGTTGGGCAAAGCTCTTCACCACCGCCGGCAACCATGACCGTTTGGTAGCCATGCTTGATAGCTTCATAGGCATAACCAATAGCTTGACTGCCAGAGGTACATGCGCTGCTGGTTGGGATAACACGGCCACGTAAACCAAAAAATAGCCCAACATTGACCGCTGAAGTATGTGGCATCATTTGTACATAGGTGGTGGCTGTAATGGCGCGAGTCGACTTTTCGTTGAGCATAACACCAAATGCGCCAATCGCAGGAGTACTGCCGGTTGATGAGCCATAAGCCACACCGGTTTGACCATTGGTTAAAATGGGGTGCTTGTCACCATCAGGCGACAGTAAGCCGCTTTGTAATAGTGCTTGTTCAGAGGCTAAAGTCGCCATTTGCGAGACTCGCCCCATGCCACGTGTTTTTTTACGAGTGTAATGCTTGGGTAATTCAAAATTGACAATCGGCGCGGCTAATTTGGTATTCAATCCATCATATTGAACGTAGCTTTCCATAAATTGCACCGCATTTTCACAGGCGCGCAATTTGGGCTCAATGTGCTGCCAATCATTACCAAATGCGGTGATGCCGGACATGCCAGTGACGACGACACGACGATTCATATTAAACCTCCATTAACTGAAATGACTTGGCGAGTAATGTAGCCTGCATTATCAGACATTAAATAACCGACCAGACCGGCCACTTCTTGTGGTTGTCCCATGCGGCGGAGCGGCACTTGTGGTAACGCATGTTGTTGGACATGTTCATCGACCATACCGGTATCAATTAAGCCCGGTGCGACGCAGTTGACGGTGATTTTGCGTTTGGCTAACTCTAAGGCTAAAGCTTTAGTCGCACCAATAATCCCGGCTTTGGCAGCGCTGTAATTGGTTTGTCCACGATTCCCCATGATGCCAGATACCGAAGCCATGGTGATGATTCGGCCACCGTTACGACGTTGCACCATTGGCATGACGCACGGATGTAATACATTATAAAAGCTGTCTAAATTGGTATGAATGACTTTATCCCATTCCTCGCTCATCATGGCAGGGAAGGCGGTATCACAAGTAATGCCAGCATTGCTGACTACGCCATAATAGGCACCATGTTGTTCAATGTCGGCTTCAATGATCTGTTGGCATTGTTGACGATCGCTAATATCAAATTGCAGGGCGCGAGCTTGTCCACCGAGCTGTTGGATCTGTTCAATGGTCTTGTGAGCACCTTGTTGATCGCTCATGTAATGGACCACTACGACAAAGCCATCTTGGGCTAATTGAATGGCAATGGCTTGGCCTATACCTTTACTTGCTCCGGTGACGAGAACGTGTCGGGTCATCGTGATTTCCTTTTATTTTCAATAGGCTGAACGTTATTGTTGCGCCAGCATATCATTGAGTTGTTCTGGAGAAGGGACAAATGCATTAAGTTGTGCGTGAGCTATCTCTTTTCCTTGGTGCATGATTTGGCAATAAAAGGCTGCCATGCCATTGTTTTCCATCAGTTGTTCTGCATGAATATCAAGAACTTGACCTAAGGAAAAGGCAGCACAGTCACTGTGATAGCGACGAGAGCCTAATAAAAATCCAATGTCAGGATCTTTGCCTTGTTGTTTAGCGTGATAACCAGACCAAGCCGCGATTGACTGTGCCATGTATTCAATCCCCACATAGCCGGGCACGGTATTGGTAGCAGCGTCAAAAAAGAGTCCATCCGCTTGAATCAATACTTGAGTATGAACCTTGGTATCACTGATATCGATCAGTTTATCGATCAAAATCATTGGCGCTTGGTGAGGCAATAGCTCACCGATCGGAGTGGTGGGGGATAACGAAAAATCAGTCATTAGGGTATCCAAAAATTAAGCTGACATTATTGCCGCCAAAAGCAAAGGAGTTGCTGAGAATCACTGGGCGTTGCAGCTTGGTGTTGGGCTGCGCTAAGGCAATAGTAAACTCATCACAGTGACCATCATTAATTTGCGCTGGGATCGGAAGTTGATATTGCAAGACATGCCAGCAAATCGCCGCTTCAATGGCACTGGCCGCCCCCAAGGTATGGCCGGTGAAAGGCTTGGTTGAGCTAACGGGGATGTTTGAGCCAAACACTCGCTCAATCGCTTGCGCTTCCATGGCATCGTTTAATTTAGTGGCGGTACCATGGGCATTTACGTATCCCACGTCATCTGCCTGCAATCCGGCATTGGTTAACGCATTGCGCATCGCCCGTTCAGCGCCAATACCTTCAGGCTGAGGGGCGGAGATATGATAAGCATCGGAGCTTTCGCCGGCCCCTAATAACGCCAAGCAAGCGTTCGGGTTGTAATCAGCGTTTGGTTGGTTAGACGCATCTTGCTTATAAGTTGGGTGAACCACATGAGGTTTATCTAAAGACAGCAGCATAAACGCCGCCGCTTCACCAATATTGATGCCATCCCTCTTCTCACTAAAGGGATTGCAATGGTGATGCGATAAAGCTTCTAAGCCATAAAATCCATTTAAAGTGAGTTTGCATAAGGTATCGGCTCCGCCCACGATCACGGCATCGACAAGGCCGGCTTTTAATAATCGCTGTGCCGAGAGATACACTCGCCCACTGGAAGAACAGGCGGTTGAAATGGTGTAGTTGGGGCCAGTAATGCCATAATATTCAGCAATAAAACGACTGGTATTGGCCACTTCTTGTTGGTGATAATCAAACTGCTTGGGAAGCTGCGTGGTGCGTTGCCAATGTTGCAGCGCGTGTTCACCATCCGAAATACCAGAAGTGCTGGTGCCGACAATCACCGCAATACGTTCAGCGCCATAATGGGCAATGGCATTTTTGATTTCAGCATCCATCTGCAATAACGCCGATAAAGCTAAGCGGTTATTATGCGTATCTTGATGGGCAAAAGTGTCATCAAGGTGCGGCAGAGGGCCATTAGCATAACCCACAACGGTTTCACTGCCATCATTGAGCCACTCGGTAGTGCGCTGCATATGCGGCGTTGAGCCTAATTGCAAATGCTGGTGGATCATGTCGTTTGTCCAACCTAAAGCCGAATGTGAACCACAAGCATGGATGTAAAGTGGAGTCGCTGTCTGTGTTGACATTAAATATTGATTTCCTATTGCTAATGCGTCTCTTGAGCTGATGAGTTGGATTCTAGTTGATATTGTAAGGTTTTTATCACAATGGTGAAGTCCAAAGCGTGATTTATAAACGTGATATCACCTTTCAACGCTTGACGGTCAGCGTAATAAATATCGGCAACCACCTGTCCTTTATCATTGATTAAGGTGCGTTGCTTGGCGTGCGCGGTATGATTGGGTTTGCTGGACTCTAATGAAGAATCCGTTAGCGTTTCAGTTAATTGCCAACCGATACGTTGCAGTTGAGGCTGCCAAACCTCCACCGGCCACAAGGTGATCATTAAGTTGAATAACACTTGTTCTGGTTGCGGTAAGACGCCGCCTAATCCTGTCATAACATAGGTATCAATGTCTTGGTTTTGATAGGTTAAGCTGAGCAGACGCGTCCCCCAAGAGGAAAACCCAGCTAACACCACTTTATCTTGCGTAATTTGTAACTGGATGGGCAATTGATTGCTTTGTTGTTGCTGATGCTGGTCTTGATAGCGCACGCTCAGCAGTTGACTGGCGGTGACCGCATACCCCAGTTGTGACGGCAAAGGTAAGTGTACCCAAGTGTTGTCTGCAATCTTAATGTGAGTGTTCTGCTCTGGAGCGATTGGTGCGGTTTGTTGAGCGCAACCGAATAACAATACGCTCGTCAGTAACCAGATTAGTGGCCGACAAATTGAACGAATTAAACTCGTATAAATTAAGCTGGAATGAATTAAGCTAGAACGCATTAGGATGTAGCTCCTTGATTAGCAGCGCTTGGATGACGAACGAGGGGCTTCATGGCTAATGGGGCCAATAACCAAGACACAAAAATGCCAAATAAAACGGTAACACCAAAACTTTGAATGGCTTGGGTGTCGCTTAAGGCTAATAACCCAAAAGACAAAATAGTGGTCAGAGCCGATAAGCTGATAGCCAATAATGTGCTGCTGATAGTGGCAAGGTTAAGGTTATTTTTCGATTGCTCTGCAAAAAATAACGTGTAATCAATTCCTATCCCAAACACTAAAATCAGTGCCAATAAATTAAATAAATTCAACGAGGCACCCGTTAGGACCGTCACCGCAATCCCGACCGCACCTGCAATTAAAGGCGGAGTCACAATAAGCACCCCTTGTTTTACCCCATAACGAAGAGCAACCACGATGAAAATACACAGCGTGGCGAGCGCAAGTAATTCGGTCACATGTTGTCGGTACGAGCCAAAAAGCTGAGAAATTTCTGCGGTTTTATTTAAGTAACTAACATGCTGTTGCTGAGCGGCTAACTCTTGAATAGCCGCCGCATCGGTGACTTGGTTGAGCGTGATGATCGCTGAGCGCAGTCCATCTAGATCGCCTAACCACATAAAACGCACAGGTTTGGAAATCGGAGAAGCTAAGAAGCGCTCTAAAGTTAAAGGGGTCCAGTTATCTTGCAAGGTTGGAGTGTGTTTCAACTGTAACGCTTGTTGTAATGACTCAGCTTGTGACTGATACAGCGCTTTGACCAGTGCCATATTGTGTTGTTGCTGTTGTTGACTGGGAACAAATTGGTTGAGGCTTTGGTAGCCGCCTAAGTTGCCCTGAGTGACTTGTTGATCGAGTAATTGTGAAACGTGCGCTAATTTTTGCAGTAGCGCTTCATCGCTGTCGGCGCTCACTAACAACATTTGCTGATCATTTTGCACACCACTGATGGTTTTGATGAGCGTTTCTTGTTGTTTTAAGGCCGCAGGCATAGCTTGTAATTGGCGAATGTCATCATTGTATTGGGTATAACACAACCCGATTGCTGCCAGTATCATTAAGACTGAGGGGATCAGCCAACGAATAGGGCGGACTTGCCAGAGCGTGATCCAGCCTGAGAGTAAGTTGGCGCAAGGTAAAGGGCGCTCAACGCTGGGTGAAGCCGCTAAAATTGGATACCAACAAACCACTGTCGCATAAGCGGCGGTTAAGCCAATTGCAGAGAATAACGCCAATTGTTGCAGCCCAGGGAAAGGGGCGATCAACATGCCTAAATAGCCAATTAAACTGGTCAATAACCCTAAACTGATGGCAATGAAAATATGCTTAAGTCCTTGATTAGCATCCCACTGTCGACCGGCGGCGAGGCGTTCGGTTAAATAGTGAAACGCATAGTCAATCGAGACGCCAATTAAACTGGCACCAAACACTAGGCTAAACAAATGTACCTTGCCAAACAGTGCCACTGTCAGCACGAAGGCGGCCAAAAATCCACAGGCGATGGAAAGTAGGGCCAAATTGAGTGGCATCATGCTGCGATAAACGATTAATACCAGAAAGACGATACCGATTAAGGAGCCGACCCCGATGGTGCTGATTTCACTTTTAGCACTTTCACTGCCGTGGGCGGCATAAAAGATCACCCCGGTATGGTGAATGGAAATTTGCTCGGTTTGAAACTCTTGTTGGATCTGGCTTTCGAGCTGATTGAGCTGAGGCAACTGTTGCTGCAATGCCATGCTATAAGCAGAACCGTTGAGATCCGCGGTCAATAAAACATAGCTTTGGCCTTGATATTGGGCAGTTAAATAGCCTTGAGAAAGCTGGAAATTGCCCGAGTTGGCAGTTAATTGTTGTAAATATTCTCTAAATAACAAAAACGGATCGTATTGGAGTTCATTGGCACTAACCCCTGAAAAAGGATTATAAAGCGCTTGAATCACCGATTGAGTTTGCTCTTGCGGGTGTTGTGCGAGGCGTTGCTGTTGCTTTTCAGTTAAGAGTTGAGCGCGCGCTTGAAAGAAAAATTGCCCCCAAGCTTGTTGATCGCTTTGCGTCACTTTACCGTCAACGTGCGTAAACAGATCCAGTCTTTCTAGTTGCTTTTCTAACTGTTGCGCCGCCGTAATAGCGGTTTGTGGCGAGGCACTACCGACTAAAAACACCACCTTATCACTCATGGTGGCAGCCACTTTGTCAAAGGCAAGCTGTGCTCGCGGATCTTGCTGATTCTTAGGGAGCAACGCCATGATATTGGTTTCAATCGGCAGTGATTTACTGGTGATCTGACTCACCAGCATGGCGGTTAGGCTCACCATGACGATTAACCACAATAAGGCCCAGCGAGATTGAGATGAATGAATAGGCGCGTTGGTTTTCATATTATTCTTGGATCGCAAAAATGGCGTGTTCCGCCGCGGTTAAAGAGTCTGGCTGTTGGGTTTGATTGCTAAATTCAATCACGGTGCTATCGCCACGAATTTCCATTAAGGCCACTTTATTGATGTCTTGTTGCCCTTCGATTTCGATACTGCTGAAGACTTTATCCAATGGAGAAGACTTAGGCGTCAGTGATAAAACCCAATGCTGATCAGTTTGTGATGAGAAGCTAAGAGTAAATTGCTCGGTTAACGCACTGGTATCACCTTTAAATAACGACAAAAAGACATGGCTGAAATAGAACACCATAGGGTTGTCGCTGACTTTTAGAATTTGCGCAGGCTCTGAGCCGATTTGTTGACTTAAGGTGTTTTTTGTCAGCACCAAGGAGGTCGGAAACGGGTGGGTTTGCTGCCACCATAGACCTTGATCGCGTGACAGGACGAATTTTCCTTGTGACACCAAGGGAGCATCGAACATTTGCATTCGACGAGTTTGGGTAAAGTCACCACGGACAATGTTTTGCTGAGCCAATTGTTGTTGGATGCTGGCTAAACTAGGTTGGGCGGCGTAGGCAGCCGGAGCGGAAAAGATTGCCATAGTCGCAAGCCATAACCATTGCCAATAACGTCTTTGCTTCCATTTGGTGAGTTTATTCATGTTGATTCCAGGCATTGAGCTTATCGATTAAGGCGTTAGGAGAAACAAAACACATCTCTTGAGTGTCAATACTGACCGCCACTTGCATGGTATAACCTTTGGTTAAGCGCTGTCCGTTTTGCGCATCATAAATCACGTAATCCACTTTGAGTCGGTTTTCCCATTCCACCAACTTGGCTTCCACTCGTACCGTGAGATCAAAAGGGATCGGTTTGATGTATTTGACTCGAGTATCAATAATCGGCCACATATAGCCGGATGCCTGCATTTCACGGTAGTTGTAGCCAATTTTATCCAGCAGGACGCGGCGCGCTTCTTCAAAGAAACGAAAGTAGTTACCGTGATACACCACGCCCATCGGATCGGCATCTTGAAAAGACGGCGTCATGATGACTTGGCTGGAAAGAGCGATAGTTTGTGTCATAAATAATGTGCTCGCTTGGGTTTTACGAATACGCTTTGCTTTTATGAATCTGTTTTGGGTTTTATAAAGATCTCAGGGTGTTATCAATCTATTTTTTCTTATCAATCTATTTTTTGTTATCAAGCTATTTTGCTGAGATCAATATAAAGGCCACGCTTGCTGTTGGATTTTGGCAACAAATAACCTTAAATCCGCTTCTAATGGACGATCTTCGATAACAAACTCAAACTCTGATTGCACCGCTTCCATCATAGTGTTGATCGCCGGACTAAAGTGTTGCTGATCTAATTCATGATGGCGTTTACGCAGTTCAATAGCTTGAGTGGCAGCCAGTAAGGATGCCGAGGCAACTTGTTCTGTCAGTTGTAAAACGCGTAAACAATCTCGTGAAGCTATGGTTCCCATGCTGACTTTATCTTGGTTGTGACATTCGGTTGAGCGAGAGAACACGCTGGCTGGCATGGTGTTTTTTAAGGCTTCTGCCGTCCAAGCTGAGATACCAATTTGCACCGCTTTAAAGCCGTGGTTAATCGGTTTACGCTCTCCGGTTGCGCCGGTTAAGTTAAACGGCAAACCATTATTAAATTTGTAGTCCATCAATTGCGCCATCTGACGGTCGAGCAAATCGGCAATATTGGCCACTGCGGTTTTTAAGGTATCCATCGCCATAGCAATGTGACCGCCGTAGAAGTGGCCGCCATGCAGTACTCGCTCATTATCACCGTCAATGATCGGATTATCATTGGCACTGTTAAGTTCATTTTCAATCATCTGACGCAACCAAGGTAGGCTATCTTGTAATACCCCAATGACATGTGGCGCACAGCGTAAAGAGTAGCGGTCTTGCAAGCGATCGCTATTGCTTGGTGGTCGCTCTGCTTGCAAATCAGAACGTAACCACGCCGCAATTTGTTGCTGTCCTTGGTGAGGCTTAACCGCAAATAAAGCTTGGTCAAAATGGAAATCATTCCCTTGCATACCCAGTGACACCATGGCGGTAATTCGAGTCGCCAGTTGAGCTAAATATTCGGCTCGTTTATAAGCGATGCACGCGAGGGCAGTCATGACTGAGGTGCCGTTCATTAACGCTAACCCTTCTTTGGGTTTCAGTTTTATCGGAGCAATATTAAGCTCAGCAAACACTTCAGCCGTTGGGCGAACTTGTCCTTGATAGATAACCTCACGCTCACCAATTAGCGCCGCGGCCAGGTAAGACAATGGGGTTAAATCACCACTGGCACCCACTGAGCCTTCTTGAGGAATCAGCGGGGTAATGCCGTGATTAATTAAAGTGACGATTTGATTGAGTAACTCGTGACTGACCCCAGACACGCCTTGCGATAAAGAGCATAAACGGGTCGCTAATACGGCGCGTGCTTGCTGCTCATCTAAATGTTCACCGAGACCACAGCCATGAAAACGGGTGAGATGCAAAGGCAATTCATCGACCAAATTCATCGGAATAGCCACAGTACAAGAATCCCCATAACCAGTGGTGACCCCATAAATCACGCCTTCTTGTTTTAATAAGCGCTCCAAAAAGGCCACGCCACGATCGATTTTGGCAACAAAGTCTGCCGCTGGGTTCATTTGTGCTTGGCTACCTTGAGATAAGCTGATGACATCTTCAATGGTAAGACGTTGAGCACCAAAGGTAATCGTAGAGTTATTGCTTGTTTGTATGGTCATTGGATTCACTTACGCTATTGGTAGGAGTTGGCTCATGCTGGTCTACAGAACCACTTAATTGCCAAAAATTAAAAAAGTTGTACCACTGCAGTGGCGCCTTTAAGGTGAAATATTCTAATCGCGCTGCATAATCTTGTACCACGCTTTGCAGTGCTTCGCTTCGTTGTTTGCGAGGTAAGGTGATTTTTTGGCTAAAGGGTTCAAAATACACATGATATTTAGGACGTCGAATGTCTGCGTTTTCATCGCGTAGGCCAAACATGAGATAAACCGGTGCGGCCAGAACGGTCGCTAACATAAACGGGCCTTGTGGAAAGGGGGCGGGTTTGCCCAAAAAGTCAGCCCATACCACTCGTTGTTCCTTGGTCACTGAGGTGCGATCACCGACGATCACCACCCATTCACCTTGCTCTATTTTCTGTTGCAATAAAATGGCGGTATCTGGGCCAAGTGTGGTGACTTGAATGAGGTTGACCGACGAATCAGGATTGATCGCCTTCATGACCTGATTAAAGCGTTCGGCATGTTCAGTGAATACGAGGGCATTAATGGTTACACCTTGGCGTAAACGACCCATAGCTCGACATAGTTCGAGATTACCTAAATGCGATCCTAAAATGACAATCCCTTGTTGACGCTCAATCACTTCATCAAAGTGTTGTTGTCCATGTATGGTGAGATCATCACGGGTGATATCGCCTCGCCATCCGGCTAGTTTATCTAACATGGTATGGCCAAAAGAGAGTAAATGTTGGTAGCTAGAGTAGTCGCTATTTTGAGAAGATAGCCCTTGATATTGACGCCACTGCTCGAGGTAAAGCTCTGAGGCTTGGCGAGCTTGTGTACCGGTTTTGTGATAATAGCCGATCACCACTTTTAAGAGAGCATTAAATACTGAACGGCCCAGTAAAGAATAAACTGCCATCAATAATTTGATCCCGAGAACCGTGCCTTGTTCTTTGCTTTTCGCCCAATGCACCGTGTCTGTTGAAGCGGATGACTTTTCTTTGGCGGAGCTAAAATGGCGGGCGATTAACTTCGGGATTCGTGGCAACATGCCAAAGAATAATCGAGTGTGCATTTTGCTAATACGCAGATTGTCATGCAGCGCATCAAAATGAGAAATGCCGTTTTCTGGATAAAAAACACGGGTGTCGATAAATTGGAAACTGACTCCTTGCCAATACATTTTGACCATGATTTCACTGTCAAAATCCATGCGTTTGCCAAAGGAATAACGATTTAAGGTCTCAACTGTGGCATTTAATGGATAAGCACGAAAGCCACACATGCTGTCTTTAATTTCGAGAGATAAGGTTTCAATCCAGACCCAGATGTGAGTGGCATAACGACCATAAAAGCGCGACTTAGGCACTGAATCATCATAAATCGGCCGACCAGAAATTAAGTGTTCAGGATGCTGCTGAGCGGCTTGGATGAGTAAAGGAATGGCGGCGGGATCGTGCTGACCATCGGCATCAATTTGTAATCCGTGACTAAAACCAAGGCGATGTGCTTCACGCAGGCCGGTGATCATCGCGCCTCCTTTGCCTTGATTGCTAGCATGGGTCAGTAACTGAACATCCGCAGCGTCTGCCAAGGGCTGTAAGGCGGCTTTGGTCATCGCATCACTGCCATCATCAATGATCAAAATGGGATAACCAAAAGGGCGTAATGAGTCAATCACCTCAGCCATAGTCGTGCCGTGGTTATAGCAAGGAATGATGAAACAAGGTGAAAAGTGTGTCATAGCAAATGGCAGGCCCTTGGTTAAATTCTATCCATCATCATTAGGATTCCCCTAATAAAATACGGCCAGAAGAATGAGTACGGGTCTCATCTTGCTGTTGTGAATGATCGTGTTGAGAGCGTTCTTGTTGAGAGCGATCTTGTGGCTGTGAATAATAATGAAAATACAACTTTTGTTTATCACGATGCCAGGTTAAGTTTAGTGTTACAAGGCTATTTTTAAGGATAGGTTCTTGAAACTTAATGACTTCCATTCCTTGAAAGTGTGCAGGTGCTTGTAAAAACTGCTGCGCATAAAAGATCGCCCAATCAATTTGAGTGACCCCAGGTAATAACGGAAATTGCGCAAAGTGGCCTTTAAAATCCTCGATATCCGCATCGACTTGTAGCCATAAGGTCACGGCATGCTCTTGGTGATGATGTTGATGCTTAATTAGCTGCGGCTTTCTGGTGATCGACATAGGATGACTACTCATGGATTGGGGCTTGTGTAGAATGAAAAAGTTGCTCAATATCGCTTACTAGACGCTTACCTTGGGTATTGAGCGGGATTTCTTCAATGATGCGAAAACGGCGAGGAATGCCGACAGGTTCAATCCATTGATGTAATTGTTTTCTTAACATCAGATGAAAGCGTCCTTTGCCTAAGCTATGTAAACGAGATACACCTTCGGGAGTTAAGGTGATCGCTGCCGCCGTTATTAGCCTGTTAGTGTCTTGATAAGGAATCACCGCCGCTTCAGCAACCTCTGCCAATTGGTGTAAGCGCTTTTCAATTTCGGTTAAAGAAATGCGTTTTTCTTCAATTTTGATGATGCGATCGGCCCGACCTTTTAATACAAAGTGTTGGGGATCAACGATCTCGCATTGATCTGCGGTTTGATACCAATGTTGCTCATCGACTAATGGCGAAAAAATGCGTAAGCAGCCTTCTGGATTGGTGGCGATTTGTGTTCCGGTAAAAGCTTGCCATGGTTGTTGTGACGTCACTTGTTGGCGATGAGCGATCCCGCCGGTTTCAGTGCTGCCCAAGACTTCATGCGGCAGGTAATCAAACAGCGTCTGACAATGCTGCGCGGACGCAAAATCCAACGGGCCACCAGAGGAGAAAATCGCACGAATCGCCTGCTGAGTGTGATGTGGCGCTAAGCGTTTTAATAATGCCGGACTGCTGACTAAGATGGTGTCGGAATTAGCATGTTCAATAATGTGTTCGGGGTATTGCCAATCGTGTCCCCAAAAAGGGCGACCGGCAGACAAGGGCCATAAAATGCGAAATAACAAACCGTAAATATGTTGGTGTGAGACCGTACTGGCGGTGATCGCTCCACGTAAAGACTCCCCCCAAGTCGCTTCCAGTTGGGCGACTTCTTTTTCTAGTATGGCTAACGGTTTATGGATGGCTTTAGGTTGACCACTCGAACCGGAAGTAAATAACGTGATATCGACGTTAGTTAACGGGGAGAATTGGATATCTGCTTGATCTTTCTGGGCGCTGGATAATGGCAGTTGCACTTGCGGATGGCCTGATAAAAAGGCTACATCAATAGCTTCATCATATAAAATGGCATCAAATTGTGACGACAACTCGGCCAATGCCGCCGGTTGTAAGTTACCAGGGATAATGATGTGTTTCTGACTATGCGCCGCCGCCATAAAGGCCACTGCAAACCAATAGCTATTGTCACAACAGATCGCCCAACGTTGCTGCTCAGTGGCTTGCAAGTGCTGATGCAGTTGGATGATATCGCGCTTAAAGGTTTGCCAATCCAGATGTTGGTGGTGTGGCGTTTCACTGAGGATGGCCGCAATAGGGTGACTCAATGAGCGTTGACGACTCATGAGTTGAGAGATTGGCAAAAAAGAAATTGGAGTCATGCTGGTGGTTGTACTCATAGTGATCATGATTGCGACATGGACTGACGGAGTCGTTGACGAACCAGCCACTCACCGGCAAATAAAGCTGCGGTAAGAATATAGCTGATTAAGCCGTTATATAAAGTCCAAATTTCCAGTGAAAGAAAGCAGGTATAAAGGGCGATTGCACCGTTAATTACGAAATAGGCACACCATACTTTGGTGACGTTTCGAGTATAACCAATACCACTTTCCGGTAGTTCAGGCTCTTGTATCCGTGCTAATCGTTCAATGATGGTCTGTGGTTGCCATAAGCTGCTAAAAAATAAGCTAAATAGCAAGACATTGACGACCACCGGGTAGTAAGTTAGCCAGCCGTGTTGACGAAATACCATCGCCAATAAGGTGAGCACAATGCCTGCGCCACCACTTAACCAAGCGATGTATTTCAATTCTTTGAGCTTGGCACGATGACCGGCCACGATGCGTAACAGAAATAACAGCGCAAAGATCACTGCGATCACGCCAAGCCCCCAGCGGCTTAATCCGTAATATACCGCCACCGGATAAGCCAGCAGCAATAAGCCAGATAAAGCCGTGATGAATCGCATTATTTTTCCTTGAGTAGCGCAACGACCGCATCGACCACATCGTCGACGGTGCGAACGGCTTTAAACTCATCAGGTTGAATTTTTTTACCTGTCAGTTTTTGTAAGTGCACAACAAGATCTACCGCATCAATACTATCAAGATCAAGCTCTTGGTAGAGTTTAGCTTCTGGTTTGATGTCATCTGCATCGATTTCAAATAACTCAACAAAAGCCTCTCTTACTTTGTTGAATACTTCATCTCTATTCATGTCTGTCATAATGTCTACGCCTGATTGGAATTACGCTTGTTGGCTCGAAATGTATTTTGCTAAGTTTGCCACAGAAGCAAAATGGGCACGAGTTTGGCTATCATCGGCGTCGATCACGACATGGTATTGTTTCTTGATGGCTAACCCGAGCTCAAGTGCATCGATAGAGTCTAAACCTAAGCCGTCACCAAATAACGCAGCGTCAGTGTCGATATCTTCAATCTGAATATCTTCAAGGTTGAGCGCTTCAATGATCAATGCTTTTAATTCGTTGTGTAGTTGTTCCACTATAACCTGCCTAAATATTTTAAAGTTGCTTTGTTATTTTAATGCTTGTGCGCCATATCGGGAAATATGGCACTGGATAAATGTCGGTTGAGCTGACGTGCTGCGGTAGTTGGTGAATCACTGTGTTTAATAAATTCATCAACTTGGATTTTACCTTTCACTTCAATATGAAAAAAGGGTTTTGTATCAGGCACTTGATACCATTTTTTTTGTTTAGTCAAAAAGCTGGGGTTCACGCTAATATGCACGACCCGTAAGTCCCGTTGTGTGCGTACTGCAATTTGTGCGGCACCGCGTTGTAATTTTGATGCCTGACCGGGAGTGGTTCGTGTGCCTTCAGGAAAAATCAGCAGGACATTACCATGATTTAAGCGTTGGCTACAGTCATCTAATAAGCTTTCAGGGTCGCGATTCGGGATATAGCCAGCGGCTTTCACTATACCTTTCATAAACGGGTTATGCCAAATTGCCGCTTTGACTAAGCAGTCACATTGCGGGAGGCAAGAGGCGATCAGTACATAATCAATTAAGCTTGGGTGATTGGCGACGATCAAACAATTGCGGTCTTGTAACAGCGCTTCAATATTATCAAATTGGTAATCAATCGCACCGGTGAATTTCATGGTACGACAAAATAAAGCGAAGGCACGCTGGATGATGGATTGAACTCGGAGTTCTCGTTGAGTTTGCTGACGAATGGTAGCGGTCATCAGTGGAAAAACGATAAAGGTTAGCCCTAATGCGCCCAGACCAAAGATCGCAAAGCAGGTGCCCGTTGCGATGACACGCCAATATTTATTGCAGTGTTGTGAAAAAGTCAGTGTTGTCTGGGTCATGTGTTCATTTATGCCAATATTCTTTGCCAAAGCCAATGATTACGGTGGTCATTAATTTGCCATTGATCGGATTGATGAGCGAGATGCTTAATAACATCGAGAGTTTGTGATGGTCTTTTCGTCGCTTGCTCAGTGGGTTGTTGAGGCTGCCAAGTTAAGCGGGTAGTCGTGCCATGAGACAGGATCAAACCTAAAGCATAAAGTGGCGGTGTGGGCGTGGCTTCAAATTGATCATAAGGCTTAGGAAGTGGCGCATCAAAATCAATCAATAAAACTTTATGGGATGGGTTTTCCGCCAAATAAGCACAACTTTCAATTAAAGCGTGATGTAGGCTCGATTCACATCCTGCAAGCGAGGTCGCAGGAATTGGGCTTTTATTGGCGATGGTAAATAATCCGGCGCTGGTGTTATGCACCGATTGAGAAAACGCCATTGGAGAAGCTTCTTCACCTTGTAAGACTTGTTGTAATAAGTCCACAGTACGCGGCAATTCACCATGACGACTTGAAAAAACGAGGTAATCAAAAGGGGCGTCATGAGCTTGCTGAAGGTGCAAGGCGGTTTGGAGTGCCACTTTGCTGAGTGGGCTCATGCGGCGTCGCATCATGGCTGGAATGAGAGGCGTCGACAGAGGCTTCTGAGCTTCATCTGATGATGCTAATTGGTCCCAAGAATGATTTTTCCAAGCTTGTGGTGTGTCTATTCCTGGTGACAAGGCATGCCATTGCTCAAGATTAAATGCAATAGTGCTCATTTGTGTCTATTGAACCCCATAATTCAAAACATTATTTAAAAATACCATTTTTATTGATGTGAGTGCTATCTTGTTTGTGACTTTATTGGTACAAAAACATGAAGTTACTTCAAGTTATTAATATGAATCTATGCTTTAGGTTCATTTTAGCCAATCAAACTTGATTATTGTTAATTGAGAATATTCATTAGTGAGACGTTATTGTGAAACCATATCGGCATGATCCTTATTCAGCATTAGAAGCCAAAACAGAAGCGCAGAAATTAGCCTTTGCCCCCATTGTTTTTCATACCGCACGAACATTACGTGATTTGGGAATTTTAGCCGCATTAGAAACCCAACCAGAACAAGGTATGACGGCACAACAAATTGCTGACGCGACTCAAGTGTCGGAATATGGCGTCAAAGTGTTATTAGACATGGGCCTCAGCGCACATATCGTGACTTGGAATGAGCAACATTATGTGCTGGCGAGATTAGGACACTCTTTATTAAGAGATGGCATGACGATCGCTAATATGGATTTTACCGCAGATGTTTGTTATGCCGGCATGATGCACTTAACCGAAGCGATTAAAGAGGGCACGCCCGCAGGTCTTAAAGAGTTAGGTGAGTGGGCGACCATTTATGAAGGGTTATCCCAACTACCAGAACAGGCCAAACAAAGCTGGTTTAAGTTTGATCATTTTTATTCCGATAATACCTTCCCGGTGTTATTGCAGAAAATCTTCTCTAATCAACCACAGCGTATTTTTGATATTGGTGGAAATACGGGTAAGTGGACTTTGCAATGCTGTCAGCATGATGAGAAAGTTAAGGTAACGATCATTGATCTCCCTCAGCAGATTGAGTTGGCGAAACCAAACATTGCACAACATGGTTTTGCTGAGCGAGTGGACTTTTTCCCAGCGAATTTACTCGATAAACAGCAAAGCTTACCGCAAGGTGCTGATGTGTGGTGGATGAGTCAATTTTTAGACTGTTTTTCACCAATGGAAATCTTAAGCATTTTACGTCGAGTACGGGCTGCGATGTCGGAGAATGCGGACGTTTATATCTTAGAGTTATTTTGGGATGCACAACGTTACGAAGCCGCGTCGTATAGCTTAAATGCGACCTCGTTGTATTTTACGTGTCTTGCCAATGGTAACAGCCGTTTTTATCGCAGCGAAGACTTCTTAGAAATCGTTGCTGAGGCAGGCTTTACGGTCAATGAGCGGATCGATCACATTGGTTTAGGTCATACCTTATTGCATTTGAAAGCCAACTAATCTTTATCACTGGGATATGTTTTCAAACACAAGAACACTTTCTCAAACCTAGGAACCGTTAAGAGTGGATAAGATGGAACAAACATCAGTAGTAATTATTGGCGCTGGGCCATCTGGCTCTATTGCCGCGGCTATTTTAAAGCAACATCATATTGATTGTGTGGTACTTGAGCGCAGCCTTTTCCCTCGCTTTTCAATTGGTGAAAGTTTATTGCCAGCTTGTATGGAGAGCCTTAAAAAGGCCAATTTGTTTGATGCGGTTAATCAAGCAGGGTTCCAATTGAAAAATGGCGCGGCATTTCGTTATCAAGATCAATATACCCATTTTGATTTCACGCAAAAGTACACCGCAGGGGAAGGCACCACCTTTCAAGTACCGCGCGCCACTTTTGACAAGCTATTAGCAGATGAAGCCGAGCTGCAAGGAGTCGAGATTCGTTATCAACATACGGTAACGCACGTGAATGTCGAATCGACTAAGCCGGTTATTTCTGTGTTAGATCAGCATGAGCAAGCCTATCAAATTCAGGCAGATTTTATTTTGGATGCCAGCGGTTACGGGCGAGTGTTGCCTCGTCTGCTTGAGTTAGAGCAGCCATCGAATTTGCCGCCACGACAAGCATTATTTACCCATGTTACCGATCATATATCGCCAGAACTGGCACGTGAGCTGGATTATGATCGCAATAAAATCACTATTTATGTGCACCCAGAAAATACCAGTGTTTGGTATTGGTTAATTCCATTTAGTCATGGAGTGTGCTCAGTTGGAGTGGTGGGAAGCCCGGAGTTTTTTGAGGCTTATCCAGACGATAATATTGAAGCCTTAAAGCAGCTGACTCAAGAAGAGCCACATCTTAAACGTCTATTTCGTGATGCAGATTTTTGTCACATGAGTGGAAAAATTGGTGGCTACTCTGCCAACGTTAAGCATTTGGCGGGCAAGAATTATGCATTATTAGGCAATGCGGGAGAGTTTTTAGATCCGGTATTTTCATCCGGTGTCACGATTGCGATGAAATCAGCAGAATTAGCGACCGAGGTTTTGATTCGTCAATTTAATGGTGAAGCGGTAGATTGGAATAAAGATTATGCCGAACCACTGATGGTCGGCGTTGATACCTTCCGAGCTTATGTTGAAGGTTGGTATGACGGGCGCTTCCAAAATGTGGTGTTTTTTGAACAAGCCAATCCTGAAATTAAGAAGAAAATCAGCTCAATCTTAGCCGGATACGCTTGGGATAAAACCAACCCTTATGTGGCGAGTCCGCAAAAGCGTTTAAGTACACTGGCTGAACTGTGTTTGTAATGGATTGATGTTGTTGCTATGAGTTCGCTCGAGATGAAATAAGCCCTGCATGACAGGGCTTATTTTTTATCACAGAATTACTTTAAATCACTGAGCTAATTTAAATCATCTAATTATTCGCCGTTGAGGTGAATGAGCGTGATTAGTATTAAGCTTGTCTATTAATGGTCGAAATAGACGTAGTTTTGCCAGCTTTTCATGCGAATCAAAATTTTACGAATCAAAGCTAACTCTTCCATTTTTCCAGAATAGACCGCAATTTCTACATTAGCACCCATAGGTAAATTATATTGAGAAATATCGTCTTTTAGCTCAAATTTCACCATGATTCGACCATGAGTTTGTAGAGCATTGGTGCCGAGTAAGCTGCCATTGGCTTGGATTTGGCTTTCAGCAATGGCTGGGAGTACTTGAACTACTTCTGCTTTAAACGATTTGCCTGGTAATGAGCGGAAGATCATATCCGCTTCATCGCCTTCTTTAATGTTCAAAGTCGAGTTTTGGCGGAAGGCACCAATAAAGTAAGTATCTTGAGTACTGACAAAGGTCAGAATCGGTTTAAAAGGAAGCGGTACTGCCATTACACCGGGTTTTAAAGCCAACTGAGTGACATAACCGTCTGTTGGAGCGCGAACTACCGTTTGGTCTAAGTTAAATTGCGCTTTATCTAAGGCCGCTTGTGCTTCTGCGACTGTGGTATTAACGCCATCAATTTCAGATTTATAGGCAGCTTCTGCGGCTTTTTCATTCGCAAGAGCAGCTTGATAAGCAGCTTCAGCGGCTTTAGCAGCTTGTTGTTTGTCATCCACTTGTTGCAAAGTAAATGCGCCACGCTTATAGCCTTTTTGGTAACGAGCTGATTCACGTTGAGTACGATCTCGCTCAGCCAAAGCTTGGGTTGAGCTCGCCGCCGCTTGCTTGTAATCGGCTTCCAGAACCAGAACATTTTGTTGAGCAGCAGCTAATGCGGCTTTTTGTTTCACAACGGCGGCTTTAAAAGGTGTGTCATCTAAGTGAACCAGAGGATCGCCTTGCTTAACTAAAGTATTGGCTTCTACATCCACTGACACCACTCGGGCGCGAATATTCGAAACCATTGGCGTGGTGGTATAAATTTGTCCACCGACTTGGGTAAATGGTTGGAAGTAGTTCATGGATAAGAATACGCTGCCAAGTAGTACGATACCGCCTAATACAGCGGTAGGTACTGTCCATTTATTTAATGGAATCCGGAAGATTTTAAAAATCGCAATACAGAAGGCGATATAAGTCAGAGTCATGATGGTTTCCATTAGTTTGACTCTCCTTTTGATTCATCCGCCTTGCTGGTGGGGTTGGTTGTGGTTTCTTTTTTATTTAATTCGGTTAATTGTTGTTGTAAATGCACGATTTGATCGTTTAATTCATCTACTTTTTGGTGGATATTATTTTGTTCGGTTTGGATTTGCGTAAAGCCCCATCCTCGGTCTGCACGCCATAAGGTTGCCCAGATCCATAAAAATGGCCATAAAACATGAAGAGTGAAAAGACTTACCCAGCCAGCGACATGGATAGCATCTTGATGGGGATGATTGCGCTTTTTGGATATTTCATAAGGGATATCATGAATAGCAATGATGCCATAAAATAGCACCAACACTACAAAGATAAGTATGCAAAGAGCCACATAATCTAATGTCATGGTCGTTACCTGTTCTCAAAATAGATTGGGTATAAACTACGTCAATTAATCCTATAATCGCATCTGATAAGTGAATATTTATTATAGGTTAAGCAGTATGTTAGTCAAAAATTGAGCAAAAAAGGCTCGTAAATCAGTATCCCATTATCTAAATGATATGTAACCATTTTTCAGTGCTTTTATTCACATTATGTAACGTAATTGCTAAATTGCTTAAATTCTTACTTCAAAGACAAGGCTAAAAGGAATCGCTTGTATGAAGACCAATGTTGTTCGTTTAATTAAAAAAGAGTGGTTCTTGTTGGCCATGGTAGGGGCCATCTTGTTGTCGCTGGTTATTCCTAATGTTGGGAAAAGTGCTGGTGTTTTGCATTTAGATAAAGTCACGACGTTAGGTATCGCTTTGATTTTCTTTTTGCATGGCGTTGGGCTGTCACCGACTGCGTTGCGAGATGGGGTCGCAAACTGGCGATTGCACCTGTTTATTCAAGCGGCAACCTTTATTGTTTACCCGTTATTGTGGGTGTGTTTTGGGCAAGCGTTTTTGGTGTTTATGCCTAGTGCCTTAGCTTTCGGCTTTTGTTTTTTGTTTGTGTTACCAAGCACCATTTCCTCTTCTGTTGCCATGACGGCGATTGGACACGGTAATATTCCCGGCGCTATTTTTAATGCTTCATTGTCGAGCCTGCTCGGGATCTTTTTAACCCCATTATTCATTCAATTTTTTATGGGCTTGGAAGGTGCTCAATTTGATGTGATGTCTTCAGTGACCTCGATTGCGCAGATGTTATTGCTGCCAATGGTTGTTGGGCAATGTGTTCGACCTTTTATTTTGACGTTTTTTGAAAAGCATAAAAGTAGCGTGAATAAATTAGATAAATATGTCATTTTACTGATTGTTTTTAATGCCTTTTCTGATTCGGTTAATGAAGGGATTTGGCATTCATTTTCACTGGATTATGTTTTATTGTCAGTGGCGATTTGTGCCGTGGTTTTACTGGTGATCGTGAATGGTATGAAATGGAGTGCCCAACGTTTGGGTTTTAAACGTGCCGATGAAGTGGCTGCTGTTTTTTGCGGAAGTAAGAAAACCTTAGCGGCAGGGGTGCCGATGGCAAAAGTCATTTTTGGTGCCGACCCACGTTTAGGTATGCTGCTGTTACCGATAATGATTTATCATCCCTTACAGATATTTTATTGCGCACTCTTGGCAAATCGCTATCAAAAGCAAGCCATAGAGCATGAGCAACAAAAAGAGGTGAATGTTTAATGTCGACGCTTATGAATACAGATTGGCTGCTGTTCACGCAAGATTACTATAAGTGGTTTATCACCATATTAGTGTTGGTCTTCTACCCGATGCTAAGACGCATGCCAGCAAGAATATTTTTAAGTAGCATGAAAGCGGGGATCAGCCCTCACCGAAAACAGCGGGCTCGCCTATTAATTAATAGCTTAACCTCGATCATTCTGATTTGTTTGTTATTGATGTTGTGGGGGATTGAGCTTCGAGGCTTACTGGTAGTGGGCTCTTCAATGTTTGCTTTGTTGGGGGTGGCGCTGTTTGCTGGTTGGTCTTTATTGAGTAACTTAACCAGTTTTTTGATTTTATTTACCCAAAATGATTGTCGTGTCGGTCGTTGGGTGAAAGTGATTGATGGGGCAAATTTTATTGAAGGCGAGATCATCGAAATGGGCTTTATGAATGTTCAGTTACGTAACTTGGAAGGCGACAGCGTACTTTATCCGAATAACTTATTCATGACTCGCCCTGTGATTGTTTTGAAAAATAAGCCAGAAGTAAAAGTAGAAGACACAAAATCGGGAGAAGTAAAAGGTAAAAATGGGAATAAGAGAGCATTACCTGTGCGTCACTCGAGTTTTAAGTGACTAAAATACACTAAGCTCCTGCTATCTATAGATAAAGCGTGGTTAATAGAGAGTCTATTTAGCTGGGGATGTCACGCTCTTTTATGACTTAAATTAGTTTTTTGCGAGTTAACTGACAAAATGTTTTACAAAGCGGTGTTCTTCGACAATAATACGCCGCTTTTTTATATTCCGACTATATTTTAATCAGGTAAAACTATGTCAACCGCAACTACTACAAAACCAGCAAATCCAGGCCCATTAGGTTTAATGGCGTTTGGTATGACGACCATTCTTTTAAATCTACATAACGTAGGTTTATTCCCATTAAGCTCAGTGATCCTTGCGATGGGTATTTTTTACGGCGGTATTGCTCAAGTGATCGCCGGTATCATGGAATACAAAAACGGTAATACTTTTGGTACTACTGCCTTTACTTCTTATGGCATGTTTTGGTTGTCATTAGTTGGCTTGATTTTGATGCCAAGCATGGGCTTTGGTGAAGCCACCTCCGCGCACTTTTTAGCGTCATACCTAACTATTTGGGGTATCTTTACTGGCTTCATGTTTATTGCGACTTTGCCTCGTTATCCAGTGGCTAAACAAGTGGTATTCGGTAGCTTGACGATTCTGTTCTTCTTATTAGCAGCGGGTGATTTCTCTGGTAATGCAACGATTGGCTTTATTGCTGGTATTGTTGGCCTGTTCTGTGGTTCTAGCGCGGTTTACCTTGCAGTAGCAACTATCATTAATTTGGAATACGGCCGTACAGTTCTTCCTATTGGTGAGAAGAAAGTAACGGCTGCTGTTGAGTCGATTAAAGCCGCAGCTTAATTTTCGCTTAATTATTTTTAGTGATTGAAACCTCAGCGTTGTGCTGAGGTTTTTTTTATCTGAATATTAGATTTTATTTGATCTCTGTAATACCATGGGCTTCCCACATTGTGTGGGTTTTATTAATTATTCTCAGGGCGGGGCGCAATTCCCCACCGGCGGTATATAGCGATGAAGCTATCAGCCCGCGAGCGCTTAATCTTCGGATTGAGGTCAGCAGATCTGGTGAGAAGCCAGAGCCGACAGTAATAGTCTGGATGGGAGAGGATAAATGTCGTTAGACTCAAGTCTATCGGCCTTGTATTGATCGTACTTGGTATCTCGCCAAGTGCTGTTTGATCCCTTCTTAAAAATAGCCCTGATTCTGGTACCTACAGGAGTCATTACCATGAATCAGAACCAACCTTCTTTACTTGCCGAGTTCGGTAACCCTTTTGAGCGTGTTGAAGCAGCGCTTATGGCATTAAAACAGGGACAAGGTGTTCTTGTCTTAGATGATGAGGACCGTGAAAACGAAGGCGACCTTATTTATTCCGCTGAAACCTTAACCGATACTCAAATGGCCTTAATGATCCGCGAAGGTAGTGGTATCGTTTGCTTATGCTTGACGGATGAGCAGGCAAATCAACTTGCATTACCTCCAATGGTGGTCAATAACAACAGCCAAAACCAAACGGCGTTTACTGTGTCGATTGAAGCCAAACAAGGCGTGACGACCGGTGTATCAGCAGCCGACCGCGTAACTACGATAAAAACCGCGATTTTTGCCGATGCTAAACCGGATGATCTGGCACGCCCAGGCCATGTTTTTCCTCTGCGTGCTCGCCAAGGTGGAGTATTTACTCGCCGAGGTCATACCGAAGGTACGACGGATTTGATGCAACTTGCCGGCTTGAATCCTGCAGGAGTGTTATGTGAAGTCACTAACCCAGATGGCACCATGGCTAGAGCCGAAGAAATCGTCGCCTTTGGTAAATTACACAATATGCCAGTGTTAACGATCGATGACATTGTGATGTATCGAGAATCACTTATTCAGAAGCAAGCGTAGGTTTTTTCAGTCACTATATTGACGAAATAATGATATGAGGCAGTCATGAGCGACTGCCTCGTTTTTTGGTGTGATTAAAAATAGATTATTGATTAAGAGGGCTGCTGCTTTATCGCTATCTACTCATGAGTATACGTTGATAAACAGTGTATTTACTCGCTCTTAACTTTTTATTTTCAATTTTCTTGAGATTAACCATTTTATTGCTATCTAGTTATTGCCATTGTTATCGAGATAAAAACCCTCTTTTGTGCATCCTTTTTTTCTTTGCTACGTGTTAGGAGTATAGATTGAATGAAAGGTGCATTACATCATGCTGGAAATTTTTACTACCTTAGCGAATTGGTTGACCTACGATACTTTCAACTTACCTCGCCATACTCCTAGTGCAGAGGCTATTCATTTTTTTATCGAAGATACCTCTAAGATTTTAGTTCTATTGGTTTTGCTTATTTATATCATTGCATTTTTAAGAGCAGCTTTGAATGTCGAGCGTGTGCGTGATTTCCTACAAGGCAAAAGAAAAGGGGTGGGGTATGTATTAGGGGCGACATTTGGGGCGATCACGCCATTTTGTTCATGCAGCTCCATTCCTCTTTTTATGGGATTTATTTCAGCACGTATTCCTTTGGGGGTCACCATGGCCTTTTTGGTGACTTCGCCACTGATCAATGAAGTTGTAGTGATCATGCTTGGCGGGATATTAGGGATTAAATTCACCTTAATGTATATCATCTTGGGCATTTCATTAGGCGTGGTTGCTGGCCTTTTAATTGATATGACTAAATCCTATCGTTGGTTGCAGCCATTTTTGGCCAATATTTATGAACATGAGCAGCAAGCTAGCAATACCGTGGATGTAGTAACCACCAAAACATTGTCATTAAAAGAACATCACCTTTTTGCCAAACAAGAAATGCTTGCGGTTGTTAAACGTATTTGGAAATGGGTCATTGTTGGTGTTGGGATTGGCGCAATGATACATGGTTTCATTCCTGCGCAATGGTTTAAAGAAAACTTATCAGCAGGTCAATGGTGGTCAGTACTAGTTTCTTCCTTGATTGCAATTCCAATGTATACCAATGCTAGCGGTATTGTACCGATTATGGCGTCTTTAATTGATAAAGGCGTTCCTCTTGGTACGACTTTGGCCTTTTGCATGAGTGCGGTTGCGGTAAGTTTGCCGGAATTTATTATGCTCAAGCAAGTGATGACATATCGCTTACTTGCAATGTTAGCAGGATACATCTTTGTGGCGATCACGCTGATTGGCTGGATGTTTAATTACTATTATTAAGGGTAGACTATGAAAAAAGTGAATGTGTATGGCTCCGGATGTGCTAATTGTACTGAAACCGTAAACCGATTCATTGAGGTGGCTCAAGATATGAATATCAAGGTATCGGTTGAGAAAACCACTAACTTAGAAGCAATCATGTTAGCCGGTATCATGAGTACTCCAGGGGTCGCGATTGATGGTGTAGTAAAGCATACGGGATCAGTGCCTAGCAAAGAGGTCGTGATGCAATTACTCAGTGAATAAACAAGTTGATAAGATGCCTAAGTTAAAAAAGGCATCTTATTGTTCGTTTTAGAGAGCCTATATTAGATGAAGTGTTTATTAAAAGCGTGGAATGACAATGAAAAATTGATTTTCAATTGGTTGGTTAAACAAACGCAAGATCAAGAGCTTGCACAAGATATCATGCAAGATGTCTTTTTAAGTTCGATGAAAAATCCTAACCGTTTTTGTAACTTAGATGATGCAAAGTCTTGGTTATTTAAAGTCGTGAAGAATCGCTATATTGATGTTTTGCGAAAACAAATATTAAGCGAAGAGATTGATGACAATGTGCCTAGCCATAAAATAGAGCAAGATACCGTTGTGCAAATGCAAACGTGTTTACCTATCATCTTGCCAATGTTATCACCTTCTGAGAGGTCAGTGATTGAGTTATGTGACTTGCAAGGACTGACCCAAAAACAGTATGCGCAGCAATATGATTTATCGTTAAGTGCTGTCAAAGCAAGACTACTTCGAGCTCGCAAGAAATTAAAAACATTGCTGATTGAACAGTGCCAAGTGAAGAAAGAAGACGGTGTGGTTTGTTGTTTTAAAGGTATAAATACTTGACCCAAAACTGAAAATACAAAAAAAGGCGTAGCGGTTACTAACCTGCTACGCCTTTCTGTATATGGTGGCCCCACACAGACTTGAACTGTGGACCTAACGATTATGAGTCGTGCGCTCTAACCAACTGAGCTATGGGGCCGAATTGTTGGAAGATTATAGGGGAATGACTGAGTGCTGTCTAGATAGGAGCTCGTATAATGCGCTTAGTTTTTATCCACTTAAACCATTTTAAATTGTAGATACAAAAAAGGTGAGCTTAACACTCACCTTTTGATCTAACTAATAGCTTACTTACTCGTCTAGGAAGCTGCGCAGTGTTTCTGAGCGGCTTGGATGACGAAGTTTACGTAGTGCTTTTGCTTCGATTTGACGAATACGTTCACGAGTCACATCGAATTGCTTACCCACTTCTTCTAACGTGTGGTCGGTGTTCATGTCGATACCGAAACGCATACGTAGAACTTTCGCTTCACGAGGGGTTAGGCCTGCTAGAACGTCTTTAGTCGCAAACTTCAAGCTGGTTGAGGTTGCTGAATCTAGAGGCAATTCTAGAGTGGTATCTTCAATGAAATCGCCTAGATGTGAATCTTCATCATCACCGATAGGGGTTTCCATTGAGATTGGCTCTTTAGCAATCTTCAAGACTTTACGAATTTTGTCTTCTGGCATTTGCATGCGTTCAGCCAATTCTTCTGGTAGTGGTTCACGACCCATTTCTTGAAGCATCTGACGAGAGATACGGTTCAATTTGTTAATGGTTTCGATCATGTGTACCGGAATACGGATCGTACGTGCTTGGTCTGCGATTGAACGAGTGATCGCCTGACGAATCCACCAAGTAGCATAAGTTGAGAACTTATAACCACGACGGTATTCGAATTTATCAACGGCTTTCATTAGACCGATGTTACCTTCTTGGATTAAATCTAAGAATTGTAAACCACGGTTAGTGTATTTTTTCGCAATTGAGATAACCAAACGAAGGTTAGCTTCAACCATTTCTTTTTTCGCACGACGAGCTTTAGCTTCACCGATTGACATACGACGGCTGATATCTTTGATGGTTTGTACATTCAAAGACGTTTCTTCTTCGATAGATTTTAACTTGAAGATACAGCGACGTAGCTCTTCTTCACTTTGTTTGATCTTGTCTGCATACGGTTTACCAGACGATAAAATATCATCTAACCAAGCATCGGAAGATTCATTACCAGTGAAAGCTTGAACAAAGGCTTTCTTCGGCATTTTGCCATATTCAACGACAGTACGAATAATTAAACGTTCTTGTGTACGAACACGATCCATTGAGTTCTTTAAGCCGTTGACTAGGTAGTCAAATTGCTTTGGAACTAAACGGAACTGACGGAAGACATCTAAAAACTCTTGCTTGATATCAGTGATGGCTTTACTTGAGCGGCCATGTTCGTTGATAGCAAGTTGAAGATTTTGATAAGTATTGCGAAGCTCAGTGAAACGCTCTAGAGCAAGCTCTGGATCGATACCAACTTCTTCTTCTTCCGTTTCTGAATCGTCATCATCTTCATCGTCGTCATCCAGATCATCATCATCGTCATCAACGACAGATAATTCTGAACCAACGTGAGTCGCGGTTGGAGCTGCGTTGCCATCATCATCTGGATCGACAAAACCAGAGATAATGTCAGTTAAGCGAAGCTCTTCGGCTTGAACTTTATCGAATTGTTCAAGGATATAAGAAATCGTGCCTGGGTATTCTGCGACTGAGCATTGGACTTGGTTGATGCCATCTTCAATGCGTTTTGCAATGTCGATCTCACCTTCACGAGTTAATAGTTCAACCGTACCCATTTCACGCATATACATACGTACTGGGTCTGTTGTTCGGCCAATTTCACTTTCAACACTTGAAAGTGCAGCTGCTGCAGCTGCTGCAGCTTCGGCTGCGTCTTCATCTGCTACGGCCTCATTCAACATAAGATCATCCGCATCAGGTGCGGTTTCAACGACTTGGATACCCATGTCGTTAATCATTTGAATGATGTCTTCTACCTGTTCTGAATCTACGATTTCTTCAGGTAGGTGGTCGTTTACTTCGGCGTAGGTCAGGTAGCCTTGTTCCTTACCTTTGGCGACAAGTAACTTGAGCTGTGACTGCGGATTTTGATCCATCGACGATATCCAACTTGAGGTCTGAGTGAAGAATATTAGTATGCGAAATGCAAACCGCCAATTATAACAAATTTAATCATTGCTCGCCACTCAAGAACCGTGATCTTGGGGCGTTGCTGAACTAAGGACGTTGAAGAATGAGATCTTGCAACTCCCGTTTTTCCTCGACTGATAAGCCGGAGCTTCTTTCTTTCGCTTGCAATGTTTCTATTTGTTTTTCAACACATTGAGCTAGTATTTTATCCAATGTGTCTAAAAATACATCTTGTTCATTATCATCATTGAGGGGGATATCCCAATTCATTAAACGTGATAATAATGCTTCATTTTTTTGATTACGCCAGTATTCCATTAACTGTGCAGAGTTGATATTGGGATTTTCTCGGCAAATATCAAGTACGTTTAATAATAAACTTAATCCTGGTAAGTCAATTTGACGAATGGAATTTAAGTCTGGCGCTAATTCAGCATAGCTGGGTTTTTGTAAAAGTAACGCAATAACCACTCGCATTGGTGTTCGTTTGATTTCTTTATGCGGTTGCGGTGTAGTTTGTGTTGAGTTGTTTTTACTGATTAACTGCTGTAATTGACGTTCATCGAGTAACCCGAGTTTTTTTCCTAGTAAGTCCCTTAAGTATAGACGTAATGTACCACCTGGGACTTTTTCAATTAAAGGAACCGCGAGCGAGGTCAATTTTGCTTTCCCTTCGTTGCTGCTGGTATCCACTTGTTGCATGAGTGTCGAAAATAGAAATTCAGACAAGGAAGTAGCATGAAATACGTGTTGCTCAAACTGTTGTTTACCGTGTTCGCGGATATAAGAATCTGGATCTTCACCATCAGGTAAAAACATAAATTTCAGTTGTCTACCATCGGTTAAGTAGGGCAAAGCATTTTCCATGGCACGCCACGCGGCTTCTTTACCTGCTCGGTCACCATCATAACAACAGACCACGGTACTGGTTTGACGAAATAGCATTTGCATATGATCGCCCGTGGTTGAGGTTCCTAGCGCCGCGACAGCATAATCGACCCCATATTGAGCCAAGGCCACCACATCCATATACCCTTCAACAACTAAGATTTGTTCAGGTTCACGGTGACTTTGTAGGACGTCATACAGGCCGTAAAGCTCTTTACCTTTATGGAAAACTGGGGTTTCTGGTGAATTGAGATATTTAGGTTTTTCATCACCTAATACTCGACCACCAAACCCAATTACCCGGCCACGTCGGTCACGAATTGGGAACATTATTCGGCCACGAAAACGGTCGTAGCGATTTCCTTTATCGTTTTCAATCAGCATTCCGCCTTCAACCAGCATATCCTGTACGGTTTTTTGCTGACCAAAGTTTTTACGTACGCAATCCCATTCATCGGGCACATAGCCAATGCCAAACTTTTGGACTATTTCACCCGATAAGCCGCGATTTTTAAGGTATTCAATTGCGATTTTATTGGCGCCGACTTTTAGTTGGGAGCGGTAATATTGGCTAATGCTGCCTAGTAAGTCGTATAAATTACGTTTTTGTTCAGCGTTAACTTTAGGGGCTGAATTTGAAAACTGGCCGCCGCTACGTTGCTCTCTTGGAACTTCCAAGCCTTGTAAGTGAGCCAGTTCTTCAATGGCTTCAACGAACTCTAAGTGTTCGTATTCCATCATAAAATCAATGGCATTACCGTGTACACCACAACCAAAGCAATGATAAGTCTGACGGTCAGGGCTAACAATAAAAGAAGGCGATTTTTCATTATGAAACGGGCAACATGCTCCGTAGTTCTTACCTTGTTTTTTGAGTTTTACTCGCGGATCGACCAGATCCACGATATCAACGCGTGCAAGAAGGTCATCAATAAAACTACGTGGTATGTGTCCTGCCATAAAAATTTAAACTCTTAATGATTGTTTAAGTTGGGCAAATGATAATTTAGTTCCTAGTTCCTAGTTCCTAGTTCCTAGTTCCTAGTTCCTAGTTCCTAGTTCCTAGTTCCTAGTTCCTAGTTCCTAGTTCCTAGGGGCGATAACCTATATTTCACTTGTTATTGCAGTGTGTTTTTATTGGTGGATTAAAGTTAATAGAGATAGTTTTCCTAGAAACTAGGGACTAGAAACCTTGTATCCTTTTATATACAAACAAGCCGTGCAACTCCAAAGAAGTGCACGGCTTGGTTTAATTTATTTGGGAAGATTAAGCTAATTTAGCGCGAACTAAACCACTTACTTTGCCCATATCTGCACGGCCTTGAAGTAGAGGTTTTAATACCCCCATAACGTTCCCCATGTCTTGCATGCCCGCTGCACCTGAATCAAGGATAGCTTTATCAACTAAAGCTGCCACTTCTTCTTCGCTAAGCGGTTGAGGCATAAATTCCTCAAGAACGATAATTTCTGCTTTTTCAGCATCTGCAAGATCTTGACGATTTGCAGCTTCATATTGCGTAACAGAATCGCGACGCTGTTTAACCATTTTAGTCAGCACACTAATGATGTCGTCATCGCTCAGAGTGATCTGTTCGTCGACTTCACGTTGTTTAATGGCTGAAAGAGCTAAACGGATAGTGCCAAGGCGTAATTTATCCTTGGCTTTCATCGCTAATTTTTGCTCATCTTTAAGTTGGTCAATCAGAGCCATAACTTAAGTCCTTAGTGGGAGATTAAGTTATTAGTACAAGCGAACGCGACGTGCGTTTTCGCGAGCTAGCTTTTTAGCGTGACGCTTTTGAGCCGCTGCTTTAGCGCGTTTACGTACAGTTGTTGGTTTTTCATAATGCTCACGACGACGCACTTCAGAAAGAACACCTGCTTTTTCGCAAGAGCGCTTGAAACGACGTAATGCTACGTCAAACGGTTCGTTATCACGTACTTTAACTACTGGCATATGCCTTTCACCTCAGGGGTTATTCGTTAATGCTGATCTTTGAATTCGCCCCAAACTTGGAACGTAAAGTAATCAGCTAGATCAAAAATGGTGCGGAATTTTAATCCGATCGCTACCCATTTGTAAAGCATTATCAAGGTAAGATCTGGTTAAATTTTTTCCGAAGCGGTAAGATTACGCTCAATTAAAGAAAAATCAACTAATCGACTTAGACGGTCGTGAGAATATTATGCGAATTTTAGGTATTGAAACGTCATGTGATGAGACCGGGATTGCCATCTATGATGAAGAGCAAGGCTTGTTATCTCATCAACTTTATAGTCAAGTTAAATTGCACGCCGATTATGGTGGCGTGGTGCCTGAGCTGGCGTCTCGAGATCATGTGAAAAAGACCATTCCTTTGATTAAGGCGGCGTTAAAAGAAGCCGGATTGACCTCAAGCGACATTGATGGTGTGGCTTATACCGCAGGCCCTGGCTTAGTGGGCGCGCTGCTGGTTGGTGCAACGATTGGACGCAGTTTGGCTTACGCTTGGAATGTGCCGGCTGTGCCAGTTCATCATATGGAAGGACACTTATTAGCGCCAATGCTGGAAGATAATCCACCTGCTTTTCCGTTTGTGGCTTTGCTCGTTTCGGGTGGGCATACCATGATGGTGGAAGTTAACGGTATTGGTGAATATCAAATTTTAGGTGAATCAATTGATGATGCTGCTGGTGAAGCTTTTGATAAAACCGCTAAATTGATGGGTTTAGATTATCCTGGCGGTCCATTACTTTCTCGCTTAGCGGAAAATGGTACTCCTGGTCGCTTTAAGTTTCCTCGACCAATGACTGATCGTCCGGGTTTGGATTTTAGCTTCTCTGGCTTAAAAACCTTTGCCGCTAATACGATTGCTGCAAATGATGATTCTGAACAAACGCGTGCCGATATTGCTTATGCTTTCCAAGAAGCGGTTTGTGATACTTTAGTCATTAAATGCCGACGTGCATTAGAACAAACAGGGCTAAAGCGTATCGTTATTGCTGGCGGAGTAAGTGCTAACAAACAGCTTCGTTTATCATTAGAAGCGTTAGCGAAAAAAGTCGGTGGTGCGGTCTATTATCCGAGAACTGAATTTTGTACTGATAATGGTGCCATGATCGCTTATGCGGGAATGCAACGTTTACGTAATGGTGAGATGACCGATCTTTCTGTACAAGCTCAGCCTCGTTGGCCGATTGACCAATTAGAGCCCATCGCGGTAGCTCCTATTGCAGAATAACCCATACACCTATAAATCTTACGGCAGCCAATGGTTGCCGTTTTTTATGCTGTGGGGTTTGTGTGAGCATGGATTCGTGGAGATGGAACGAGGGGGATATCAACCGCACTCATTATCTGAGCATAATTATCCGAAGCTGAGGTTAATTAGTGTGATTGGTATTATTCTTGCGCTTCTTTGGTGGCGGTTTTCGATTTCACTTTGGGTTCACTACCATCAATTAAGCGTTTGATGTTGGCATAATGACGGAAAATGATGAGACAAGATAACATCGCCACTGGAATTGTGTATTGCGGTTTGACTAACCAAGTGTAAAAAGGCGCAAGTAAAGTGGTGATAATAGCCGCGAGTGAAGAATAGCGAGTGCTAAAAAAAGTGACGAGCCAAGTCGCCATGAGCATACCAGTTAAGTCAAAACCGATAGGGGCCATCGTACCGATTGCGGTTGCCACCCCTTTGCCGCCTTTGAAATGAAAAAATAAGGGGTAGATATGGCCTAAGCAGGCGGCTACGCCAATAAAGCCTAATAATAAAGGTTCAATGCCGAGGTAATAGCTAAGCCAAACCGGGATCATTCCTTTGAGAATATCGCAGACTAACACTGCAATTGCCGCTGATTTTCCACCAACGCGCAACACATTAGTGGCACCGGGATTGTGTGAGCCTTGCTGTCTTGGATCGGGCAATTTGCACAGACGACAGATCAATACCGCACTCGAGATTGACCCGAGTAAATACGCGAAAATGATCATAATAAGTGCCAAAATACTCATGCTTTTCCTAGGCAGTGGTGAAACGATATGATTGGAATATATACTTCAATTTGCTTAGATATAGTATATTTTTCGCATCTTACGTGTTTTTATCTCAATTGGGTATCCGATGAGTCGTAAACTTACACATTCATCAATATTAATCTTGTCATTAACTTAGAAAAGGGAGTGGGGTAGCTTTGGATAAAGTATTTATTGAACAATTAGAGGTGATCACCACCATCGGTGCTTATGACTGGGAACAAGAGATTAAACAAAAGCTCATTCTTAATCTTGAAATGGCACATGACAATCGTCCCGCAGGGAAAAGTGATGATGTTAATGATGCGCTTGATTATGCCAAAGTCAGCCAAGCGGTATTACAACATATAGAATCTGGGCATTTTCAATTGGTAGAACGTGTGGCGGAAGAAGTTGCGGAGTTAATCATGGAGCAATTTTCAGTTCCTTGGGTCAAGATTCATTTGATTAAACCTGGCGCAGTTCCTCAAGCTAAAGGGGTTGGTGTCATTATTGAACGAGGTCAACTGTGACCTTAGCCTATATTGGAGTAGGTTCTAATCTTGAAAGACAAACTCATATTAGGGCAGCCTATCAAGAGTTGTCTTTATTAGGCTTGGTTCGCGCGTCTAATGTGTATGAATGCCAGCCAGTCGGGTTTGATAGCCATGCTTTTTATAATTGCGTGATGGAATTAGATACTGAGCTCTCACTGACTCAATTGCACCATCAGCTAAGAAATATTGAGTTAAAGTGGGGACGTCAACCTAATGCTCAAAAACTACAAGACCGAACTTTAGATTTGGATTTATTATTGTTTGGGGAGCAAGTGTCGACTGACAATCCAACCTTGCCTAGAAGCGATATTTTTAAATTTGAATTTGTGTTACGCCCTTTGTGGGAGCTCTCTCCGCAACTCCTCATTGCTTCAGATGGACGAACTATTGAGCAAATTTGGCAGCAGTTTCAAGGCCCTAAAAACAGCTTAACCTTGGCAGACTTTGCTTTTTAACCGTTAAAATTAACTAACCAATTCGTCATTAAAAAAACGAGCCATCAGAGCTCGTTTTTTATTAAGGGGGAGGTTAGTTGCTGCCGCCGTGCCTTTTGGTTACCTAGTAGATTGGTATAAGGCATCACAGTCGCTCAATGCTTGATTAAGCCATCGCTAAGAGTAATAACCCAAAGAGGATGCGGTAAACACCAAAGCCAACAAAGGTGAATTTTGCTAAGAAGTTGATGAATAACTTAATAACGAAATACGCGACAATAAAGGCGGTGACAAAGCCGACTGCTAAGTTAGTAAAGTCAGCACTGGTAAAATCTTGGTAGTGTTTTAATAAATCATAACCTGAAGCGGCGGCAAGAACCGGTAAGCCCAATAAGAATGAAAATTCCGCACAAGTTTTACGGTTTAAACCAACTAACATTGCGCCAATAATCGTTGCGCCAGCACGGCTGGTTCCGGGGACGAGTGCAAAGATTTGCGCAAAGCCAATCCACATGGCCTGTTTCATGGAGACGTCGTTGACATCAACCGTCGGGCACGCTTCTTCTTGGTAATAGCGTTCCACGGCAATAAAGATGATCCCGCCGATAATAAACATCACGCCGACAATTGTGACGCTGAACAAGGCTTTGACCACATCGCTTAATAAGAAGCCAATGATCCCAATGGGTAAGAAGGCGACAGCGACTTTCACCCACAGTTCAAAAAAGCGAGGATGAAACTTTTCTTTATAATTGGCAATCACCGCTAAAATGGCCGCTACTTGAATGATCACTTCAAAAGCTTGGTTGGTATCTGTGTTGGCAATGCCTAACCAATCACCGACAACAATCATGTGTCCGGTGGATGAAATGGGTAAAAATTCCGTAATACCTTCGATTATGCCAAGCACAATAGAGTCAAAAATGGTCATGAGACAGGAGGTTCCTATGTGTCGTTTGAGGTGAGATAACTCATTCAAACTTAAGCTATTATTAATAAATTATTGTTAAGAGGGTTTCAATTTTTCATCATTGTCGATGTTTCTTACAAGCTTTTCAAACTTTTCATAGTGTTAGTATGACTCTTTGGCTTGTTGAATGGCCTGTATCCGTTGTTTATCTAATTCTTCACGAATGGCTTTACCTTGAAAGCCTTGTTGAATAATTGATTGAACATCGATTGCAATTGCGGCTTGGTAATAGTGCTGCATTCTATGTTTTTGTGGATAAGGAGCAGCTTGCATACCTAAGCGACCTTGATGATCTGCTTGGCAGCATTGCAATACTTGTTGAAAACGTTCGGGTTTTCGCCAGACATCGATTTGATTGAACAATTTGAGTACGGTCGAGGCTTTAAGTTCAAAAGTGCGATGAATATTGGAATGATGTTGGCACACCAATAAGGCTAAATCTCGGCACTCATTCGGTACGGTGAGTCTTTGACACAGTGTTTTGATTAATGAAATGCCGCTATGACAATGCATTTTATGGCTCGGCCATTCGTGCTTTGGTGTTACGCCTTTGCCAAGATCATGCACTTGCGCGGCAAAGCGAACGCAGAGTTGCTCACTTAATTGGGCTGCTTGTTGGGCGACCATCAAGGTGTGAATACCGGTATCAATTTCTGGATGCCATTGTGGCGGTTGAGGTACCCCAAATAAGGCATCGACTTCAGGTAGAATATCAGCTAACGCGCCGCATTCTTTTAAGACTTCAAGAAAAACTTGTGGCGCTTGAGTGGATAGCGATTTTTGCCACTCTTGCCATACGCGTTCAGCGGTGAGGTATTGCAACTCACCGGATTGGACGATGTGTTTCATTAATTGCATAGTTTCTGGGGCAATTGAAAACCCCAGAGGACTGAGCTTGGCGGCAAATCGTGCTACCCGTAAGACTCGTAATGGATCTTCGCTAAAAGCGGGAGACACATGGCGTAACAAGAGTTGCTCTAGATCCGCTTGCCCATGATAAGGATCGTAAAGCTTGCCATCGGCGCTTTGGGCGATGGCATTGATGGTTAAATCCCGTCGCGCAAGATCCTCTTCTAAACTGACATCTGGCGCGTAATGGCACTCAAAACCAGTATAACCTTGTCCCGATTTCCGTTCTGTTCTGGCAAGGGCGTATTCCTCTTGCGTTTGTGGATGTAAAAAAACCGGAAAGTCTTGTCCCACCGCACGGAAACCTTGTGCGAGCATCTCTTGTGGACTACTGCCGACGACCACCCAATCTTTATCGTAATTGGGGATGCCAAGTAAATGATCTCGTACCGCACCGCCAACAAGATATATTTCCACAATGTGTCCTTTTTCAACTAATGCAAATCAATGTAATGAGTCGATATTCTAGCAATAAATGGAATTTGCGCTACATTGCGCTGGCTTCTTGCTATAAATCGCTAGGGGATTGGTGTAGCTTATAGGTTACTTCATCGTTAGTGTTAATTTTGAGTATTGTGCATGTATAAAGACTTTTTTGGTCTCACCGATTTACCGTTCACCATAGTTCCAAGCTCTCGTTATATTTTTTTAAGTGCGCGACACCGAGAAGCCATGAATCATTTGCAGGTTGGCTTAGGTGGCGGCGGCGGTTTTGCGCTATTAACTGGTGAAGTGGGGACGGGAAAAACCACCGTATCCAAAGCGTTATTGAGTGTCTTAGACGATCAAGTGAAAACCGGATTATTGCTCAATCCAACTTACACCAGTTCAGATTTACTGGAGGCGATATGCGATGAGTTTTCCATTGCCTATCAACCTGAAGCCAGCCTAAAACAATTAACCCAGGCGATTTATCAATACTTGTTGGATAACCATGGTAAAGGGATAAAAACCTTATTATTGATTGATGAAGCTCAGCATTTATCTGCTGATGTGTTAGAGCAATTGCGTTTATTAACCAATTTAGAAACTGAAAGCCAAAAGTTATTACGCGTGTTGTTGATCGGCCAACCAGAACTGCAATATAAATTACAAACCGAGCAATTGCGGCAATTGGCTCAGCGGATTACTGGGCGCTACCATTTGTTACCGCTCACGGCTGATGAAGTGTCACAATATATTCAATTTCGTTTGCACGTAGCGGGCTGTCAGCAAGATATTTTTACCGCTAAGGCGACGAAGTGGATTGCTAAGCAGACCCAGGGTGTCCCGCGTTTGATCAATCTGGTGTGTGATAAATGTTTACTGTATGCCTATTACAGCGGGGAGGCGCAAGTGTCTCTGTCGGTGGCACAAAAGGCATGCCAAGATGTGATGTCATTTCAGTGTCCGGTAAATATGGATCCTGCCAGCTCGCGATCTCCTTATGCTCAATCTGTAGCCTCACACCGTACTCATGTTAACTGGGTTGGGTATGCGGGCAGTTTGCTGGTTGGGAGCGTAGTGGCGGGGCTGCTTTGGATGTTGGCTAGCACTTGGTATGTCAATGGGCACTCTGTACAAGCCAACCAATTAAAGCAAGATTCTACTTCAAATATCCATCTTGAGACGGAGTCAACAAAGGCCGAGTCATTGACGGCTAACCACTCAAACCCAGAAGCTTTGAATACAGAGTCTTCTTCCTTACATAAGGTGGATGAGTTAGTGACCCCTTTGATACAAGCCAGTCATAATCCTCTGGCTTCGATGCGCACGTTATTTTCATTATGGGGTTATGAGGTTACCAGCACGGAAGCCAATTGCCAGCAAGCAATCAGGGCACAATTGTATTGCTACCAAGCCTCGGGCTCGTTAAATGATCTTGCGGTGATCAATCGCCCTGCTATGTTGACGATGCAAGATAATTATCGTTCTTATTTTGCCATTTTATACAAACTGACGGATGACCAAGCTCAGCTGTTAATGGACGATGAACGGATTGAAGTACCACTTAACTGGCTCAAGCAGCATTGGTCGGGTGAGTATCAATTGCTTTGGCATAGCGACCTTGCAGATCGCACCTTGAAACTGTATTCCAAAGGGGAAGAGGTCGTGAAACTAAACCGTTTATTGTCGCAGGTTTTAGGTGAACCAATACACAATACCAGCGAGTTTGATCATAGTGTGAAACAAAAAGTAGAGGCTTTTCAATTGTGGCAAGGCATTCATGTTGATGGCATTGCTGGTAAAAAAACACGCATGTTGCTTGATAGCTATGTGAATTCTCAAGCGCCTCGAGTGGTTGATGTTGGCGTTTCATCGTTCATTGGGGAAAAATGATGTCACAAGTGATGCAAGCGTTAAAACAATCGGAACAAGCCTACCAAGCGCAAATGCCAGCTTCGAATGGGCCACTTCGTCAGCCAGCGTCAATGAGGGCAGAAAAACGCAGCCACTACATAAAAGCTACTTTATTTGTGTTGCCTTTGTTGGTGGTGGCCGCCATGGTTTATCCAATGCTTATAAAGACGAAAGAGCGCCCTCAGTTAGAGGCAATAAGCCAATCAAGTATGGCGGCTGACTTGGGTTCATTACAGGGTATAAAGAGGGAGGATCCAGTTGCTCAGCGGCTGTCTTACCCTGAGCTTAAAACGCTTCGCCCTTTACCAGGAAGCTTTATTGTTGATTCGAGAGCGAGCGCAGCGGCCAAGCCTATCGTTAAACCGTTGGTCGCTAAACAGTCGGTCTCACATAATACGAGTGTTCCAACACCAGTAACGACAAACGCGGATAATTCTAATCAGTCGTCAACCGGTAAAATCATCCAAACCGATCAAGTGAACGTGAACGATGGCCGAGAAGACTGGAATGTGGATCACTTGGATCTTTCTGGGTTATCTCCTGAGTTAGCGGAAAAGTTTCAATCTGCGTTACAAGCACACCCTGATTCAGTGGGAGCGTCAGCTAAGAGGAAACCCTCCTCTCAACAACTGAGCGATGCTATTAATTTAGTGGGAAATGAGACTAGGTTTCGTGGTCGATTACCAGCAATGAACTTTGAAACCCACATGTACTCATCGAGAGCCGACAGTCGTTGGATCAAAGTGAATGGGAAAAACGTCCACGAAGGCGAATGGATCATTGATCCTGTGGTGAAGTTGCAGCAAATATTGCCAGGAAGCTTATTGATTCAGTTTGATAATCACATTATTCAGATCCCTGCTTTATATGAGTGGGCGGGCTAATGTTTGGCAAGGAATAACGAAAAGCGAAAATTGAAGAAAATAGCGGCCCCATTGGCCGTTATTTTTGTATTGGGGCTTTATTTCACATTATCTAATGCAGCCGTGGTTTTAAAAGTAGCAATGAGAGATTGAAAAACAATCTGAGTCTTTTCTGTTTAAATTTCACTTTAGTGATAGAATCCGTAAGTTTGTTTTTTTTAAAGGATGTAGGGCGTTATGTTAAAAGTATTGCAGGGAGCACAAATGTTATTCGTAGCATTTGGCGCATTAGTTCTCGTTCCATTGCTAACCGGGTTAGATCCGAGTGTGGCATTATTTGGTGCGGGTATTGGTACATTATTATTTCAATTCGTGACGAAGCGGCAAGTCCCTATTTTCCTAGCTTCCTCTTTTGCTTTTATTGCCCCAATTATGTACGGAGTTCAAACTTGGGGGATTCCGAGCACCTTAGGTGGTTTAATGGCAGCAGGGGTTGTGTATGTTATTTTAGCAACCATCATTCGCATTCGAGGTGTGGGTTTTATTCATCGCTTATTACCGCCAGTGGTCGTTGGCCCGGTGATCATGGTGATCGGGTTAGGTTTAGCACCCGCAGCCGTCAATATGGCTCTGGGGAAAAGCGGCGACGGTGGTACCCAATTAGTGATGCATGACACCGCACTGTGGATCTCTTCTATTTCCTTATTAGTGACCATCGGCTTGAGTATTTTCGGCAAAGGATGGTTTAAATTGATCCCTATCTTTGGTGGGATTTTAAGTGGTTACTGTGCCAGTGTTGTCTTTGGTGTGGTTGACTTTACTCCGGTTCAACAAGCTTCTTGGTTATCTCTTCCTAATTTTACCTTCCCTGAATTTAATATTAACGCGGTTCTTTTTATGATTCCGGTGGCGATCGCACCTGCGGTGGAGCATGTAGGGGATATTTTAGCCATCTCTAATGTAACGGGTAAAAATTATCTGAAAAAACCGGGGTTACACCGCACGATGGCTGGTGATGGGGTAGCCACTATGGCGGCGGCATTTTTTGGCGCACCACCGAATACGACCTATTCAGAAGTGACTGGCGCGGTGATGTTAACCAAAGCCTTTAACCCGGTGATCATGACTTGGACCGCTATTACCGCATTGGTTTTGGCTTTTGTTGGTAAGTTAGGGGCAATTTTACAAACTATTCCCGTACCGGTGATGGGCGGTATTATGATCTTATTATTTGGATCGATTGCCGTCGTGGGTTTGAATACTTTGATCAAAAATCAGGTCGATTTACACAAGTCTCGCAATCTGGTTATTGTCGCTGTGACACTGGTTTTTGGGATCGGTGGTATGGCATTTGGTATTGGTGAGTTTAGCTTACAAGGTGTGAGTCTCTGCGGTATTGTGGCGATCATCTTAAACTTAGTGCTACCTCAAGATATTGGTGAAAATCACATCGTTGATAATGCCCAAATGGAAGATGGTGACACTAACACCAATAAATAACGTTAATTTACGTTGCTAAGTTAAGGTGGCTAAGCATGACTAAGCTTTAGTTTTACCTAGAGCTGTGTTTTACCTAGAGATGCGTTTTACATAGACATGTTTTACATAAATATGTTTTATATCAAACTGGTTAACATTGATGTTTAGCTACCACTTTCATTTAACTTATCGCGAGCGATAAAAAAGGATATTTGCTTGAAACGCTTTCGTATTGTAATAGGTGCTTTTTCTCTGGCGTTATTGAGTCTGTCTGCCAGTGCTCAACAAGTAATGCCAGATGGCTCGACTCGTCCTACCATTGCGGTGGTATTGGCTGGAGGCGGGGCTAAAGGGGCCGCTCATATCGGGGTCTTACAGGTTTTAGAAGAGCTTCATATTCCGGTGGATATCGTCACTGGCACCAGTATGGGCTCTTATGTCGGTGGACTGTATGCTTTAGGAATGACGGCAGAGGATATTCAAAAAACCGTACAAGGCATTGATTGGAATAGCGGCTATAACGATCGTGTTGGTCGTAGCGAGCGAAGAGTCAGAGATAAAGAGTACGATGACCGCTATCAATTACACACGGATTTGGGCTTACGCTGGTTAGAAGTGAAGGTGCCTAAAGGGGTGGTACAAGGTCAAAACATGTTGCAAATTTTGCGTCAAAGTACGGGCAATTTGCCAGCCTTTGATTCTTTCGATCAACTTCCTGTGCACTACCGGGCTGTTGCCACTGATATCGTTAATTTAAAGCCGGTGATTATTCAAGAGGGCGAAATTGTTGACGCTATGATGGCAAGTATGTCGGTTCCCGGCGCTTTGCCACCTTACCCTTATAAAGGCATGTTGTTGGTGGATGGCGGTGTGACTGACAATATGCCGGTAGGGTTAGCGCGTGCGATGGGAGCAGATGTTATTATTGCTGTCGACATCAGTACCGATTACAAAACGGGAGAACAACTAAACACCTTCTTGAGTGTCGGTAATCAATTATCTAATTATTTAGTTCGTCGCAGCACACAAGAGCAAACGGACTTACTGAGTTCGCAAGACGTCTTGATTAAACCGGCGGTCGGGCAAATGAGCACTACCGATTTTTCACAAATGCCGGAAGCGTATGGGTTAGGTTATCAAGCTGCGTTAGCACATAAGCAAGTTTTAGCCCAATATTCGATTGATGCGCAGGCTTATCGAGCCTATCAAATGACGAAAACAGAAAAACGTAAAGCCTTCAAAAGCGGTGCGGATCTTGAAATAAAACAAGTCAATATCGATAACAACAGTCATTACAATGAAAAATTACTGTTAGCGCGTTTGGATATTAAGGCTGGTCAGGAATACACCTCAGAACAAATTGAACAAAAAGTGCGAGATTTGTATGCCTTAGATCGATTTGAACGAGTGTCCTATGATTATCAAGATAATGGAGATGGGACCACCGATTTAAACTTGAAAGTGAATGAAAAAGAGTGGGGGCCGAATTATTTAGATTTTCGCTTTTTCATGGAAGATAACTTTCAGAACTCCAGTAAATATTCGATAGGCATGACCAGTAATTTTACCGATTTAGACGATAGTGGTGCTGAGTTACGCGCGAATGTTGAAATCGGTACCGATAAATTTTTTGGTTTAGAGCTGTATTACCCTCTGACTTATGATCAGCAATACTTTCTATCGCTCGAAGGTTCTTATAGCGATGAAAAATCGAATTTTTTCATTCCTGAATCCTATGATTTTTCTAGCAGCTATACGGGGCAAACTGAATTATCGGATACAGAAAATTCATTGCCGGTCGATTATGTTAAGTGGGTGGGGGATTTCGCCATTGGTTATCAACCCACCTTATGGCAAGAGCTCAGGTTAGGTCTACGTTATACCGAAGGAAATACCAGTTTAGCTGGGCTTCCTGCTTTTGGAGATGAAGATTACACCAGACAAGCCGCCTATGTTCGATATCGCCTTGATACCTTAGATGACTTTAACTTCCCAACCACAGGTTATTATGCTGATGTCGAATATTTATATTCATTTGATGATTATGATGATGAGTCAGATGAGAAAGTGGCGGAAGTCAGCACCATGTTTATGTTAGCGAAAAGTTATCAAAAGCACACCTTGGTCGGTCGTTTTGATTATGGTGTGGTTGACAGCGATAGTTCTGATTTACCGATAGATCCGAAAGAACTAGGTGGTTTTCTGAATTTATCTGGCATACCAAGAGACAGCTTACTTGGGCGAAATAAAGCTTACACCAGTTTAGTGTACCGTTATAAATGGTTCGATAATGACTTTGGGCTATTCAAATCTCCGGTCTATATTGGTGGCTCGCTGGAATATGGTGGGGTTTGGAATGATACCAATAAAAAGTGGGATAGCGACTCCATGTATGCGGCAGGAACCGTATTTACTGGGGTAGATTCGCCAATCGGCCCGATTATTTTGGCGTATGGTCAAACGGAGGAAGGTTACCGTTCGGCCTATCTGATGATAGGGTCAATGTTTTGATGGCACTTTCCGCCGACCATAGATATAAATGACGTGTTTGGCCAAGTTTTTCAGCAACTTTAATGTCACTTTGCTAGCTTGGTCAAACTCGGCAGATTTTAATTTTTGGTTAAATTTGTTATCCTGACACTAACACTTTGGCTCCGACCATATTCGATTATTAATACCAATTCATAATAAAAAATGGGCAGGAAGCCAAATTTCCATGGATGTTTACTTTGATTATCATAGTAAAAGTAAACCGCAATGAGAGGAATGAGTCGTGCTTGAAGCCTACCGTAAACACGTCGAAGAGCGTGCCGCTGAAGGAATTGTCCCAAAACCTTTAGACGCAGAGCAGGTTGCTGCTTTGGTAGAATTACTAAAAACCCCACCTCAAGGTGAAGAAGAATTCATTCTTGATCTATTTGTTAACCGTATACCACCCGGTGTTGATGAAGCCGCTTACGTTAAAGCCGGTTTTCTGACGGCGGTAGCGAAAGATGAAGCCCAATCACCACTGATTTCTCGTGAAAAAGCCGCTGAGTTGCTTGGCACTATGCAAGGTGGTTATAACATTGAGCCATTAGTGAGCTTCTTAGACGATGAGTTACTGGCTCCTATTGCTACTGAAGCCTTAAAACACACATTATTAATGTTTGATGCATTCCATGATGTTGAAGAGAAAGCCAAAGCGGGCAATACCTTTGCTCAAGCGGTTCTTCAATCTTGGGCCGATGCGGAATGGTTCCTGAAAAAGCCAAAACTTGATGATAAAGTGACGTTAACGGTCTTTAAAGTAACCGGCGAAACCAACACCGATGACTTGTCTCCGGCTCCGGATGCATGGTCACGTCCAGATATTCCTCTGCATGCATTAGCGATGCTCAAAAATGAGCGTGAAGGCATCAATCCTGATGATCCGGGCAATGTCGGCCCTATCAAGCAAATTCAAGCTTTAGAAGAAAAAGGCCATCCACTGGTTTATGTGGGTGATGTGGTGGGGACCGGGTCATCTCGTAAATCTGCTACTAACTCAGTATTGTGGTTTATGGGTGATGACATTCCATTCGTGCCAAACAAACGTGCTGGTGGTTTCTGTTTAGGTGGTAAAATTGCCCCGATCTTCTTCAATACTATGGAAGATGCTGGTGCGCTCCCGATTGAACTCGACGTCTCCAAAATGCACATGGGTGACGTGATTGATATTTATCCTCACGACGGCAAAGTTTGCAAACACGGCACTGATGATGTGATTGCGACTTTCAAACTGAAAACCGATGTGTTGTACGATGAAGTTCGTGCTGGTGGTCGTATTCCATTGATCATTGGTCGTGGTTTAACCGACCGAGCTCGTACCGCATTAGGTTTGGAACCCTCTGAAGTTTTCCGCCGTCCTGTCCCTGTGGCTGAGTCCAATAAAGGCTTTACTTTAGGACAAAAAATGGTGGGTAAAGCCTGCGGTGTTGAAGGCGTTCGCCCTGGCACTTATTGCGAACCTAAAATGACGACGGTGGGCTCGCAAGATACCACTGGGCCAATGACTCGTGATGAGCTTAAAGACCTTGCCTGCCTAGGTTTCTCGGCTGATCTTGTAATGCAGTCTTTTTGTCATACCTCGGCTTATCCAAAACCCGTTGACGTGAATACGCACCATACGCTACCTGATTTCATTATGAATCGTGGTGGGGTGTCGCTTCGCCCTGGTGACGGTATTATCCACTCATGGTTAAACCGCATGTTACTGCCTGATACAGTAGGAACTGGTGGCGACTCACATACTCGCTTCCCATTAGGGATTTCCTTCCCTGCTGGCTCTGGTTTGGTCGCTTTTGCGGCAGCAACGGGGGTTATGCCACTTGATATGCCTGAGTCTGTTTTAGTTCGCTTTAAAGGTGAAATGAAGCCCGGTATTACACTGCGTGATTTGGTGCATGCGATTCCTTACTACGGCATCAAACAAGGTCTCTTAACGGTTGAAAAAGCCGGTAAGATCAATGAATTCTCTGGTCGTGTACTGGAAATTGAAGGCCTTGAACACCTAACGGTTGAGCAAGCGTTTGAGCTTTCCGATGCTTCAGCGGAACGTTCTGCTGCGGGCTGTACGGTGAAGCTTTCTGAAGAATCCATTGCCGAATACTTAAACTCTAACATCGTGATGTTGAAGTGGATGATCTCTGAAGGTTATGGCGATCGTCGTACCATTGAGCGTCGCATTAAAGCGATGGAAGAGTGGTTAGCGAACCCTGAGCTAATGAGCGCTGATGAAGACGCTGAATACGCTCATGTGGTTGAAATTGACTTAGCCGAAATCGATGAGCCAATTCTATGTGCGCCGAATGATCCTGACGATGCTCGTTTGCTGTCAGAGGTTCAAGGTACACAGATTGATGAAGTGTTTATTGGGTCTTGTATGACTAACATTGGCCACTTCCGCGCAGCGGGTAAACTTTTGGAAAAACATAAAGGTGAGCTCGAAACCCGTTTATGGGTTGCGCCGCCAACCAAGATGGATAAAGACCAACTGACGGAAGAAGGTTACTACGGCATCTTTGGTCGCGCTGGGGTGCGTATTGAAACTCCGGGATGTTCATTGTGTATGGGTAACCAAGCGCGTGTTGCTGAGAAATCAACGGTCATGTCGACGTCAACTCGTAACTTCCCGAACCGTTTAGGTAATGGGGCGAATGTTTTCTTGGCTTCGGCTGAGTTGTCAGCGGTTGGCGCTATTTTAGGCCGTATTCCAACCAAAGAGGAATACCTAGAGTATGCTGAGCAAATCAATGCGACGGCGGCGGATACCTATCGCTATCTTAACTTCCATCGTATGGAGCACTATACCAAGAAAGCGGATACAGTGATCTTCCAAGAGCCTGCATAAGCGATACACTTAACTCATGACAATATAAAACCGCTGTTTGTTGCAGCGGTTTTTTATTTAAAGATTCATAATAAAATGTCGAATTTGTAGACAAGATGAATGGTTAAATTAACCTCAACTTTGGATAAGAGGAGAGAATGATGGAATTAAATGAATTTTTACACCAAATAAGAACAGAGCCGTTATCGGTAGAATTTGAACAAACCATAGCGGTTATTGATGCTAATTACACATTTACCCCGACGGCCTTTAAAAATGGTGAGTTAGATAATGAGGCGGGTCAAAATAATGGCTCATGTAAAATTTTAGCTTTTGCTCGCCAGCATGATTTAACTCAAGCGCAGACTTTAGCGTGTTTTGGTCATTATTATCGACAAGATGTATTAGCCCACCCAGAAAACACCGATCACCAAAATATCCGAAATTTTATTATTCATGGTTGGGATGGTGTGGTGTTTGAAGGTATTGCTTTATCGCCAATGCACTAACAGCAGATATCGTGGTGATATATTCTGCTTGGTATAACTGCATCAAATTATCTTGAGTATGAATGAGATAGAAAAACGGCTTCCTTTGATGGGAAGCCGTTATGGTATTTAGGGATGCTTAAGTATTAAGCCCAGCCGCCAGGGTTTCTCTTACGACGTGGAATAATATGAGGCAGGATCAGACCAAAGAGTAAACCTAAGCCAGCCACACCACCGCCGTACATAAAGTAACGTAGCAACAAGTCTTCTTTTTGAGTATCAATTTTCGCACGCAGGGCACGAACTTCTTCTTGTGAATCGATGAGTTGTTGATTGATATTACGATAGTTGGTTTCTAAGTCAGTAATTTGTTTTTTACTCAATTCCAGAGAACTGACTAAGCCTGCTTTTTCAGTATCCGATGTTTCTCGAGCATGACTCAATTGCTCTTTCACCGTAGTGAGCTCTTTTTCAAGCTGTGGTAAGCGAATCGACATACTGACTTCTTGAGTAACGTATTTACTTTCTACCCAGCCTTTACGACCATTGGCGTCGATGATTTGACTAAACCCAGTGGCTTTATTATTAGAAAGAAGTTTAATTTTCTCTCCTGCGTTGACGCTGCCAATAATTCGGTAATCATTGCTAGGGCCAGAGTGTACATAAGTAAAAAGTTTATCTGAAATGTAGAATTCACTCGCGTAGGTCATTGGGGCAAAAAAACATGCCAATAATACGAAGCTAAGAAGCTTTTTCACATTGTGTCCCTTTTAATTGGTGTAAAACTTTGGGCTAAACCCAAGTAGCCAATATGAATGAAATGGCTATATATAATATTATCGAATAGTAAGAAGTTTCCGCTTTAGGTGCAACAAAAGAGGGAGCTTTCGCTCCCTCTTTTTACTTCGAAGTAATAATTATGACACAGTGATGACAGAGTCAGTTACTGCGAACCATTTTGATGGTTAACCAAATAAACCTTGAAGAGCGTAGAAGAATACAATGGCTAACACCGCACCAGCAGGTAGGGTGATGATCCAAGAAGCCACAATGTTACGTACTACACCTAAGTTTAGTGCCGCAATACCACGAGCAAAGCCAACACCTAATACCGCACCCACTAAGGTTTGAGTGGTTGAAATTGGTAAGCCTGTACCTGAAGCCAATACTACGGTTGAAGCGGTTGCTAGCTGAGCGGCAAAACCACGGCTTGGCGTCAATTCGGTAATACCAGTACCGACCGTCGCCATTACTTTATGGCCCATAGTAGCTAGACCGACTACAATACCGACACCGCCTAATGGAAGAATCCACCATGCAATTGTACTTTTAGCTGTCAGTTGACCTAGATTCTCAACCGTAGCCACAACCGCAGAAAGAGGCCCAATAGCATTTGCTACGTCGTTAGAACCGTGAGCAAAAGCCATCGCACAAGCGGTAATAACCATTAAGACACTGAAAATGCTTTCTACACCAGAAAAGCTACGATCTTCTTTGTGGCTCGCAAATCTTCTATTGATATAAAGATAACCACAAACCATAACTAGACCAGAAATACCGGCAGAGTATAGCCAAGCTTCGCCATGAGTTAGATGTAATCCGACATGTTTAAGACCTTTTTTGATGGTTACTAGAGCGATAACCATAGTGGTAATAAACATATATACCGGAACAAAGCGTTTAGCATTGAGTAACGGGTTTTCGGTATCAAAGATCAGTCGTTGGGCACTAACAAAAATACCATAGGCAAAAATACCAGCAATAAAGGGGGTGACGATCCAACTACCAACGATTCCTTGAACAGAGTGCCAGTCTACGCCCTCTGTACCAACAGAAACGCAAGCAAAACCAATAATAGCACCAATAATAGAGTGAGTCGTTGATACTGGCCAGCCCATGTATGAGGCTAAAAGAAGCCAAGTACCTGCAGCCAATAATGACGCCATCATACCGTAGACTAAGACGTCAGGTTGAGAGGCGAAGTAAGACGTATCGATGACCCCTTTACGGATTGTGTCGGTGACTTCACCGCCCGCAAGGTAAGCCCCTGCGAATTCAAAAATCATTGCGATAACAATCGCTTGTTTAACTGTTAGTGCTTTTGAACCAACAGATGTGCCCATGGCATTGGCAACATCATTTGCACCAATACCAACAGCCATTAGGAAACCAAAAAACGCTGCAACTAAAATTAAAATAGTGCCGTAGTTAGCGAGGATATCCATTGTAATACCTAGTTTTGAGATAACAGGTTAGGCAAGCTTGTTGTCGGGAATCACACCCCACTGCTGCCTGGTTTGTTATTTTGTACTTTTCTTATTTATTATTGCTGCTTCGATTACATTATGAACGAGACAACATCACTTCCAAACGAGCACCAACACGCTGTGCTTGATCGGCAATACCACCAACCCATTCAAGAATTTTGTATAAAAATACAACATCAATCGGATTGTATTTAGATTCAATCGCCATTAATTCCTGACGTAATGCAATTTGCATCGAGTCAGTATCATCTTCAATTTCATCTAGTTGATTAATCATTTCAGCAACAAGGGTTACTTCACGACCTTTAAAGCCGGTTTCTAGTAATTCATCAAGTTCATGAATTACTTCTTGCGCTTGTTTAGCGGCATCAAGACAACGAGAAACATAGGCTAGAAAGCTTTCTTGAATTTGTGAAGGAATCTCTAATTGTCGTCCGATAACGCGGCCTGCAATATCTTTAGCAAGGTTGGCAAGCTTATCTTGTTGAGTTAACAGCTCAAGCATATCGGTACGATCAACTGGCATAAATAGACCGCGTGGCAGCTTTAGACGAATTTCTCGTTTTAATACATCTGCTTCGCGCTCTAGACGCGAGATATCTTCACGAATTTGATTCGCTGTATCCCAGTCACTCTTTAAACAATGTTCGAAAAAAGGGATCAGTTGTGAGCAACATTCATTTACACATACAACGTGTTCTTGCAAAGGCTTAATAGGGGACTTTGCAAATAACCCCATAATTGTATTTACTGGCATGGTTATTTAACCTACAAATAATATAACTCATTTTCATTTAAGCGGGTTTCTGCTCAAATGCTGGACAGTGCTATAAAGTCGCGCGCATGTTAACGTAATCTTCATAGCATTCATACCATTTTAGTCTATGTAAAAATGAAATGAGCTGAAATCTGAGGAAGATTGATGCTGTTTTATTCAATATATAAATAGACAAAGTGATTTCTTTCTTGCCCACGATTCAAATCCACAATATTCTTTGAGGGTCATTAATCATAGGCCGCATTATGGAAACCGAGATAGAACTTAAGTTTTTTGTATCCCCTGAATTTTCTGAAGTTTTAAAGAAAAAAATCGCAGAAACCAAAGTCCTGCAACACAGTTGTAAAGAGCTGGGTAATACCTACTTTGATACGACCGATTCTTGGCTACGTCTGCATGATATTGGTTTACGTATTCGTCAAAGCGATGATGTGTATGTTCAAACCGTCAAAACCGCAGGTAGAGTAGTGGCAGGTTTGCATCAGCGACCTGAATATAATGCTGAGCACTCAAGTAATGAACCCGATCTTTCCCTTCATCCACAGGATATTTGGCCTGAAGGACGTGATCTTCAGACTCTGCAACAAGAGATAGTCCCGTTGTTCGCTACTAACTTTGAGCGTGAGCAATGGTTATTAAGTATGCCAGATGGCAGTCAAATTGAAGTTGCTTTCGATCAAGGTGTCGTGATTGCTGGTGAAAATCAAAGCCCCATTTGCGAAGTGGAGCTGGAGTTAAAATCAGGTCAAACTGAATCATTGTTTACCTTAGCTCGGGTTTTATCCGATCAAGGTGGCATGCGTTTAGGTAATTTAAGTAAAGCTGCGCGAGGTTATCGCTTAGCGCAAAACTACACGTCCGATCCGGTGGTGGATTTCTCATTAATAGAAACGGATCCTAAATTCAGCGTAGAAGAGTGCTTTATTCAATCTCTGGAACATGGCTTATCGCATTGGCATTACCATGAACAAATCTACACTGAACAACCCTCGATTGAAGCGTTAGAGCAAATTGATTATTCGATTCACTTCATTCGTCAGTTATTTACCGTCTATGGCGGCATTATTCCTCGTCGTGGCAGTGCGTTATTACGTCAAGAGTTAAAATGGTTAGAAGAAGAATTGTCGTGGTTAAAAACCTCACGCTATTTGGACGGACTAACAGAAGATAAAGGCTATGCTTTAAGAAAGCTCGATTGCCAAAAACAGTTGGTCGCCGCTTTAAATGAGCAAAAAGAGGCTCTGCCTGACGCAGAAGCGATCTTAACCTTGTTTGGTTCGGCTCGTTATACCGCAGTCCTACTTGACCTGAGTCGCTGGATATTATCTAAAGGTTGGCAGCCATTTTTAGATGACAAAGCACGTGAAAAAATGACGCAAGATGTGAAGCCTTTTGCTATCAAACAATTAGATCGTAGTTGGGCTGAATTGATCGAAGTGTTCCCTATTGAAAGAACCTTATCTTGCCAAGATTATATTGATCAGAAAGCTCGCCTAAAGCGTAATCTCTTCACTGGTTTGGCTTTTGCTTATCTATTTGATCTCGAGCAGCGTACACAATTTCGCTTACCTTGGGTCGATTTGCTAGAAGGGGTGGATGACTTACTGACTTTAGAGCCATTACAGCAATTATTACCGACCTTAGAGGCACAAGAACAAGATCAAGTTGAACGTTGGATTCGACGTCAAGAAGTGTCTATTTTACATGCGATGGAACAAACCCGCATGCGCTGTACCGAAGTTTCGCCTTACTGGCATGCTTAAATTTATATTGACCAAAAAGGGTTCCTAGTGAACCCTTTTTTTGTGTCTTATTTTTATAATGCTTAACCGCTAATATAAATCAGGAATCATGTCGAGGCGGGTTTTTAGGCGAGATGTGTTCTAACTGTTGTTCCAATTTGTCTATTTTTTCAATCATGTATTGTTGCTGCTTGAGGAGTTGTTCTAGCTGTTTTGATGATAAGGTTTCATGCTTAGGGGGTTTTGATTTATAAGGAGAAGATAAAATTGAGGTGATTAAGCCTGAAATCATACCAAAAATCCCCACGCCACAAATGATCATCGCGGTAGCGAGTATTTTGCCAGCAAAGGTCACAGGATAATGGTCTCCATAACCGACGGTGGATATCGTGACCAGGCTCCACCACAATGCATCACCGGCATTATGAATGTTACTGCTTTTTGCATCGGCTTCAAATAACAGCATAAAGGTTGAGCCAATAGTGATTAGTACAATCAATAACGTAAAGATCGTCGCTAAGGTTGCTTCTTTACGATTTTTTTTGGCTTCACTTAAAAATGATTGTCGATGACGAATCATTAACAGCACAATGCGAACAATAGGGACAATACGAGCCAAACGCAGAACTTCGATCATCGGGATGCTGGCGACAATGTCTAACCAATGCTGACGTAAATACCGCAATCGCTGCTTAGAGCGATAACAATCAATCGTCAGTTGGAGAAGAAAGAGCCCGCAGATGGCGGTATCTATGCCTAATAACGTGTGGCGAGTCTCAAGATCAATGGTCATGAAAAGTAAATGATAAACGATCACCAAGGAGACAAATGAGAGTAATAATGACATCAAACTCATGGGTTTAAAATCTGAGTCATTATTGGTTTGATACTTCATGTTGTCCCCTTAATCCGTGTTACTGATGATCTGGTAAAGTAAATAGATCATACAAGGTATCCTTTCCCCATCACTTATTTAGCGATAAATTGAGCCTAACATCAAATGTTAAAACAGAGTAGAGTAAGGCTTTGATTATTGATGATTGAACAAGGAGTTTCTATGAGCTTGCCTGCCCCATTACAAGCTTTATCTCAACAAGCACTGGATGCACTGAAAACTCGATTTCCTAATGCTCGCGCTCAATGGCCGGATGAGGCTTACCAACAACTGGAAGTAGTATTAGGGTTAAGTGACTTTATTGCAGAATCGCTGTTGGCCGATGAACTCCTTTTCATGCAACTTCCAGAATTACTGGCAACGTCAAATCGTGCCCAGTATTACCGTCAGCAGTTATTTGCACGTTTATCAGCATGCCATAACGAAGCGGAGTTACTTCATCAATTGAGGCTCTTTCGCCGTCAAGAAATGGTGGTGATTGCGTGGCGAGATTTCCTTCAGCAATGGCCGCTAGAGCATAGTTTACAACACTTATCGATGTTGGCCGAAGCCATGATTGTGGAAACCTACCAATGGCAATATAAAGCCTGTTGCGCAGAATGGGGGACGCCTTGTAATGCTCAAGGTGAAGCACAACCGATGTTGATTATTGGGATGGGAAAACTCGGGGGAGCAGAGCTTAACTTCTCATCAGATATCGACTTGATTTTTACCTACCCAGAAAATGGTGAGACCCAAGGCCAGCGTCGCCATTTAGATAATGCGCAGTTTTTTACGCGGCTTGGACAGCGAGTGATTAAATCGTTAGATCAAACCACGTTTGACGGTTTTTGCTATCGGGTTGATATGCGTTTACGTCCATTTGGTGAAAGTGGCCCTTTGGTGATGAGTTACTCGGCGCTGGAAGATTATTATCAAGAACAAGGCCGAGATTGGGAACGCTACGCCATGGTTAAAGCTCGGGTCATGGGCTGTGAAATGTACCCCCAATACCAAGAGCTAAAACAGATGCTCAGACCATTTGTCTTTCGTCGTTATATCGACTTTAGTGCGATTCAATCTCTGCGTCGAATGAAGTCGATGATCAGTGCGGAAGTTCGGCGCAGGGGGCTGAGTAATAATATCAAGCTTGGCGCGGGAGGGATCCGAGAGATCGAATTTATTGTCCAAGTGTTTCAATTGATTCGCGGTGGACGAGAACCTAGCTTGCAAGGTCGAGGTCTATTAGAAACCTTAGCGGCGATTGATGAGCTGGGGTTGTTGAGCTCTCAAGAGGTGGCTAACTTACGCCAATCGTATAAATTTTTAAGGAAATTAGAGAACTTACTACAAGCGATTGATGATAAACAAACTCAAACGTTACCGGATAATGAATGTGATCAACAGCGTTTAGCCTATGCCATGTCAGTGGACAATTGGCCCGCTTTATTTGCCTTGGTTGCTCAGCACATGGACGCCGTCCACCAAGTCTTTATTGATTTGATTGGTGAGCAAGATGAGTCGGAGCACTCGGTCGCTTCTCATTATGTTGAAATGTGGGACATGGCTTCTCAGCCTCAAACCTTAGAGCTGATTATTCGCCAAGATCTCGATATTGAAAATGCAGCGCAATTGGCCGATGTGATTGTGCGCTTCAAACAAGATTTAGCCAAAAAGACGTTAGGACCACGAGGGCGTGAAGTGTTAGTTCGCTTAATGCCTAAAGTATTTGATGTGGTATTTGCTCATCCCGATGCTGAATTTGGCTTGGCGAGAGTCTTGCATCTTTTGAATAACATCGTGACTCGGACGACCTATTTAGAATTATTAGAAGAGCATTCTGGGGCATTAAAACAACTGGTTCGTTTGTGTACTGCCAGCCCGATGATCTCTGAAAAGCTGGGTCGTTATCCTATTTTGCTTGATGAATTACTTGATCCTCAACAGCTCTACAATCCCATTGCATTGACACATTATCGTTCGGAACTACGTGACTTTTTAGCGCGCATTCCTGAAGACGATATGGAACAACAAATGGAAGCATTACGCCAATTTAAGCAGATTTGCATTTTACGCATTGCGGCGGCGGATATTGCGGGTGCCTTACCTGTCATGAAAGTGAGCGATCATTTAACGTATTTAGCCGAAGCGATTGTCGAAGCCGTGGTACAACAGGCGTGGTTACAATTAACGGCAAAATATGGAGAGCCGAGCCATTTAGCCCATCGAAACGGTAAAGGTTTTGCGGTGGTTGGTTACGGTAAAGTCGGCGGTTGGGAGCTTGGCTATAATTCTGATTTGGACGTGGTATTTTTGCACGATTGTCCGCCTAATGTGTATACCGATGGTAAAAAAGAAATTGATGGCAGACAGTTTTATTTACGTTTAGCGCAACGAATTGTGCATATTTTTTCTGTGCGCACGCCATCTGGCATTTTGTATGACATCGACACACGGTTAAGGCCTTCTGGAACATCTGGATTATTGGCTTGTACCGCGCAAACCTTTGAAGAATATCAACTGCAAGAAGCATGGACTTGGGAGCATCAAGCGTTAGTGAGAGCGCGTATGATTTATGGCGATGAGAAATTAGAACGCTGCTTTAATGAGACCCGCCATAAAATCTTAACTCAGGAACGTGAGCCACAAAAGCTGAAAAAAGACGTTTATGAGATGAGAGAAAAGATGCGCGAACACTTATCAGAAAAAAAAGCTGGCCGTTTTATGCTAAAGCAAGATAAAGGCGGAATTACGGATATTGAGTTTTTGGTTCAATATATGGTGCTGCAATATAGTCATCAATACCATGCGTTAACTCGTTGGTCAGACAATGTACGCATCCTTGAAACCATGGCTGAGCAAGGGCTTATTGAAACCAGTCAGGCTCAGCAATTAATAGAAGCCTATACTTGTTTGAGAAATGAAATCCACCATCGAAACTTGCTGAACTTAGAGGCTGATGTTGATCAATCTCGCTTTGCTGAGCACCGGGCTTGTATCACCGAGCTCTGGAGCAGTTGTCTAGGGCTGTGATATTATTGGCCCCATATCAGAAATTTAACTGAGCGAAAGAGTAGGCATTTTGGTCTATGCGCTTTCGGTTTAGTATTTGGAGAATTGTATGAAACCTATTTTGCCTGATTATGCTCAATCTGGTGTGTTAATTATTGGAGATGTCATGCTAGACCGCTATTGGTATGGCCCGACAGGACGTATTTCTCCAGAAGCGCCAGTGCCAGTGGTGAAAATAGAAAATAATGAAGAAAGACCAGGCGGTGCTGCCAACGTAGCGATGAATATTGCTGCATTAGGCGGGAATGCCAAGTTAGTTGGTTTAACTGGTGAAGATGAGCCTGCTCAAGTACTAAACCAAAAGTTATCTTCTTTAAATGTGGTGTGTGATTTTGTCACAGTGCCAGAGCTCCCTACGATCACTAAATTGCGAGTGATGAGCCGTGGCCAGCAACTGATTCGTTTAGACTTTGAAGACAGTTTTTCTCAGGTAGATTCCCAACCTATGTTGGATCGTTTGACCACGTATCTTCCTCAAGTGAGCGCGTTAATTTTATCAGATTACGGTAAAGGGGCGTTGGATGATGTGCAAACCATGATTCAGCAAGCTAAAGCTGCGAAGGTGCCAGTTTTTATTGACCCTAAAGGAGCGGATTTTGAACGTTACCGTGGCGCAACCTTATTAACACCGAATTTGTCTGAGTTTGAATTGGTGGTCGGTAAAACGAAAGATGAGCAAGACTTAGTTGAAAAAGGCTTGGCTTTAATCGACAAGTTTGATTTTGACGCTTTATTAGTGACCCGCAGTGAACATGGTATGACGCTATTACGTCGCGGACAAGAGCCATTCCACCTTCCGACTCAAGCTCAAGAAGTCTTCGATGTGACGGGGGCGGGTGATACTGTGATTTCAGTATTGGCAGCGTCTGTGGCGGCGGGTAAAGATTTAAAAGAAGCCTGTGCACTCGCCAATGCGGCGGCCGGTGTGGTAGTGGGTAAACTTGGAACCTCGACCCTGTCGACGATTGAGTTGGCCGAAGCCATCCATGGTAGTAAAGATACGGATTATGGCGTGATCAGTGAACCCGCTTTAATTGAGGCCGTGAAGCAAGCTCGTGCTCGTGGTGAAAAAGTGGTGATGACCAATGGTTGCTTTGATATTTTGCATGCAGGTCATGTATCTTATTTAAATCACGCTGCAGAATTAGGCGATAAGCTGATTGTCGCCGTTAATACTGATGAGTCAGTGAAGCGCTTAAAAGGTCCTGGCCGACCGGTTAATCCAACCGATCGCCGTATGGCGGTATTAGCCGGCTTAGGTGCCGTGGACTGGGTGGTGCCATTTAGTGAAGATACTCCTCAACGCTTAATTTCAGAAGTTTTACCGAGCTTATTAGTGAAGGGCGGAGATTATCAACCGGAAGAGATCGCTGGTGGTGCCGAAGTGATTGCGGCAGGCGGTGAAGTGAAAGTGCTGAACTTTGAAGATGGCTGCTCAACGTCGGAAATCATCAATGCCATTAAAGGTGGTAAAGGTTAATTAGTACGATTGCTGCTATAACCAATGGATAAAAAACGCCGCTTCAGTTTGCTCTGAAGCGGCGTTGTTAATTAGGCTGTGTTAACGATTATTTAGCCGCGATTAAGCCTGCATTGATATCTAACACATCTTGCTCGCTCAGCGTACCAACAGCTTGTTTTAGTTGTAGTACACTCAGAATGTAGTTGTAACGTGCATCTGAAAGGTTACGGTTAGCATCATACAAACTACGAGTTGAATCTAATACATCGACAATAGTACGCGTACCAACTTCATAACCCGCTTCCGTCGCTTCTAAGGCTGATTTAGCAGAAATAACTGATTGTTGGTAGGCGCGGATAGTACCGATGGACGCATTGATATTGTTGTAATAAGCACGTACATCTTTCACTACGCTACGATAGGTTTCTTCCAGTTGTTGGCTGGTTGAGACATATTGGTATTGCGCAGTTTTTACATCAGCACTGGTTGAGCCACCTTGGTAAAGTGGAATCACTAAATTTACACCGATGTTGTAATCGTTGCTGGTGTAGTTACTGTAAGGTGAGTGGCTGTTATGCTCATCGATATCAGAATATTGATAACCACCATCTAAAGTTAAAGAAGGGCTATAACCTGATTGAGCTAAAGAAATATTACTTTTCGCAATATCTTGTGCGATTCGTGCAGTTAATAAGCTCAAGTTCTTTTGTTTGGCTTCATCAACTAATGAAGCTTGTGTAGTTTGAGGAGTGCTCGCGGTGAAACGCTTGGTATCTAGCACTCTTAAGTCTTTATTATCTTGGCCGGTGATTTCGCGTAAAGCTTCATAGCTGTTTGTTAAGTCATTTTGAGCAATGATCTCATCAGCCAACACGCTATCGTATTGAGCTTGTGCATCATGCACATCAGTAATGGCCGATAGACCCACTTCAAAACGTTGTTTCGTTTGTTCTAATTGACGGCCAACGGCTTTTTTCTCAGCTTGGATAAAAGTTAAATTATCTTGAGCTTGCAACACATCAAAATAAGCTTGAGAAACACGCAAAATCATTTCTTGTTGTGCGGCGGCATAAGCGGAATCTTGTTGGCGAGCGTTTTGCTCTGCAATATCCAAGTTTACCCAGCTGTCACGACTGTATAATTGTTGAGAGAAGTCGAGGCCCGCTGTGAACACATTTTGCTCACTGGTGCTTGCTCCATAACTCTCTACAGGATCATTGTTATGAGAGTTGATATTGCGATTAATGTTATAACCCGCGGTTAGATTAATTTGAGGTAAAAGGTCACCACGACTTGATTCGATTGCTTCAAATGCCGCATCACGATCAGCTTTTGAGCTTAATAATTGAGGATCGTTTTCTTTTGCTTGATTATAAATCTGCGCAAGATCATCAGCATGAGCCAAGTGTATGCCACCAAGAGAGAGGCTGATGAAAAGAGGAAGCAGTTTTTTCATGGTTCTTTTCCCGCTTATAATAAAAGAGACAATAATGGTTTAGATTGTAACCTAAGTAGCTAGAATGTTATGCAAACTTTTACATTAATTTACCACTTACTATCCGTCTGGACAATAAAACAAGTTTAAGGTTAAAAAAAACTCAACATTTATCAAAAAAAATTGTATCAAAGCTTGTCGATTTATCACTATCGTGATTAGATCTCGGTCCAATAAAAGGAGTTTCAAGATGAACTTTAAACCATTTACCTCGCTTTTTCAGTCACAAGATATTCAGATTGAGAGTAAAGAAAGAGTCTTTAATGGTTTTTTTAAAGTGATCAAATACTCTTTTAAGCATCGTTTATTTCGAGGCGGTTGGAGTGGCTTAATTACGCGAGAGATGTTCGAAAGGGGACATGCCTCGGCTTTATTAGCCTTTGATGCCAAGCGCGATGAAGTGGTATTAATTGAGCAAATTCGGGTTGGAGCCTTAGAACATCATTCTCCATGGCAGCTTGAAATCATTGCCGGTATGAATGATCAAGATGAATCATCAGAAGCGGTGGTTCGCCGTGAAGCAATGGAAGAAGCGGGCGTGCTAGTCGGTGAGGTAGAAGCGATTAGCCATTATTACGCTTCTTCAGGTGGTTGCTCTGAAACGATTGATGTTTTTGTTGGTCAGATTGATGCAACAACTGCATCCGGTGTGCATGGCCTAGATTCGGAAAATGAAGACATTAAAGTTCATGTGATGACTCGAGAACAAGCTTATCAACTGGTTGAATCGGGTGTGATAGAAAATGGAGCGACTATCATTGCATTACAGTGGTTACAATTAAATCATACTAAATTGAAACAACGTTGGTGTTAAATGTTGTTTCTATGTAAACCAATGCTTTATTGTCTGAATGTTGCAATGAAAAAGAAAAGGCTGTGAATGACAAAAACTTACCATGTTGATCTTGCTGGTTTAATGCGCGTTTATGAAACCAATTATGCCAAAATGAACTCTTTGTTACCTAGTGCGCATGAGGTAGGAGAAACGCGTTCGTATCAAGTTTCTCAAATGGCGTATCAACTGGAAGTGAAAGAGGTGACCCGCTATACCACCTTAGTGGATGTGTGCCAATGTGATGTGCGTCCAATCTTTCCATTGCCTCGCATGCGGGTTCGCCTTTATCACGATGCTCGAGTTGCGGAAGTGTGTGCCAGTGAGCAGATTTCTAGAGTTGAGGCACGCTATGATTATCCTAATAAAAAAATGATGCAAAAAGACGAAAAGTTTCAAGTAAACCAGTTTCTTGGAGAATGGTTAAGCTTTTGTTTGAGGCATGGAATTAGTCGAGCGCCTATTTATTAGTATGTAACAAAATAATAACTATCAACAAACGTATAGAGATGAGTTGACCACTTTGAAAACTGACTTTCCCAATTTGCTTGAACCTGATTTAGCTGATGTCACTTTGGTTCAGATTACCGATACCCACCTTTTTTCTGATCGAGAAAGGGCACTTTTAGGTGTGAATACGCTTGATAGTTTTACGGCGGTGGTTGAGGATATTACGACAAGTAAACGGCACTATGATGCCTTACTCATGACAGGCGATGTCTCACAAGATCACACTGATGCTTCTTATACTTTATTTGAGCAAGGTATCGCTCCGCTACAAAAGCCTTGTTTTTGGTTACCGGGTAATCACGACTACCAACCTAATATGTACAGTGTTTATCCTTCCCCGCAAATTCAAGAAGATACACATTTACTGGTCGGAAAACATTGGCAAATTATTTTGCTAGATAGTCAAGTTGAAGGTTGCCCTCACGGGGTATTATCAGCACAACAATTACAATATTTATCACAAAAATTAGCTGATTACCCTGAACGTTTTAGTCTGATCCTTTTGCATCATCACCCCTTATTAGTCGGCAGTGCTTGGCTTGATCAGCATTGTTTACATAACAGCGAAGCATTCTGGCAAGTGCTACAGCCGCACTCAAATGTGAAAGCGGTATTGTGTGGCCATGTGCATCAAGATTTTCATCAGCATTATCAGGGCGTCGAAGTCTTGACCAGCCCATCAACCTGTATTCAATTTAAACCACAATCGCATGAGTTTGCTCTGGATACGGTGTCACCTGGATGGCGCAGTTTAACCTTAAAAGCGAATGGACAAATTGAAACGCAAGTTTATCGCTTAGCGAGCAGTGATTTCCAACCAGATTTTGAATCACAAGGTTATTGATTAAGCGAGTGTGATGCTCCTAATATCCATTTAATTGGTGGTTGGTGTACAATTGCGCTTCCAGATATGATTTAAGGAGAGCGCAGTGAACAAACCCTCGATGCTATTATATTTACATGGCTTTAATAGCTCGCCCAACTCTCATAAAGCCAACCTCATTCGGGAATACTGCCAACAATACCGACCTGATATCACCTTGGTTATTCCACAATTACCGCATTTTCCTAAGCGCGCCTCGGATTATCTTGATGCCTTCATCAGTAACCATCATCGAGACTATAATATTGGTTTAGTTGGGAGTTCTTTGGGCGGCTACTTGGCAACCTGGCTCAATGATAAATATGGTTGTCGAGCAGTAGTGGTAAACCCGGCAGTGCGTCCTTTTGAATTATTAGTGGATTACCTTGGGCAGCAAACCAACCCTTATACCAATCAAAGTTATGTTTTAGAAGAAAAGCACATCTTAGAGCTTAAAGCCCTAGAAATAACAAGATTACGTTCACCGAATGATTTTTGGTTGTTGCAACAACAAGGCGATGAAGTGTTAGACTATCGTCAAGCTGTTGATAAATATAAGCATAGCCGCTCAACGATCGAAGAGCTTGGTGATCACAGTTTTGTTGGCTTTGAACGATACCCGCAACAAATTGTGGAGTTTTTAGCCTTATAGTTGCTTTGGTTACTGAGACAGAGTGGATGTGTTTTTTCTGTAGTCAGTGGTAAAAGTAAGACTGAGTGATGTAAAGGGAGGAATCCTTCACTTTTATATGGCTTAACTTGACATTATCGGCTGGGATACAGACTATGATGCCAGTATTTATGGCATAGAATAACTAAAATAAGGCCATTTGGGGTCTAAATAGTTACCATCTTTTTTGAGATTATCTTTTTATTATGACTGAACAATATAATGCTGGTGCGATTGAAGTTCTGAACGGTCTTGAGCCGGTTCGTCGTCGCCCAGGAATGTATACCGACACTGTGCGCCCGAATCACTTGGCACAAGAAGTTATTGATAACAGTGTCGATGAAGCCCTAGCAGGACATGCCTCTAAAGTTCAAGTAACGTTATTTGCCGATCAATCTATTGAAGTGACCGATGACGGTCGTGGTATGCCAGTCGACATTCACCCTGAAGAAAAAATCTCAGGGGTGGAACTGATTTTCTGTAAATTGCATGCGGGTGGTAAATTCTCGAATAAAAGCTATCAGTTCTCTGGTGGTTTGCACGGGGTCGGCATTTCGGTTGTGAACGCACTCTCTAAGCGTGTGGAAGTTCAGATCCGACGTGATGGCCAAGTGTATGAAATTGCCTTTGAAAATGGTGATAAGGTTAAAGAATTAGAAGTCACGGGAACTTGCGGACGACGTAATACTGGTACCAGTGTGCATTTTTGGCCAGACACTTCTTTCTTCGATTCAGGTAATTTTTCAGTAAGTCGGTTGATTAATAATTTACGAGCGAAAGCGGTTTTATGCCCTGGACTTGAAATTGAATTTATCGATAAAGTGAACGGCAATACCCATAAATGGTATTACGAAGATGGCCTAAAAGATTACTTGGTCGAAGGGGTTAAGGGATTCCCTGTTTTACCTGAAGAGCCATTTACTGGTGAGTTTACAGGTCAAATCGAAGCGGCCAATTGGGCGATCATCTGGTTACCTGAAGGCGGCGATCTTATTACCGAAAGCTACGTTAACCTGATTCCAACTGCGCAAGGTGGTACTCACGTCAATGGTTTACGCCAAGGTTTACTGGATGCGATGCGTGAGTTTTGTGAATTTCGAAACTTATTACCACGTGGCGTGAAATTGACCGGGGATGATATTTTCGATCGTTGTGCTTACGTGTTATCGATCAAAATGCAAGACCCACAATTTGCAGGGCAAACCAAAGAACGTTTATCGTCTCGTCAATCTGCGGCTTTCGTTTCAGGCGTGGTCAAAGATGCCTTTAGTTTATGGCTGAATGAAAAACCACAAATTGCCGAATTATTAGCAGAAGCTTGTATTGCCAGCGCTCATCGTCGTATGCGTGCCAGTAAAAAAGTGGTGCGTAAAAAAGTGGCCTCAGGTCCAGCACTCCCTGGTAAGCTGACCGATTGCTCAGTGCAAGATTTAAATCGTACCGAATTATTCTTGGTGGAAGGGGACTCGGCAGGTGGCTCGGCCAAACAAGCGCGCGATCGTGAATTCCAAGCGATTATGCCTTTGCGTGGTAAGATCTTAAATACGTGGGAAGTATCATCGGATCAAGTTCTGGCCTCTGATGAAGTGCATAATATCTCGATTGCCCTTGGGATTGACCCTGATACCGATAATCTTGATGGCTTGCGCTATGGGAAAATTTGTATTCTAGCCGATGCGGACTCCGATGGTTTGCATATCGCGACCTTATTATGTGCGTTGTTTATGCGTCACTTTGAATCTTTAGTACGTGCAGGCCATGTGTATGTGGCAATGCCGCCCTTATTCCGCATTGACTGTGGGAAAGAGGTTTTTTACGCCTTAGATGAAGGTGAGAAAGACGGTATTTTAGAGCGTTTAAGCAATAAGAAAGCCAAGATCAACGTACAACGATTTAAAGGTTTGGGTGAGATGAACCCATTGCAATTACGTGAAACGACTATGGATCCTAACACTCGTCGCTTGGTGCAATTGACCATTGATGATAATGAGCAAACCATTGAAATGATGGATATGCTATTGGGTAAAAAGCGCGCGGAAGACCGCCGTAACTGGCTTCAGGCCTACGGTGACCAAGCGGATGTTGAGCTATAAACGACGAGTGAATAAAAAGGTTAATCAATGAGTTCTGAAATGACATTTGATGGCGTTGAACAGCTGACGTTACGCAAATTTACTGAAGATGCGTATCTTAACTATTCAATGTATGTAATTATGGACCGCGCTTTACCTTACGTAGGCGATGGTCTGAAACCGGTGCAGCGTCGTATTATTTACGCGATGTCTGAGCTTGGCCTTTCTGCGGCGGCAAAATATAAAAAATCGGCTCGTACCGTGGGGGATGTGTTAGGTAAATACCATCCACATGGTGATTCAGCCTGTTATGAAGCCATGGTTTTGATGGCGCAACCCTTCTCTTATCGTTATCCGCTGGTGGATGGTCAAGGTAACTGGGGTGCCCCAGATGATCCGAAATCGTTCGCGGCGATGCGTTATACCGAAGCGAAATTATCTAAGTTTGCTGAAGTTCTATTAGGTGAATTGGGTCAAGGTACGGTGGAATGGACACCAAACTTTGATGGCACCATGAAAGAGCCAAAAATGTTGCCAGCTCGTTTGCCGCACATTTTATTAAACGGCATTACCGGAATTGCCGTTGGTATGGCAACCGACATTCCTCCGCATAACGTGCGTGAAATTGCCAATGCTGCAATCCATTTAATTGATAACCCTAAAGCCGAATTATCGGAAATCATGACCCATGTAAAAGGCCCTGATTATCCAACCGAAGCGGAAATTATTTCACCTGCAGCGGATATTGAAAAGATCTATCGTAACGGTCGTGGCAGTATCAAGATGCGTGCGGTATGGCATAAAGAAAGCAGTGATATTGTGATCACCGCGTTGCCTCATCAAGTTTCTGGTGCGAAGTTACTAGAACAAATTGCCAACCAAATGCGCGCCAAAAAGCTGCCGATGGTGGATGATCTGCGTGATGAGTCGGATCATGAAAACCCAACTCGTATCGTGATCGTTCCTCGCTCTAACCGTGTGGATTGCGATCAGTTGATGAACCACTTATTTGCTTCTACTGATCTTGAAAAGAACTATCGTGTTAACCTCAACATGATCGGTTTAGATAATCGCCCTGAAGTAAAAGGCTTGGTCAAGATCCTTCAAGAGTGGCTTGAGTTCCGTAAAACCACGGTTCGTCGACGCTTACAGTATCGCCTAGATAAAGTGTTAGATCGCCTGCACATCTTGGAAGGTTTATTGGTTGCCTACCTTAACTTGGATGAGGTAATTGAGATCATTCGTACCGAAGATGAGCCCAAAGAAGTATTGATGGCTCGCTTTGGGATTACTGAGATCCAAGCGAATGCTATCTTAGATACGCGTTTACGTAACTTAGCCAAATTAGAAGAAATGAAGCTACGTGGCGAGCAAGATGAGCTTGAAAAAGAACGTCAAAAACTTGAACAACTACTGGGTTCTGAACGTCGTTTAAATACTTTGATCAAAAAAGAGATTCAAGCCGACGCAGAAAAATACGGTGATGATCGTCGCTCGCCATTAGTTGAACGTGCAGAAGCCAAAGCATTAACGGAACGCGACTTGATCCCAAGCGAACCAATTACAGTCGTACTTTCAGAAAAAGGTTGGATTCGCCATGCGAAAGGGCACGATGTTGATCCAGCCTCACTCAACTATAAGTCAGGTGATGAGTATCTTGCTCATGCCCATGGTAAGAGTAACCAACAGGCCGTGTTCTTAGGCACGGATGGGCGCAGTTATTCATTAGAGTCTCATTCGCTCCCATCAGCCCGTAGCCAAGGTGAGCCGATTACTGGACGTCTAGGGATTGCGGAAGGTAGCCATGTTCGCCAAGTTGTGATGGGTGAAGATGAGCAACTATGGTTGATTGCCTCGGATGCCGGTTATGGTTTTGTGTGTAAAGGTTCAGATTTACTATCGAAAAACCGTAGTGGTAAGGCGTTAATTAATTTACCTGAAAACTCAGAAGTATTACCACCAAGTCCTATTTCAGATCTGGATAAAGATGAGATTTTGGTGATCACCAATGATGGCCGAATGCTCTTATTCCCAATTAAAGATTTGCCGCAATTAAGTAAAGGGAAAGGTAATAAGATCATTAATATTCCATCGGCTAAAGCTAAAACTCGTGAAGAAGTAGTCTCGCAGTTGATCGCCATCCCTTATGGTGTCAGTGTGACCTTGTATGCGGGTAAGCGTAAGCTTGGATTAAAACCGATTGATCTAGATAACTTCCGTGGCGAACGTGGTCGTCGAGGAGGCAAACTGCCTAGAGGCTTACAACGTGTCACGAAAATCGAAGTGGATCATCCTGAATCTGCCGAGTAATCAATATGTTGTAAAATTGTAAAGCGCCAGTGAGTTTGGCGCTTTTTTTATATTTGTTGATAAATCGATTTTAAAGTGACGAGTTAAAGAGGTATTCGTTTGCGTTCACATCTCAATAGATTGGTCGTGTTACAGACGTAATAGAAATGAATGAATGTGATCTATGCATTATAAAAATGAAACGATATGATCAAATATTCACACCAATTGAGAACTATATTGGGTTTTGAGTGTGATGGTATATTTACAATTCTTCTTTGCGTTATTGGTTGTGACTGGGCTGGCTTTGTTAGGAAGCCGAAATCGTTCAGAGATTAAGATTCGCTATATCTTGCAATTATTACTTGTTGAAATAGCGCTGGCTTTCTTCTTTCTTCATTCTGATGTGGGAACTGGGATTATTCGCTCCATCTCTGCTGGGTTTGAAGCATTAATGGAATTTGCCGCACAAGGTACCAACTTTGTATTTGGTGGTTTGCTGAATGCGGGTGAGTTTAGCTTTTTCCTCAACGTATTGATGCCGATAGTGTTGATTTCCGCTTTGATTGGTATTTTACAACACATCAAATTACTTCCTATTGTGATCCAAGCGATTGGCTTTGTATTGTCGAAAGTGAATGGTATGGGGCGGTTAGAGTCATTTAACGCGATCAGTGCGCTTATGGTGGGTCAATCAGAAAACTTTATTACCTATAAAGACATTCTCGGCAAAATGTCTGAAAAACGTATGTATACACTTGCGGCCACCGCGATGTCGACGGTATCGATGTCGATTGTCGGCTCTTATATGCAATTGATTGACCCTAAATATGTCGTAACGGCTTTGATTCTAAATATGTTCAGTAGTTTTACGATTTTATCTTTGATTAACCCTTATGATTACGATGCGGAAGTCGATTTTAATGACATGGTTAAGCAAGGGCAGGACGAGCAACCTAAAGACAGTTTCTTTGAAATGTTAGGTGAGTATATTCTTACTGGGTTCAAAGTGGCGGTGATTGTGGCTGCGATGTTAATTGGCTTTATTGCCTTAATTGCCTTAATCAACCATGGTTTTGATTTAGTGTTCGGGATTACGTTCCAAGCGGTACTCGGTTATGTATTTTATCCGATTGCTTGGCTGATTGGAGTGCCAAGTTCAGAGGCGTTACAAGCGGGCAGCATTATGGCGACTAAATTAGTGACTAATGAATTTGTTGCGATGCTGGAGCTCAAAGATCAAGCCGCAAACTTATCGGAAATCACTGTCGGGACTTTATCCATTTTTCTGGTGTCTTTTGCAAACTTTAGCTCCATTGGCATCATCGCTGGTGCGGTCAAAGGGGTCAATGAAGAAAAAGGCAATATGGTGGCAAAATTTGGCTTGAGATTGCTGTATGGCGCAACGTTAGTCAGCATTTTATCGGCAATTATCGCCAACTTTGTGTTTAGTTTGTAGTTTATACCAATCCTACTAATTATCTGAACACCTAATTAGTAGGATTAATGGTATGAGAAACTCAGTTTTAAGCCACATTTATGGTCTGCTAAATGAATGAAAACATCATCATGTTATGTGATGATGTTTTTTTATGTCGTTGAGGGAGCATAATTGTTGTGCCGAGCTTTTTTATTCTTAATGCTTTAATCTCTAGGGTCTTCAGCAATCGTAACGGGTAATGTTAGAGATTTGCCATCTCGTAAAATATCGAAGTTAACTACGGTGCCGGGACGAAACTCTGCCACCATGTCTAAAACACTTTGACTATTAATGACTTTTTTACCATCAATTCCCACGATGACATCTTTTTCTTTGAGCGTCGCTTTATCGGCAGGTGAACCTTCGGCAATACTGAGAACCACGATACCATTAACATAATCAATACCCAGCAAGCGAGCGGCAACCGCATTCATATCTTGAGCGTCGATACCAATGTAACCACGAATTACTCGACCATCGGCAATAATTTTTGTCATGATCTTATGGGCTAATTTATAAGGAATCGCAAAAGAAATACCATAGGTTTCCAAGTCTGTTGCTTGTTGGAATGAAGCCGTATTAATTCCGATTAACTCACCTAAGGTATTCACTAAAGCGCCGCCAGAGTTTCCCTTGTTGATTGCCGCATCGGTTTGGATAAAGGCTTGTCGTCCATCAGCACTGACGGAGGAGCGGCCGATGGCTGAAATAATGCCAAAGGTGGTGGTTTGTCCTAAGTTGTAAGGATTACCTATGGCTAATACCACATCGCCAACTTTGGAGTTAGAGTCGGGGTTTTGTGGGATCACCGGTAAATTATTCATTTCAACTTTGAGAACAGCAATATCTGTGCGTTTGTCAGAGCCCACCAATTGAGCACTGGATACTCGACCATCTTGCAATGCCACAACAATTTGATCGGCTTGAGCTACCACATGGTAATTGGTAATGATATACCCTTTATCGGACACGATAACGCCAGAGCCTAAGCCTTGGGTTTTGAGTTTTAAGCGGTCGCCTTCAACATATTGTCGGCTATAAATATTGGCGACAGCAGGACCTGCTCGATGGACCGCATGGCTAAATGAAATTTGCATATCATCAAAAGTTTCAGCTTTAGGTTCCGATTCAATATGCAAAATATCCTGACGTAACGATGGTACTGCGAATAAAATTACGACAGCGGTTGCTAGGCCAATAAGAATAGGTCGCAGCAAAAAATTAACCATTGGTATCCTCAGGTGCGGGTATGAATTAAAGGGAGTCTTGCAAAGAATAGCACCGGATAGAAAGCAAAGAAAAGAGAAGTTTAGCGCGAAACTTCTCTTTTCTGTTGGTTATGGCGTTGCTAGTTAGGAGAATTATTGAACCACTAAGTAAATAGTGCGTTCTCCTCGTTGAATGTTCAAGGCCAAGATATTGGTTTTTTGCTCAAGGACTTTTTGCATTTGTGCTAAATTCTTCACGCGAGTCCTATTTACGCCAATAATGATATCGCCTGCTTGCAGTTGATAACGTTCCGCCGCTGAGCCTTTCGTGATGTCGGTAATCTTGACGCCAGCAATTGGATCGTGGCTGTCAGTATTACTAAATTTGGCACCATCAAGCCCCGGATGCAGTTCGGCAGCATTGGCTTGGATTTGTTCTGCTTCCCCTAGGGTGACATTTTTAGTGATATTTTTACCATCACGGATGATGCCTATCTTGACGGTTTTCCCTGCACCAATGGTGGCAATTTTGGCACGTAATTCACCAAAGGTGTTGATCTTCTTATCATTAATCGAAACTAAAACATCACCCGCTTTTAAGCCTGCTTTTTCTGCTGCGCTGTTGGGCATGACTTGACTTACAAAGGCACCTTTACTGCTGTCGTAGCCCATTGCTTCGGCAAGGTCTGGGGTGATCTCTCCCCCTTGGATGCCTAATATGCCACGCTTAACGCCACCAAACTCAATGATTTGTTCGGTTAAGTTTTTCACCATATTGGATGGGATGGCAAAACCAATACCGACATTACCACCATTTGGCCCTAAGATAGCGGTGTTAATTCCGACCAGTTCACCTTTCAGGTTGACTAAGGCTCCACCTGAGTTGCCGGTGTTAATAGCGGCATCGGTTTGAATAAAGTTTTCAAAGTTTTCAATATTAAGCCCACTACGACCTAATGCTGAAATGATCCCTGAGGTAACAGTTTGTCCTAAACCAAATGGGTTACCTATTGCGACTGCAAAATCACCAACGCGCAGTTGATCAGAGTCAGCCATTTTAATTTGAGTTAAACCGGATACGCTCTTTTCGAGTTTTAGAATGGCGATATCTGACAGTTTATCACCACCAATTAATGTGGCTTTTATTTCTCGGCCATCGGATAGGGCTACTTGGATTTTATCGGCTTCATTAATGACATGATAATTAGTCACAATATAGCCTTTATTCGCATCAATAATGACGCCAGAGCCTAGACCTCTGAATTGACGTTCAGGTTGAGCTGGAACGGGGAAGTCTGGTCCAAAGAAGAAGCGGAATTGCTCTGGAATGGATTGTCCACTAGCGTGTTTCTTGCCTTCTACGAGCACAGAAACTACAGCCGGAGTCACTTGCTCAAGCATAGGAGCAAGGCTCGGCATTTCTTGGCCATTTAATGACGTCGGAAGGGTAGCACTGGCTGACACCGGGGTTAAAACAGCACTAAGGCTTAATGAGATAGCACTCAGAACAAGCAAAGGTTTTTTCATTCTAATACTCCTTTATTGAATACCGGAGCTATAGAGTAAAAAAACCTTGCAAAGTTCCCACGAAATGAGAGAGGTTATGACGCTTTGTTCATTTCTGGTGAATTACTTAACGTTTTTTTCTGATCTTTAAGTAAGCCAGTCGAACCATTCGCGTAATCTTTAGGTTGAACATCGGTAATTTCTTCGTGATGTTTGTCTTCGCTTGACTCTTCTGCTGCCTGAGTAATAAATGGATTCTCTTGTTTTGGTAGGTTAGGCAATAAATCAGAAGAGGTTTGTGCCATATGTTGATAAAGCTTAGTGTAACTTTTCCCTAAACTATCGAGCATTTCTGCAGTATTTGAGAAGTGGTCAGATAGATCTTGGCGATGTTGTTCTAACTCAAACTTGGTGGTTTCAAGTTCCTTTTGAAGTTGCTTATGTTTCTTGTATTCAGGTGTCATTAAGCGGGCAATGATAATGCCGATAATGATACCAATAACCAAACCTACTGCAGCATAAAGAAAAACCATAAAAGTTCCTTATCATTGTTTTCTAACATGTTTATTACAACAAGTTATACATGTTTTAAATACATGGTACTATGGCCGTCTTGCTTGATAAAGCAAAAGCTGCCCTTAGAACGATCAATGTGGGGCCATTTTCTCAATATATCACTTCGGTAATCATGGATGACATTGAATGATGACGCCAAAGCAAAAGTATCTCTACGACATTGAGCATTTAGGATTTCAACCTGATCAAGCTCAACATAATGCAGTCGAAAAGTTAGATCAACTTTATCATCAATTTCTTGAGTATGTATCAACACCTCGCAAAAAAACGAGTTTATTTTCTCAACTTTTTCAGCGTCAAAAAGAGACTGCTCCGCCAAAGGGATTGTACTTTTGGGGAGGGGTGGGGCGTGGTAAAACCTATTTGATGGATGTGTTTTATGATGCTTTGCCTTATGCCAAGAAAAGTCGAATGCATTTCCATCGTTTTATGTTACGAGTTCATAAAGAGTTAGGGTTATTGAAGGATGTCGAAGACCCGTTGCAAAAGGTTGCTGATATTTTAAAACAAGAAACGGACATCATTTGTTTTGATGAGTTTTTTGTCTCTGATATTACCGATGCGATGATCTTAGGCACCTTGTTTGAAGCGCTTTTTGAACGCGGTATGGTTTTGGTTGCAACCTCGAATATTCCTCCGAAAGAGTTATACCGAAATGGACTACAAAGAGCGCGTTTTTTACCTGCGATTCGCTTAATCGAACAACATTGTACCGAAGTGAATGTCGACAGTGGGGTGGACTACCGATTAAGAACCTTAGAGCAAGCTGAAATTTATCATTTTCCATTAGATGACAAGGCTGCCGACAATTTGCAGCGGTATTATCGTCAATTGAGTCGAGGTGAATTAAAAGAAGCAACCTCTATCTTGATTAACCATCGACAAATTGCAGTAAAAGGTGCGTGCGATGGTGTGCTTTATGCCAACTTTTCTCAATTGTGTGAAAGCTCGCGTAGCCAATCAGACTATATTGAAATATCACGTTTATACCATACGGTGCTCTTGGCGGAAGTGAAGCAAATGGACAGCACTCGAGATGATGCCGCTCGACGTTTTATTGCGTTAGTGGATGAGTTTTATGAGCGTAATGTGACCTTGATTCTTTCTGCTGAAGTGGCATTGTCGGATTTGTACACTCAAGGTCGGCTAGAATTTGAATTTCAACGTTGCCAATCCCGTTTGATTGAAATGCAAAGTGTTGCGTATTTATCGAACGAACACTTAGCCTAGCGAGAGGATGAAATGAGTGAAATATCATCAATCCGCCTTTTATTTCCGGTGATTTTGACGATTTAAGTAAAATCGTAACCTTATTTTTAATTAATCAGATTTTTTTAGCAAAAATAGATGATTTTTCCCTCACTCTTCTCTATAATCCTGCGACCCACCGTTACTGCAGGTTGCGTTTGCTCTTTTAGTAGAGGGACAAAGCCGAGAGTGTCTACCACTCGAAGGGGTGAGCATAGAGCTCTTAGACAGTGGGAATGAGTATATATGCTCATTGATAATGAATGGGGAACTCATTCCTTAAACTAGAATATTAATTTAACGGGTATTATTAGCATGAAAACTTTCGTTGCTAAACCAGAAACTGTAAAACGCGACTGGTATGTTGTAGACGCTGAAGGTAAAACTCTTGGCCGTCTAGCAAGTGAAATTGCATCTCGCCTACGTGGCAAACATAAAGCTGAGTACACTCCTCACGTTGACACTGGTGATTACATCATCGTTGTAAACGCTGAGAAAGTAGCTGTTACAGGTAACAAAGCGAAGGGTAAAATCTATTACCGTCACTCTGAATTCCCTGGTGGTCTAAAATCAATCTCTTTTGAAAAACTGATTGATCACAAACCAGAAATGGCGATTGAACTAGCTGTTAAAGGTATGCTACCACGTGGTCCTCTTGGCCGTGCTATGTACCGTAAGCTAAAAGTTTACGCTGGCGCTGAGCACAACCATGCTGCTCAACAACCACAAGTACTAGACATCTAATCGAGGATTATCGAAATGGCAGAGAATCAATACTACGGCACTGGCCGTCGCAAAAGCTCAGCTGCTCGTGTTTTCATCAAACCAGGCAGCGGCAACATCGTAATCAACAAACGTGACCTAGACACCTACTTCGGTCGTCCAACTTCACGTATGGTTGTTAAACAACCTCTTGAACTTGTTGATATGGTAGAGAAACTAGACCTATACATCACTGTTAAAGGTGGTGGTATTTCTGGTCAAGCTGGTGCGATCCGTCACGGTATCACACGCGCTCTAATGGAATACGATGAGTCTCTACGTCCTGCGCTACGTGCAGCTGGCTACGTTACACGTGACGCTCGTTGCGTTGAACGTAAGAAAGTTGGTCTACGTAAAGCACGTCGTAAACCACAATTCTCTAAGCGTTAATTTACTTTACAGGTTTTCCTGTATTGCAAATCAACGTCACCAGTTTTCTGGTGTGTGGTTACAAAAGCTCGGCTTCGGTCGAGCTTTTTTGTTTTTATGGTTTAACATTATTACTTCACGACGTCTTTTTACGGTTTTATTTTCTTTTTACGCTCTACTTTTTCACTTTATTCTCTTTGTGGATTTCATTTTTCCTTTCTTATCTTTGCCATCATGTTGAGTTGGCTAAATGTTACTAAATGTATCATTTAAATATCGATTTCACTTTATTTCCCTAATAGTTCGCCACATTTTATCGTTTCAATATGATTTTTAATGACCTGTAATGATGAGTTTTTAATGGCTTTTGTGAGGTCCTAAACAAATATAGGTTACAGATGTTACGAAAAGGTAGCTTTACCTTGTCTGGATGTAACGGTTTATTTATCATTTGAATGAATTTTTATAAACATGTGCATGATTATAAGCCAATAAATACTGCCGTTATCTTGGCGGTGTGAATAATAAAGTGCACATTTGAGAGTATTAGGTCGCCAGACTTATGGATTGGGTTACTCTTTTGTATTGAATGCAGATTGGGAGATGTTTGGATGAGCAATGCGCCTATAAATAATGGCCGTCGGCGCTTTTTAACCGCTACGACAGCTGTTGTTGGTGGTATTGGAGCGGTGGCGGTTGCCGTGCCTTTTATTAAATCTTGGAATCCAAGTGAAAGGGCTAAGGCAGCTGGTGCGCCTGTAGAGGTGGATATCAGTAAGCTAGAAGAAGGTCAGTTAGTGCGGGTCGAATGGCGAGGAAAACCTGTTTGGGTGGTTCGGCGTTCAAAGTCCACATTAGCTGAGTTAGATTCGTTGGATGATAAACTTCGCGATCCTGCATCCGAACAAGAGCAGCAGCCTGAATATGCTCAAAATAAATATCGTTCTATTAAGCCTGACTATTTTGTCGCGGTAGGTATCTGTACTCACCTTGGCTGTTCACCAACGTATTTACCTGATTCTTTTAGTGAACAAGTTCAAGGTGTTAAATCGGGGTTCTTCTGCCCATGTCACGGGTCAAAATTTGATTTAGCGGGGCGAGTGTTCCAAGGGGTTCCTGCACCGCTCAATTTAGTGGTACCAGAACATGGTTATCTAAGTGATAGCAGAATTATCATTGGTGAGAGTCGTGGAGGGGAAGCCTGATGCAAGCCTTACTTGATTGGGTAGAAAAACGTCTACCTGTTATGGATGCCTATAAGAAGCATCTGTCTGAATACCCAATGCCTAAGAACTTCAACTTTTGGTATCTTTTCGGTTCTTTAGCCATGTTGGTACTTGTTAACCAGATCCTTACCGGCATTTGGTTAACCATGAATTATGTACCATCAGGCGATGGCGCATTTGCCTCGGTTGAATACATCATGCGTGATGTAGAATATGGCTGGTTACTTCGTTATATGCACTCAACTGGCGCTTCTGCGTTCTTTGTTGTGGTGTATTTACACATGTTCCGTGGCCTTATCTACGGATCTTATCAAAAGCCACGTGAGCTATTGTGGATCTTCGGTATGTTGATCTTCTTAGTACTGATGGCTGAAGCCTTTATGGGGTATTTATTACCTTGGGGACAAATGTCTTATTGGGGCGCACAGGTAATCATCTCATTATTTGGTGCGATTCCTGTTATTGGTGATGACTTAACATTATGGATTCGTGGTGACTACGTTATTTCAGGCGCGACGCTAAACCGTTTCTTCGCATTGCACGTGATTGCATTACCAATTGTATTATTGCTATTGGTTGTATTACACGTACTAGCCTTGCATGAAGTCGGTTCGAACAACCCTGACGGTATTGATACTAAGATTCCAAAAGCACCAGATGATAACGGCGAGCATAAGACACAATTTAAATTCCATAAGCAGTTCACTAAGAAATATAACATCATCGATTCAGTACCTTTCCATCCTTATGGGACGGTTAAAGATTTGGTCGGTGTTGCTGGTTTCTTGTTCTTCTTTAGTTATGTGTTGTTCTTTAACCCAGAAATGGGGGGATACTTCCTTGAGCCGCCTAACTTTGAAGCTGCGAACCCATTGAAGACACCTGAGCATATTGCACCTGTTTGGTATTTCACACCTTTCTATGCAATTTTGCGTGCAGTACCTGACAAGTTGTTAGGGGTTGCGGCAATGGGAGCCTCGATTTTATTCTTATTCTTATTACCATGGTTTGATCGCTGTAAAGTGCGTTCATACCGTTACCGTAGTAAATGGCACCTATTGAATATCTGCCAATTTGTTGTGTGCTTTATCGGTCTTGGGATCTTAGGTACTTTGCCAGCAACATCGTTGTATACGCTGTTATCGCAAATCTTTAGCTTAGGATATTTCATGTTCTTTGTGCTGCTGTATTTCTACAGTAAAAATGAAGCGACGAAACCATTGCCAGAGAGGGTAACATTCAAATGAAAAAGTGGATTGTAGGACTTTTGACCATTATGTTGCCATTCACGGTAATGGCAGCAGGTGGAAATGTACATTTAGATAGTGCTAATAATGACTTAACAGATAAAGCATCGTTACAACGTGGTGCTAAAACCTTTATGAGTTATTGTGCAGCATGTCATTCAACGCAATATCAACGTTATCAACGTGTCGCGACAGATTTAGGTATTCCAGATGATTTAATGATGGAAAACCTAGTATTCGATCCTAAGGCGAAAATCGGTGATTTGATGACCAATGCGATTCCAGCAGAAGATGCTGGTAAATGGTTTGGTAGCCCACCGCCGGATTTAACTTTAGTCGCTCGAGTACGTGGCGTTGATTGGCTTTATACGTATTTACGTTCTTTTTATACGGATCCTTCTCGTCCGTTTGGGGTGAATAATATCACCTTCCCTAATGTGGGGATGCCACATGTATTAGAAGGATTACAAGGGATCCCTGAGCCGGTTTATGATACTCAAACGATCGATGGTGAAGAGCATAAAGTTGTTGTTGGTACACAAGTATCTAAAATGGGTGAACTGACAAGTGAAGAATATGACAATACCGTTCGCGATCTTGTGAACTTTTTAGAATATTCAGGTGATCCTGTGAAACTTGAGCGACATGCTTTAGGTTGGTGGGTGATGGCGTTTTTGGTGATCTTTACCATTATCGTGGTCTTACTGAAGAAAGAGTACTGGAGAGATGTTCACTGATTTGGGGCATTTTGAATTACTACTAAAAAGTCTAAGGAATAAAAATTAGCCTGAATGTGAACAAATGTGCTAAAATTCCTTGCTAAATTTTGTGTAATGGGGGCAATTAGCCTCCATTCTTTTTTATTTTAAGTGTGCTGGAGGGCTTCTCAATGGCTGTAGCTGCCAATAAACGTTCTGTGATGACTCTATTTTCAAGTGCTTCAGATATGTATAGCCATCAGGTTCGTATTGTTCTAGCCGAAAAAGGTGTGAGTGTCGAAGTTGAGTTAGTCGATGAAGAAAACTTACCATCGGATTTAATTGAACTGAACCCATATAAGTCAGTTCCGACATTGGTTGATCGTGAACTTGCACTTTATAACTCAAACATCATCATGGAATACCTTGATGAACGTTTTCCGCATCCACCTTTGATGCCGGTTTACCCTGTTGCTCGTGGTAACAGCCGTTTAATGATGTATCGTATTGAGCGTAACTGGTACTCTCAAGCTGAAAAAATCATGACAGGCTCAGCGGAAGAAGCCGAAGCAGCACGTGTTAAATTACGTAATGATTTACTGACGCTTGCGCCTGTATTTGCAGAATACGAACACTTCATGAGTGAAGAATTTAGCTTAATCGATTGTTATTTAGCTCCATTATTATGGCGTTTACCAACATTGGGTATTGAATTATCTGGACCTGGTTCTAAAGAACTTAAGATCTACATGAGCCGTGTGTTTGAGCGTGATTCATTCTTAGCTTCATTAACAGAAGCTGAAAGAGAAATGCGCTTGGTTCGCTAATATCATGGATATGAACAAGATGACTCCAAGACGTCCATACCTCATTCGTGCATTTTACGAATGGTTAGTGGATAACGATTTGACGCCACATTTAGTTGTTGAGGCGACATTACCAGGTGTGCGAGTGCCGATTGAATTTGTACAAGATGGACAAATTATTTTAAATGTCGCCCCTCGCGCAGTTGGTAACTTGGAAATCAGTAATGATGCGATCATGTTTAATGCTCGTTTCAGTGGTCGTCCACATTCGGTGATTGTTCCTATTTACGCGGTACAAGCAATTTATGCGCGTGAAAATGGAGCGGGTACCATGTTTGAACCAGAGGAAGCTTATGAAGCGGAATTTGAGGAAAATATGGAAGAAGATGTAGCATCATCTTTGTCGAATGTAGATACCACGCTTGACGTTGAAGAAAGGGAAGGCTCAACCGCGATAGAGACTGACTCTTCAAGTAAGCCTAAAGGGCGTCCAACCTTAACGGTCGTTAAATAACTTCCGCAAGTAGGTAAACAAACACCTTATCTAAAAAAGCAGTATGTGAGTACTGCTTTTTTGTTATCTCAGAACCCTCAGAGTACTAATATCAATTGTACTCATTATCTGATTCTTCTTTTTTAAGCAATTTCTGATTTTAAGCAATTTCTGATTATCTAAGTAACCTCAGTTGCGGATAACTGGAAGTTACTCAATACAGCAATTTTGGCGTTTAACTTCTTTAAAACCTACGTAATAGGTTAGATATTGACCGATTATTTTGCTTTATTATCCATCCTAAATTTCGGTATTGAGAGAAATTAATTAACCTTAGGTAGAGGATAGATATTTTTATTATTTATATATCAGAAGGTTAGAATGGTTATTGTGACACTCTTATCCGCAGTTGAGGTTAAGTACTATGATTGGTATAAATTTGACAATAGAACTTCTGATTCTTACTCGACATTCCGATAAGGGTTGATATACTCATGGGTGTTTAGACGTCTAGATTGCTTATGGAGAGAGCGCAATGCCAATTAAGATCCCCGATCAACTTCCTGCATCCGATATTCTTCGTCAGGAACGAATCTTCATTATGTCGGAGACTCGAGCGACGACACAGATGATTCGCCCACTGAAAGTTTTGATCTTAAATCTCATGCCTAAAAAGATTGAGACGGAAACTCAATTTTTACGTTTACTGTCAAACAGTCCACTTCAAGTGGATATTGAGCTATTAAGAATCGATGACAGACCAAGCAAAAACACGCCAACCGAGCATTTAAATAACTTTTACCGCCAGTTTGATATGGTCAAAGACCGTAATTTTGATGGTTTGATCATAACAGGTGCACCGTTAGGCTTAGTTCAATTTGAAGATGTGGTTTATTGGGATCACTTACAAACGGTGATGACGTGGGCAAAAGATCATGTCACCTCGACACTCTATGTATGTTGGGCCGCACAAGCTGGATTAAAGCTGTTGTATGATTTGCCGAAACAAACACGCGATGAAAAACTTTCTGGTGTGTACCAACACAGTGTTGTTAGTGAATTTCACCCCATTGTGAGAGGGTTTGATGATGGCTTTTTAGCTCCGCACTCCCGTTATGCAGACTTTAGTGCAGATTATCTTGCTGAGCATACCGATTTAGATATTTTGGCGACATCTGATGATGCTGGCGTCTATTTGGCAGCAACCAAAGATAAACGTCATGTGTTTGTGACGGGACACCCTGAGTATGATGCCAATACTTTACACAATGAATACGTGCGTGATTTAGCGGAAGGATTAGATCCCGCCATACCTGTCAATTATTATCCCAACGATAATCCGGATAACCCTCCATGTGCGAGCTGGCGTAGTCATGGGCATCTATTATTTGCCAATTGGCTCAATTATTGCGTCTATCAGCAAACCCCTTATGATTTAGAGCATTTCTCGGTTGAGAATTTTACCAAAGACGATTAAGACCATGGGTACTCAAGCCTTTTTTTAGGCAGTTTTTGACTATCGAATTAGTGTGATGGATACAACTTATAACGAGAAAAGGAGTCAATGATTGACTCCTTTTTTGTTTTACAGCATTCATGTTTGAACGGATTAATGTTTTAAAGATAAGGTCGGTAGAGCAAGGTGCCAACGGATTGCGGCTAAGCGAATCGTTAAGGTCGTTGTCACCCCTAATAAAAATGAAACTTGGGAAGGCAGATCAAAATATAACGAAAGGGTGTGAATGATGCCACCGGCAATACACGCTGTGGCATAGATTTCACTGCGTAATACCATGGGAATTTCGCGGGCCAAAATATCCCGGATAATGCCACCGCCACAGCCAGTGATAACCCCCATAATAACCGCAACTAGCATCGAATCTTGCAATAATAGTGACTTTTCAACCCCAATTCCTACAAAGACCGCTAAACCGATCGCATCACATACAGGCAATACGTACCACGAGAGTTTTCGGGGACGACGGACTAATAACAAAGTAAATAGGCAGGTCACAAACACCACCCATAAATAATTATTATCAATGATCCAGAACACTGGGGTTGAACCGAGCATCATATCTCGAATCGAGCCACCACCAATGGCGGTGACACTGGCTAATACAACCATGCCAAATGGGTCCATTTTTAAACGACCTGCGAGTAATACGCCTGATATTGCAAAAATGGCGGTGCCAAATAAGTCAAAAATATACAGTAGCGATATATGCATGGAAGGCATTCTTATGGGTATATTGATATGGAGAAAATTGGCGTAGATTCTACTGGTAAATTCGATTTGCGCAAATATTTATTTACAATGATCTTACTTTATCTAAATAGTGACAAACTTGCTCGAGTGCTTTAAGGCTACGCATGGTTGGACGGGAGATCCAATCTGGGTTCAGAGACCAAATAAATTGGTGCTTTACTGCTGGAATCTGCGGCCATTTTTGCCAAATTGAGTGACTGAGGGAGTCTTCAGGGATAAAGATGACGTCCGGTTTTAAGGCAATAATCTGCTCTTGATTGACTTGAGGATAAGCAACCGCTTGTTGTGAAAGAATATTTTGACCACCACACACTGATAATATGTCATTGGGCCAATGAGGTGGACTAAATGACATCAGAGGTTGGTCACTGAGCTGATAAAAATAACGTACTTTTGACCTATGTTGGTATTTGCGGTGTAAATACTCGAGTGTTGCTTCAAATACAGCCGCATTATGTTGACCAATCGTCGGGTCGGCGGCCCATTGGCTTAATTGGCGGATATTTTTAGGAATATCCGAGAGGGTTTCAATGTCGGAGTAATAAATAGGGATGCCAAATTGCTTTATTTTATCTAATTCTTTAGCGTTGGCATTAGAGTGCCAGGCAATTACCAAGTCGGGTTGTAATGTGAGAACTCTTTCGAGTTTAATATTTTGGTAGCTGGCAATTTGTTCGATATTACCAGCTTCTGGAGGGTAGTCACTGGCTTGACTGACACCAACGATTTTGTCACCTAATCCGGCAGAAAAGGCTAATTCGGTGGCGTGAGGTGAGAGGGTTATCACGCGTTGTGCAACGTGAGGATGAGCGGCCATTACTTGTGTTGTAGCAGCGAGCCAAAGAGTAATAGCGAGTAACTGTTTCCGTAGCAAGTTTTCGTTCCTTGAAATGAGCCATGCCAGAAAACATGGCTCGATAAAGCGTTATTTCATACGAGTTAACATGTTAACAATCATATCTGATGAACGTTTAGCCGCAAGCGGTAAGAACTCATCAAAACTCATTGGTGATTCTTTATCTGCCACATCAGAAATTGCGCGAACAACCACAAAAGGCATACGGAATTGATGACAAGTTTGCGCAATGGCTGACGCTTCCATTTCAACGGCGATCACATTAGGAAAATGTTGACGAATGAAGGCTTGTTGCTGTGCTGTACAAACAAAAGCATCACCGGTACAAATTAAACCACGTACAGCATGAGTGTCTTTCATTTCTAGCAGAGTTTGTTCCACAATATCAATGAGTGTTGGATCGGCGGTGAAGGCGGCAGGTTGACCAGCCATTTGCCCCATTTCATAACCAAAAGCGGTCACATCAGCATCGTGGTGACGAACTTCGGTTGAAATCACAACATCACCTAGATTTAAGCTAGAATCAAAACCACCAGCAGAACCTGTATTAATAATGACGTCTGGTTGGAAGCATTCAATCAGCAATGTGGTACCAATACTGGCCGACACTTTACCAATCCCTGATTGCAGTAAGATCACTTCAACATCATGGATGGTGCCTGTATGAAATGTACAGCCACCTTTTGTTGTGCTTTGGCAACCAATCAGGGCTGATTTTAGAATGGAGACTTCTTGCTCCATTGCACCAATAATTCCAACTTTCATAATTTGTTTCTCTATGTCTATCAAATATGGCGCGATTGTAGCACAGGAGCGAGGGGGAGATAAAAGTTCCCCCCATATTAAAAAGCACGCTTATAGCAATCACATTCATTAGATGGTCAGAAATTGCGTAAGAACAAGGCTAAAATTTCGATAAGTCGTCCTCGCAATTAAAATTTTATTAATGGTGAACAGCAGTATTGGGCGCTATCAACTTAGCCTCAAGCAGTTTTTGACGAAGCGCTTCTGTGCGAGATTTATTGACGCCAAAATCTGAATATCCAACTCGTGATTTGGAACGTACTTGCAATTGGTTACCTTGTTTTGTGATATGTAAGTCGTCTACAAAGCGCAAGATAAGGCTTTTGGCTTCTAAATGAAGACTGTTTTCGGTTTTTTGGACCGTCGATGTTCGTGGTAGCGTTAGCGCAATACGTTCAATGTCATCTAAGCTAGTGTCTGGAGAGATTAATTGAAAAGGTGGAATGGAATAATCTTTGCGTATTTCTTGAGTAGAAACACAATTTGGCTTGGAGCTGCATAGTAGTTCTGGTGTTGGTTTTTTCATGGCTCGACTCTGACTACACCCAATCAATAATATAACCATAGCTAAAATATAACGTTTTCGCATCTTGAGACCTTATTATTTTTGAGAGCTTATTATTTTTTAAGAGCTTATTAAGGCGGAATAATGGTGTCAGGAGCTATAAAAAAGAGCCCCCCATAGATAGAGACGCTAGCAAGAATAAAGAAAAACCCCGCAATATAACGGGGTTTTAATTTACGGATTTAATCGCAGTTATTAGGCTGATTTCATTAATGAATCTGCACGAGCTTCTAAATGACTATTACCCATAAGATAAGCGTCGATCTCGCGAGCACATTCACGCCCTTCATTAATACAACGTACGACCAGTGATTGACCTGTGCGCATATCACCCGCGGCAAAGACTCCTTTTTGGTTCGTTGCATAGCCATTGGTGGCGACATTTCCACGCTCATCTAGCTTAATGTCCAATTGAGCCAATACCCCAGTTGGTTCTGGGTGTAAGAAGCCCATGGCTAAGAAGGCTTTAGTACAAGGAATCACGCGTTCAGAGCCTTCGACTTCTTTAAAGCCTGGGCGCTCACCGGGTTTGGCTTCATCCCAAACGATGTCAGCAATACGCAATTCTTTTACATGGCCATTTTCATCACCAATGAATTCCTTGGTTAAAATGTTCCAATGACGCTCACAACCTTCTTCATGAGAAGTGGTGGTTTTCATGATCATTGGGTATTGCGGCCAAGGTTGATTTGCTGGGCGTTTTTCTGGCGGGATTGGCATGATCTCGACTTGAGTAATACTCGCTGCACCATGACGGTTAGAAGTACCGACGCAGTCAGAACCTGTATCTCCTCCGCCAATTACGACAACATGATCATCTTTTGCATGAATTTCTTCACCTTTCAGATCCATGTTGTTGGCACGACGGTTGTTTTGACCTAAAAACTCCATCGCAAAATGGACGCCTTTCAGCTCACGACCAGGAATAGGTAAATCACGCGGTACGGTTGAGCCGCCGGTTAATAAAACCACATCAAACTCTTGGCGTAATTGCTGAGCATTAATGTTAACCCCAATATGTGCGTTAACCTCAAATTTCACACCCGCCTCTGCCATCAGATCCAGTTTACGATCGATAACTTCCATGCTGAGTTTGAAATCTGGGATCCCAAAGCGCAATAAGCCACCAATTTTCTCATCACGTTCAAACACAGTGACAGAGTGGCCTGCGGCATTCAGTTGCTCGGCCGCTGCAAGCCCAGCGGGGCCTGAACCGACTATCGCAATTGACTTACCAGTACGTATACGAGGTTTACGCGGTTTGGCATAACCCTCTTTATAAGCACGTTCAACAATGTTCTTTTCAATGTTACAGATGGTAATCGGATCTTGGTTGATACCGAGTACACAGGCTGTTTCACAAGGAGCCGGACAAACTCGGCCAGTAAACTCCGGGAAGTTGTTAGTACTGCTTAAAATGTGCCAAGCTTCTTCCCAGCTATCACGGTATACCGCATCATTAAACTCAGGAATAATGTTGCCGATTGGGCAACCGCTATGACAAAACGGCACCCCACAGTCCATGCAACGAGAGGCCTGAGTGTTAATTTTACTGCCAAACTCTTGGTCTAAAACGAACTCTTTGTTGTCTTGTATGCGAACCGCCGGGTCGACTTTTTTCGGTAGTTCACGTCCATGCTCTAAAAATCCAGTAGGCTTACCCATTTACGGCCTCCAACTCTTCCTTGTTTGCGGCTTGTTTACGTTTTTGCAATACCGCTTTGTAATCACGAGGCATCACTTTTGCCAAGCGAGAGAGGTTATTGTCAAAATCAGCTAAGAATGCCTGCGCAACGGTACTTCCTGTGTACTCAACGTGCTTAGTGAGCATCTCTTTGATAAAGGTTTTATCTTCAGCTTCAATTGGATCGACATCAACCAACTCTGGGTTTAATTTCGTATTGAAATCCCCTTCTTTATCCCAGACATACGCCACACCGCCACTCATACCTGCGGCAAAGTTGCGGCCAGTTGAACCAAGGATAATCGCCGAGCCTCCAGTCATGTATTCACAACCGTGATCACCGACACCTTCCACTACCACGTGTGCACCTGAGTTACGTACACAGAAACGCTCACCCGCCATACCGCGAATAAAGGATTCGCCAGAGGTTGCGCCGTAGAAACAGACGTTACCGACAACAATGTTATCTTCGGCGACAACGGTTGCACGACGGTCAGGATAAAGCACTAAGGTGCCCCCTGATAGGCCTTTACCCCAATAGTCGTTGGCATCGCCTTCTACTTCAAACTTCACGCCTTTTGCTAAGAATGCGCCGAATGATTGACCAGCAGAACCAGTGAATTTCACATTCATTGGTTTTGGTAAGCCTTGGTCTTTGTACACTTTCGAAATTTCGTTCGACAGCATAGTACCGGTACTACGATCGGTATTGATGATAGGGAAGAGCGCTTCAACCGCTTCGCCTTTGGTTAGGGCAGGTTGTGCGACTTCAATCAATTTGCGATCGAGGACTTGTTCTAAACCATGGTTTTGAGGTTTTTGGTTATAAACGCCATCTTCAGCACGTGGCTCTTGAATATAAAGCACAGGGCTAAGGTCAAGATTTTTGTATTTCCAATGTTGGATATCGTCACGAACTTTCAGTTTTTGTGATTGGCCGACCATTTCTTGGATGGTGCGGAAACCAAGCTCTGCCATGATTTCACGTAAACCTTCTGCCATGTATTGGAAGAAGGTAACAACATCATCTACGCGGCCATCAAAACGTTCACGTAAGGTTTTGTTTTGTGTGGCAATACCGACAGGGCAAGTATTTTTGTGACACTTACGCATCATGATACAGCCTTCAACTACTAACGCTGCGGTTGCCACGCCCCATTCTTCTGCGCCAAGTAGTGTCGCAATCGCTAGGTCACGCGGCGTTTTCATTTGGCCATCAGATTGCACGACGATGCGGTTACGCAAGCCGTTTTTCAGTAGCGTTTGATGTGTTTCGGCTAGGCCCAATTCCCATGGTAAACCTGTGTGGCGAATCGATGACATCGGTGATGCACCTGTACCACCATCAAAGCCTGCAATTAAAACTACATCTGCTTTGGCTTTCGCTACACCAGAGGCAATAGTACCAACACCAGCTTCCGATACCAGCTTAACGTTCACGCGGCTGTCACGGTTAGCATTTTTCAGATCGTAGATCAGCTGAGCCAAATCCTCGATTGAGTAAATATCGTGGTGTGGTGGTGGAGAAATGAGACCGACTCCAGGAGTTGAGTGACGGGTTGCCCCGATCCAATCATCGACTTTATCACCTGGTAGCTGGCCACCTTCACCTGGTTTTGCCCCTTGAGCCATTTTGATTTGTAGCTCATCAGCGTTAGTCAGGTAGTAAGAGGTTACCCCGAAACGGCCAGATGCAACCTGTTTGATTGCAGAGCGTTCCCAGTCGCCATTGGCTTTCTTCTCAAAGCGAATTGGGTCTTCACCGCCTTCACCTGAGTTCGATTTTGCGCCAATACGGTTCATGGCAACAGCCAGTGTGGAGTGCGCTTCGTAGGAGATAGAACCAAAACTCATGGCTCCGGTAGCAAAGCGTTTGAGGATGCTTTCAATTGACTCGACTTCATCTAGCGGGATAGAACCGGCAGGATTTTTGATGAAATCTAATTGGCTGCGTAATGTCGCTGCGTTATCACCTTGATCATCCACCGTTTTCGCATATTGCTTAAACTGTGAGTAATCTTTATTACGAGTTGATTGTTGCAAGAGAGAGATGGTTTCAGGGTTAAACAAGTGTTTTTCACCACGTTGTTTCCACTGGTAAACCCCACCCACATCCAGCATTTGAATTGGGATTTCACGCGTTGGGTAGCCAACACGGTGACGGATCAACACTTCACGAGCGATATCATCGATGGTTAAACCTTGAATACGTGAAACAGTACCGGTGAAGTATTTATCTACCACCGATTTACTGATCCCTAGCGCTTCAAAAATTTGCGCACCATGGTATGACTGTAAAGTTGAGATGCCCATCTTAGAGAAGATCTTCAATAGACCAGCATTGATGCCTTTACGGTAATTGTTGAAGTATTGCTCGGTTGAAATTTCAGGATCGAGTTTTTTCTTCTTCTGAAGATCCACGATCGTTTCTGTCACCAAGTATGGGTTAACCGCATTGGCACCATAGCCAACTAAAGTGGCAAAGTGGTGTGTTTCGCGGGCATCACCGGTTTCGATTACGATGTCACACTTGGCACGTAAGCCTTTACGGATAAGGTGATGGTGAACCGCACCTACAGCTAACATCGCAGGAATTGCTGCGTGGTTAGAGTTGGTTGCACGGTCTGTCAGTAGAATGATCGAATAACCGTCGATCACTGCATCTTCTGCGTACTGACAAATACGTTTCAGTGCACGTTCTAGTTTGCCCGGCTCTTCAGTGGCACGGAATACGATATCCAGTGTTTTGGCTTGCAAGTGTTCGTTATCAATCGCACGTAATTTCTCAAGCTCATCGTTAGAGAGAACGGGCGACTCAAGCTCAACTTTTCGGCAGTGCTCTGGGGTTTCAGTTAACAGGTTATGGTCACGACCTAAGTAGGTGTTAAGTGACATCACCATACGCTCACGGATCGGGTCGATCGGTGGGTTAGTGACCTGAGCAAATAACTGCTTAAAGTAATGAGACAGGTGTTGTGATTGGTGTGATAACACCGCAAGAGGCCAGTCGGCACCCATGGACATCAAGGGTTCATAGCCTGTTTCCGCCAGAACATGGATGATGTCATTCACTTCTTCGCTAGTAATCCCAAATGCTTGTTGGTGTTGTAGCAGTTTCGCCGCCGAAGGCTGGTGGTGCATGTTATCTGCATCTGGCAGTGTTTTGAGTGTTAATAGATTGTCTTGTACCCATTGCTCATAAGGTTTGGCTTTTGCGATGGTATCTTTGACTTCTTCATCAGAAATGATGCGACCTTGTTCAAGGTCGGCAACAAAGATACGACCTGGTTGTAAGCGACCGCGGTATTCGATGTTTTCTGGTGCAATTTCTACCGCACCTGATTCTGATGCCATAACTAAGAAATTATCTTTAGTTACCGTATAGCGAGATGGACGTAACCCATTACGGTCCAGTGTTGCCCCTACTTGAACACCATCAGTGAAACAAACAGAAGCCGGGCCATCCCAAGGTTCCATGATATTGGCATGGTATTGGTAGAAGGCACGACGCGCTGGATCCATATTTTTATTTTCTTGCCAAGCTTCAGGGATTAACATCATTAAAGCGTGTGGCAAGCTACGGCCAGATAGAACAAGTAGCTCTAATGCCATATCGAAGTTTGATGAATCTGAACCGTTCTCTGAACAAATCGGCAATAGCATGTCGATTTCAGCTTTGGTGAAGAGATCCGATTCTAAAATAGCTTCGCGTGCTTTCATCCAGTTGAGGTTACCGCGAACCGTATTGATCTCACCATTGTGAGCGATGTAACGGAAAGGTTGAGCTAAACGCCAACGAGGGAACGTATTGGTTGAAAAGCGAGAGTGAACCAAGGCTAACGCGGTCACCATGGTTGGATTTTGCAGATCTAAGAAATACTGAGGAACCTGATCTGTAGTTAGCTGGCCTTTGTAGACTAGCGTTTTATACGAAAGTGAGTTGATGTAGAAATCGTCACCAATGTTGGAAACTGACTCTAAACAGACTCGAACGGTATAGTTACGTAATACGTACAGTTTACGTTCAAGTTCTTCTGGCTCTGTACTTGGGCCACCAGAAATGAAAACATGCTCAAACTGAGGTTCTGTGCTCAGTGGATCTTCGCCAATCATAGAGTTGTCGACGGGGAGAACACGGTAACCTAAGATCTCAAGATCAAGGCGTTTGGCATTACGTTCAAGAATATCGCGGCATTGTTGGCGCTTGTGTTCATCTTTAGGGAAAAGAACCACACCAACACCGTATTTTTCAAAAGAAGGTAACTTGATACTAAGTTTAACTGCTTCTTCTAATAGAAATTCGTGAGGTTTTTGTAGCAGAATACCCGCACCATCACCACTACAGGGGTCACAACCTTGACCACCTCGGTGTTCCATTCGGGCTAGCATATCGAGTGCTTGAGTAACTACCGCGTGGGATTTACGGTTTTTTAAGTGAGCAACAAAACCGATTCCACAGGCATCATGCTCCAGCTCGGGAGTGTACAATCCTTGTGTACTGTGCTCTCTACTTACCATAGGTACATCCTTCCAAGTTAAATAGCAGCTATTGATTCGCTTCAATGCGTTTCGTTATAGCCGCTTTGTCCTTTTATTTACTTATAATCTTCAGCTTACGTCGACATTGCTCGGTCTAGTAAGTGCGATTCCTTTCAACCATTCGCAGAAAAGTATTTGCGAAAAAAGCGGTTCCTTAGTTCCTTTTATATCCGTTTCAACACATAATTAGTGTTTTATGCTGTTTTAAAAGGAAGTGCTAGCGATTTACTCCTGAGTTTTGGCGTGATTCCTATCACGAAAACACAGAATCGTTCACCCATCCTACATTTTTGTACTATGTAATTCCAACGAAAGTTAAATAAATTTGTTTATTTTTTTCACATATTTTGCATATTAAAAGAACAAAATGTCGATGATGTTGAATTTTATGCATTTTAAGTGAATGTTTATTTGTTTTTGTTAATGCGATGTTAGGGTGAATCATTGAGCGAGTCGTGTACCTTAATTGTCACGCCTCATGTTGATGCTAAGTGAAAGTAAGGGGAAATAACTCAAGGCTTTTTAGTGTTTTGAATGATATAAAAGGGTGGTTTAAGCAATAGGATTATCATGGTTTTAGTTAACCAGTCATCGCTTTGGTTTTATCTTTTCATTACCTCATTTATCAAATTAACTAGCTGTCTGAGCGGAATGTATCATGAAATTAATAAAAAAATTGGCTCAATATTATGTCGATCTGCTTGTGAAGTTAGGCATGGTTCGTTTTTCCATGTTGCTGGCACTGGCTTTCGTTTGTTTTTCAGTGCTCTTACAAGCCGTTGTCAGCATGATCTGGCTGGGCGAAGTAGAAAATATTGTCATTATTCGTTCTATTTTCTTCGGGATCTTAATCACCCCTTGGGCGGTGTATTTTCTAACAGTGGTTGTGGATCAATTAGAAGAGTCACGCCAGCGGCTGAGCAAAATGGTGGAAAAGCTCAAAAATATGCGTCAGCGCGATCATGAGCTGAATTTAGAACTGCAACAAAATATCCATAAATTAAATCAGCAAATCGCCGAAAGGGTCAAAGCGGAAGCAGCGCGTCTTGAAATGATGCAAGACTTAAAAAATGAAGTTTATCAAAGAGAGAAAACCCAAGTGGAGCTAGCGGAAAGAACGGCTTTGCTGCGCTCTTTTTTAGATTCCTCTCCAGATCTTATTTATTACCGAAATACCGAAGGGGTGTTTTCTGGTTGTAATAAGGCTTTTGAAGAGCTGACCGGGTTAACCGAAAATGAGTTGGTGGGGCTATCTATTTATGATGTGTATAAAGACATCCATACGCTCCACCAAATCGAAATCACAGATAAAGAAGTTTTTGATTCTAACCGAGAATTGGCTTACGACATTTGGTTAGAGTACCCCAATGGTGAAAAAGCCTACTTTGAATTTAGGAAGTTGCCATTTTACAACAAGTCGAAACAGTTGCTTGGTTTGGTAGGGTTTGGACGAAATATTACCGACCGTAAGGCTTATCAAGATGCGTTAGTGAAAGCGAGCCAAGATAAAACCACCTTTATTTCGACGATCAGTCACGAACTTCGTACGCCATTAAATGGGATTGTCGGTTTAAGTCGTATTTTGCTGGACTCTAAGTTGGATCAAGAGCAACGCCAATATATGCAAACCATTAATATCAGCGCGATCACATTGGGCCATATTTTTAATGATGTGATCGATTTAGATAAGTTAGATCGTACACAATTGGAGTTATTACCAACGGATACGGATTTTCAAAGTTTTATCAGCGATATTGAAACAATCTCTGGATTAATGGCCGAGCAAAAAGGATTAAGTTTTGAATTAGACCGGTTAACGGAATTACCGACAGCGATTTCAGTCGATGCGACCCGTTTACGTCAAGTGCTGTGGAACTTACTGAATAATGCCATGAAGTTTACGAAAGAAGGTGGTGTGACCGTCAATGTCAGCGCAGATTTTGATGATCAATTTGCCGATATTATTTTTGAAATTGAAGACACTGGTATCGGTATTCCAGAATCTGAAATCGATAATATTTTTGGTATGTATTATCAAGTGAAATCCGGTAAAGATAATTTGCATGCAGTTGGGACGGGCATTGGTTTGGCGGTTTCGAAAGAATTTGCTCGCCGTATGGGCGGTGATATCACGGTGACAAGTGAGCTAGGCTTTGGTTGTACTTTTACGGTTTCTATTCATGTTCCGATTGCGCATCTTCCTGATGTTACTGACAAAGTAAAAACACAAAAAAGCTTACGTATTTTTATGGTGGAAGACATCGCCTTAAACATTACGGTGGCTCGTTCGGTATTAGAAAACTTAGGGCATACGGTTGAGATCGCCATGTCAGGAGAAGAAGCATTAGAGAAGTTTGCACCTGAGCAGTTTGATTTGGTGTTTCTTGATATTCAATTACCCGATATGACAGGTTTTGATATCGCTCAACAGCTGAGAAAGCAATACACTGATTTACCACCACTGGTGGCTTTGACAGCAAATTTATTGAAAAATAAGCAAGAATATATTGATAAAGGAATGGATGACGCAATAAGTAAGCCATTGTCGGTGAAAGATATTTATCAGGTGATTAATAAGTTTTCGCCAAGTTTACCATCCAGAGATGCGGTCAGTTCTCAATTGATTGTCGAGGAGAAGAAAGAGTCTGAACCTGTGTCTGAGTGTCAAAATAGTACGAACCAACCCCAACAGCTCACACCATCAGATGAGATCATCGATCAAGATATGCTCTTGATGTATTTAGAGATTGTTGGCACACAAGCGGTATTAGACAGTGTCGCGATGTTTGAGCGAGCTATGCCGGAATATATGACGTTATTGAATCAGTATTTACAAGATAAAGATGACGACAACCTTGTGTCTGAGGCGCATAAAATTAAAGGGGCGGCAGGCTCGGTGGGGCTGCAAAGGATACAAGCTTTAGCCCAATTGGCTCAAACGCCAGAGTCACCACAATGGCGTGAGAAAGTGGCTTCTTGGGTGGCAAGTATCGAGCGTTATTATCAACAAGATATTGAATTATTAAAGCAATGGATTCAACAACAAAAGATGAGTAAAAAGTCGCAATAGCAAGAAATAAAAAAGCCTCATTGTGAGTGCAATGAGGCTTGAGCATTATGCAAGAGTAAGACGCTGCAATGGCAAGGTCTTATTCGGCTAGATCACCACAAAAGCGGTAGCCTTCACCATGGATCGTAGCAATGATTTCAGGGGTGTCTGCAACGGATTCAAAATGTTTACGAATACGACGAATTGTCACATCCACAGTACGGTCATGAGGTTTTAGTTCACGTCCGGTCATTTTTTTCAGTAAGTCAGCACGAGTTTGAATCTTGCCTGGGTTTTCACAAAAGTGTAGCAACGCTCGGAACTCTGAACGAGGTAACTTGTAGCTATCACCCATTGGATTGATCAAAGAACGACTGTTAATATCCAGCGTCCAACCATTAAATTCGTATTTTTCTACGACACGTTTTTCTTCTTGTGCATCACCTTGACTCATTGAACGATGCAATAAGTTACGTGCACGAATGGTTAATTCACGTGGGTTAAATGGTTTAGTGATGTAATCATCTGCACCAATTTCTAAACCTAAAATCTTATCGACTTCATTGTCACGTCCAGTTAAGAACATCAGAGCAACATTCGCTTGCTCTCTCAATTCTCGAGCAAGAAGCAAGCCATTTTTGCCTGGTAGATTAATATCCATGATCACTAAGTTAATAGGGTTTTCAGACAGTATTTGGTGCATAGTATCGCCGTCAATGGCTTCAAAAACTGTATATCCTTCTGCTTCAAAAATAGTCTTCAGCGTATTGCGTGTGACTTGTTCATCTTCAACGATAAGAATTTGTGGGGTATGCATAGGAGTACCTAAATCATGACTTTAAATAATTTATAAATCTTGGAAAAAAATATTATGTTATTAAAAACTTCATTATGAACAATATAGTCAATGAATCATTATTAGGCATTAATGAGGTTGATTAATTAAGCCTGGAAATATTGAAAAAGCTTGGCTAATGTTTTGTCCACTTATGATATTGAGTCTACCGTCTTAACAGCTTGCTAACAATATGTGTCTATGAGCTATTATCAAGTTTGTTGATTTGCATCAATCAGTTCTATAAATGGATGTTTAAAAAGACCAAGTTTACGCTAACGTGCATATAACAAATTTGATCTTTTGCGGTTATGTTAAGGATGATGAGAGTATTTTTATGCATCATGCATGATCTGAATTAGGTGGTGTTTGGAGTTAGCCTTAAATTGATTTGGGGTTAACGCATTAAGAGGCAGTCTTTTTACATGCACATACAGCTTCTTATAAAGATGAATAGCAACTGAGTTGATTCTCGTGTGATAATTCCTGTATAGAACAAAAGTTTCTTACAGGGGATAATGGCTAATTAAATTATAGCTCTATCTTGATGTGTTGATTTTTTTAATTTTTTATTTTGAATCTCCCTTTTTTTTTAGAAGGTTGTTCAAGTTAGTTTTCATTCTGTAGTTGATAATTTTTATGACCTTTATCGCTATATTGGAACGAATTAGGAATAAATCGAACTTTTGATTGACTCTTGACAGTTAAGTCGGTAAATCTAAGGGCAGTTACTAAGAAAAGTTAAGAAATATGATGTTTATCAATAGCACTGCGATTATGACCACCATTATTACCGACACCATGTATGTTGGGGCAGGCTGGTAAGCGAAAGTTTTCAAAAAAAGGCCTGTATCCCACTGAAGTGACCCCTTAAAGTTGGACATTTCTGTTATGCGGCTTCTAAGGCCTGATTTCGGTATTCTACCGGAGTTAGGCCTTTTAATTTCACCTTAATCCGATCGTTATTGTAATAATCAATATATTCATCAATGCATGCCATAAGTTGCTCAGCACTGTCAAAGTGGTAACCATGGTACATTTCTGTTTTTAAAAGTGCGAAGAAGTTTTCAGCCACAGCATTATCAAGACAGTTTCCTTTTCTCGACATACTCTGATTTATTCTTTTCTCTTTTAGCTTGTTACGATAATCACGGTGTTGGTATTGCCACCCTTGGTCACTATGTAAAGTTAACGAGGACGCTTGACTTAACTTACTCGTCGCTTTCTCTAGCATCTCGGTCACGAGATGTAATTTAGGTGAGCTCGCTACAGTATGACTAACGACTTCTTGATTAAATAAATCGATGATAGGAGATAAATAGACTTTTTCACCTGCCACTTTAAATTCCGTCACATCGGTCACCCATTTTTCATTTGGTTTCGTCGATTTAAAGTCTCGCTTCAGAATATTCGGGGCAATACGCCCAATCGCACCTTTATAAGAACGATATTTCTTCGGTCTTACGGTCGATTTTAGCCCTAGTTTTGCCATTAAGCGCTGAACCGTTTTATGATTTAAGTAGATGCCTTCTCTACGTAAAGCATAATGAATGCGTCGATAACCATATCGACCTTTATGCTTATGAAATATTCTTTCAATACTCGCTATCTCATTCGCGTAAGGCTCGGGAGTGCTCAACACTTGGCATTGGTAGTAATACACACTCTTGGGCAATCCAATGGATTGCAATAAATGCTGGATTTTGTGTTGGTGTTTTAGAGCTTGAACAGTCAACGCTTTTTCTTTGCTGCTTGACGTTTTAACTTGTCCAGCTCCTCTAACTTTTTTAGAACAGCATTCTCCGCTCTCAAATAAGCCAGTTCCTCTCTGAGTTCATCAAGTGACATGTCTTCATCAGGTTTAGTCGGACGCTTATTTGATTGAGTTTTCATAGATGGTCTGCCTTTAGGTCGGGAATGTAAGCCTTGGAATCCCGACTGATTATAAAGCTTTAACCAAACAGAAATAGTCCCGTTAGAAGAAAAATTGAATTCAGCACTCGCTTGGCTTATAGACCAGTTATTTTCCCACATTGATTTTAATACCGAGAATTTAAAATCTGCGGAATTTTCATAATCAAGAGGTAAAAATGAAGATGAACCATGGATCCTGTAAACAGAAGTCCAATAACGAATTTGGTTCGCAGGAATAGATAACTCTTTTGCAAGAGATGTCGATGATTCGCCATCAAGGCAACGCTGAGCAATGCACAGCTTTAATTCTCTGATGTACTTAGACATAAAATAACCCCCAATGTTGGTGTCCAACTATTGGGGGTCAGTTCACACCAGATACAGGCCTTTTTTTATGCCAATTTAGAAGTAAAATTTGGAGGAAGGGATGCGAGTACTGAAGTTTGGAGGGTCATCACTGGCCGATGCTGATCGCTTTTTAAGAGCGGCCGATATTATTATCAACAATGCTCAGCAACAAGAAGTTGCCGTGGTGTTATCAGCACCAGGAAAAACGACCAATAAATTGGTGGCGGTGATTGAAAGTACGCTCAAAAATGGCGAGGCCGAGTTACTCATTAATGAGCTTGAACAATCATTTTATGACCTATTTGCCCACATCAAGTTACAGGTGCCTGAATTAGAAAGTACGGCATTTGATCATCAAGTAAACACCTCGATCAAGAAATTACGACAATACGTTCATGGCATGGCTTTATTAGGAATGTGTCCTGATCATGTGAATGCTCGTATTATCAGTAAAGGCGAACGCATCTCGATTCAATTAATGAAAGCGGTGGTAGAAGCCAAAGGTAAGCCGGTCAATTTGATTGATCCTGTTTCTTATCTATTAGCTAAAGGCGATCATTTGGAAGCCATGGTGGATGTGGATATTTCTACCGTTAATTTTCAACAATATCCGTTGCCACAAGGTCACATTAATATCATGCCAGGCTTCACTGCAGGGAATGCAAAAGGTGAATTGGTGACGCTTGGGCGCAATGGCTCGGATTATTCTGCTGCCGTATTAGCCGCGTGTTTACGTGCTGACTGTTGTGAAATTTGGACGGATGTCGATGGCGTATATAACTGCGATCCTCGTTTAGTTGAAGATGCCAGATTGCTTAAATCTTTGAGTTATCAAGAAGCCATGGAATTATCTTATTTTGGCGCTTCTGTCCTCCATCCTAAAACCATTGCTCCTATCGCTCAATTTCAAATCCCTTGTCTCATCAAAAATAGTTTTAATCCTCAAGGTGCCGGTACTTTAATCGGCCAAGATACCGGTGAAGATAATCTTGCAATCAAAGGCATTACGACATTAAGCCAATTAACCATGGTGAACGTATCAGGCCCAGGTATGAAAGGCATGGTGGGGATGGCGAGCCGTGTGTTTGGCGCTATGTCGACCTCTGGGGTATCGATTGTATTGATCACGCAATCGTCTTCGGAATACAGCATCAGTTTTTGTATTGAATCACAAGATAAATTTAAAGCGGAGTTGGCCTTACAAGATGCCTTCGAATTAGAGCTTAAAGATGGGTTGTTAGATCCGATCGAGTTTACAGATGATGTGGCGATCGTGACATTAGTTGGCGATAAAATGCGCACTTCTCGTGGCGTTGCGGCGCAGTTCTTTGCCTCTCTTGCTGAAGTGAATGTCAATGTTGTTGCCATTGCTCAAGGCTCTTCTGAGCGTGCCATTTCTGCGGTGATTCCTGAAGACCGAGTGTCGGTGGCCATCAAGGCTTGCCATGAAAATCTCTTTAATTCTAAACACTTCCTTGATGTATTTGTCGTCGGTATCGGTGGTGTTGGTGGTGAGCTGGTGGATCAATTTCAACGTCAACAAGCGAAATTGGCCGAAAAAGGTATCGTGATTCGAGTATGTGGCCTGGCGAATTCCAAAGGCTTATTGCTCGACAGTGAAGGTTTACCTTTGGAAAACTGGCGCGATCGTATGTCTCACGCTACCGAAGAATTTAGCTTGGCTCGTATGATTGCTTTGGTACAACGCAACCACATTATCAACCCAGTGTTGGTCGATTGTACCTCCAGTGAAGCTATTGCTAACCAATATACTGATTTCTTGGCTGCCGGCTTCCATGTGGTGACACCAAATAAGAAAGCCAACACGGCGAGCATGAGCTATTACCATCAGTTACGAGAAATCGCCCGTAGTACTCGTCGTAAATTGATGTATGAAACAACGGTAGGTGCAGGCTTGCCAGTGATTGAAAACTTACAGAATTTGATTTCAGCAGGGGACGAATTAGAGAAGTTTAACGGCATTTTATCGGGTTCATTATCGTATATTTTCGGTAAATTAGATGAAGGCATGAGTCTTAGCCAAGCCACCAATATTGCCAAAGAGAACGGTTTTACAGAGCCGGATCCTCGTGATGATTTATCTGGCATGGACGTAGCGCGTAAGTTATTAATTCTTGCTCGTGAAGCCGGGATGGAATTAGAGCTAGATGATGTGGTGGTTGAACAAGCCTTACCACCGGGCTTTGATGATTCAGGCAGCGTTGAAGAATTCATGGCACGTTTGCCAGAAGCAGATGCTTACTTTGCGGCTTTATCTAAACAAGCGGCTGAAGAAGGAAAAGTGCTGCGTTATGTAGGCAGTATCGATGAAGGCCAATGTAAGGTGAAAATGATCGCGGTCGATGAAAATGATCCGATGTTTAAAATCAAAGATGGCGAAAATGCTTTGGCGTTCTACAGTCGTTATTACCAGCCAATCCCATTGGTTTTACGTGGTTATGGCGCGGGTACTCAAGTGACCGCCGCTGGGGTGTTTTCGGATGTGATGCGTACTTTAGGTTGGAAATTAGGAGTTTAATATGTCTTTATCTCAATCAAATCAACCTCAAAGTGTTGCTGTCTATGCACCGGCCTCAATTGGCAACGTGAGTGTTGGGTTTGATGTCTTAGGTGCGGCGGTGTCACCAATAGATGGTAGTTTATTGGGTGACCGAGTGTTGGTGGCATCAGGAGTAACCCCGTTTGAGTTAAAAACAGCGGGCCGCTTTGTTTCGAAACTGCCCGCCGATCCTAAAGACAATATTGTCTATGATTGTTGGGTGGTTTTTGCGCGCGAGCTAGAAAAGAAAAATATTCCGTTACTGCCACTGGAAATGACGCTTGAGAAAAATATGCCGATTGGCTCTGGCTTAGGTTCAAGCGCTTGTTCGATTGTTGCCGCACTGGACGCCTTAAATCGTTTTCATGGTGAACCATTAAATGAAATGGCATTATTGGCCTTAATGGGGGAAATGGAAGGCAATATTTCTGGTGGAATTCACTATGACAATGTCGCACCATGCTATCTCGGTGGCTTGCAATTAATGTTGGAAGAACTCGGCATTATCAGTCAAGAAGTGCCTTGCTTTGATGAATGGTATTGGGTCATGGCCTATCCGGGAATTAAAGTTTCGACCGCAGAAGCGCGTGCTATTTTGCCATCACAATATCGTCGTCAAGACATCATTGCGCATGGTCGTCATTTAGGTGGTTTTATTCATGCGTGTCATTCAGCTCAGCCTGAATTAGCGGCAAAACTCATTAAAGATGTGATTGCTGAACCTTATCGTGAAAAGCTATTGCCAGGCTTTGCTGAAGCGCGTAAATACGCCATGTCAGCCGGAGCTCTTGCGTGTGGTATCTCAGGTTCAGGGCCTACCTTATTTACTATTTGCAGTAAAAAAGAGGTCGCAGAGCGAGTCGCATGCTGGTTAAATGAACATTACATACAAAATGAAGAAGGTTTCGTACATATTTGTCGTTTAGACAAGGAAGGTTCGAGAGTAACAGGAAGTGAATTATGAAGCTGTACAATATCAAAGAAAACGATCAACAAGTCTCTTTTGGTCAAGCGGTGCGCCAAGGATTAGGGCGTAATCAAGGGCTCTTTTTTCCATCAGAATTACCTCAATTTGATGATATCGATGCATTGCTTGCAGAAGATTTTGTGAGCCGCAGTAGTAAGATTTTATCGGCGTTAATTGGCGATGAACTGTCGGCAGAGCAAGTCAATCAATTAGTCGCAGCGGCCTTTCAGTTTCCAGCCCCGATTAAATCAGTGAAAGATGACGTGTATGCCTTAGAGCTTTTCCATGGCCCTACTTTGGCATTTAAAGATTTCGGTGGTCGTTTTATGGCGCAATCTTTAGCGGCGGTGACCAGCGATAAAAACGAAAAAATTACCATTTTAACCGCTACCTCTGGTGATACTGGCGCTGCAGTGGCTCACGCTTTTTATGGCCTAGAAAATATCAATGTGGTGATCTTGTACCCGAAAGGGAAAATTAGCCCATTACAGGAAAAACTATTCTGTACGTTAGGTGGCAACATTCATACTGTTGCGATTGATGGTGATTTCGATGCTTGCCAAGCGCTCGTGAAACAAGCTTTTGATGACCAAACACTACGTGAAGAAATCGGCTTGAACTCAGCGAACTCGATTAATATCAGCCGTCTCATGGCGCAGATCTGTTATTACTTTGAAGCGGCAGCACAGATGAGTAAAGCTGAACGTGAAAACTTAGTGGTGTCTGTGCCAAGTGGAAATTTTGGTAACCTAACCGCAGGTCTCTTAGCTAAAGCGTTAGGTTTGCCTATCAAACGCTTTATTGCTGCGACCAATGCCAACGATACGGTGCCACGTTACCTAGAAACAGGGAAATGGGATCCAAAACCCACAGTTGCGACTACCTCTAATGCGATGGATGTCAGTCAACCTAATAACTGGCCACGTATTGAAGAACTGTGCCGCATCAAAGGTTGGGGATTAGATACTCTAGGTAAGGGCATGGTCACCGATGATCAAAGTGCTGCCTCTGTCGTTGAGCTGAATGAGTTAGGTTACTTATGTGAACCTCATGGCGCGATTGCTTATCGGCTTTTAAATGAGCAACTACAGCCAGGTGAAACCGGATTATTCTTATGTACAGCACATCCAGCGAAATTTAAAGAAGTCGTCGATGAGATTTTAGGTTCTGATATTGATGTTCCAGGGCCATTGGCGAAGCACGGTGCGATGGAGTTATTGTCTGAAGATTTAGCGGCTGATTTTGATTTGCTGAAAGCGGTTTTAAGAAAGGTACAGAGATAGAGCATAAGATCTAGGTTGATAGTTCCTAGTTCCTAGGGAAAGTGTCAAACATTGAATTAGCATGCTGTTATTTATAAAAGCGGCTATTAATAAAAAAGGTGCCGTTGAGAGGCACCTTTTTTGCTTTCTAGAGACTAGGAACTATAAGCCTAGCCACTTGAAAATTACATAGACTCAGTAAACGTACGAGCGATAACGTCGCGTTGTTGTTCTGCTGTTAGAGAGTTGAAACGTACAGCGTAACCAGACACACGAATTGTTAATTGTGGGTAGTTTTCTGGGTGTGCAACTGCATCTTCTAAAGTTTCACGAGAAAGTACGTTTACGTTTAGGTGTTGGCCACCTTCAACGCGTGGAGCGGTTTCAATTTTCACTTCACGGTACTCGATGTCGCCTAGAGAGTCTACAGCAACAACTTGATCTGCTTCAAAACCAGCTTCTGCAGCAACACAACGAGCTTCATTTTTTTCGCTATCTAGTAACCAGATAGAGTTTAGTAGGTCATCGTTTGCAGCTTTAGTAATTTGGATACCTTGGATCATGCCCATCTCCTTTCCACGTTAGTGGGGTTAATATGATGTTGTATTCGAACGAATCGATGTCGCCATTATATACAAAATAACCCTATAATCAATATTGATTTAGGTCAATAAATTACAAAAATTAGTTTCCATTCCTGGTGTGTTTTCTTGCTTTAAATCAAGAAAAGCATAAGAAATAAGGGTTTGCTGGCATTTTTTAAAGAATCAAAAATAGTTGAAATATGGGAGTTGTAGTAATTTTACAACTAAAAAAGAGGTTTCTTAGCATTTTTTATTCTATACAGGAGAGTATAGAATGTCGGGAAAACACCAATTTGATAGGAATTATTATGTTGATCTGGGAAGACATTATCGCCAAAGAGCAACAACAGGCTTATTTTAAATCATTGCAACAATTTGTTGAGAATGAACGAGCACAAGGTAAAAATATTTACCCTCCTCAAGAGTGGGTTTTTTCTGCTTTTGAACAGACGCCATTTGAACAAGTCAAAGTCGTGATTCTTGGTCAAGATCCTTATCATGGGCCACATCAAGCTCATGGTTTGTCATTTTCTGTGCAACCGGGCATTAAAACCCCGCCATCGCTCAAGAATATGTACAAAGAGTTAGCACAAGATATTGATGACTTTGTTATCCCCAAGCATGGTCATTTAGTCTCTTGGGCTCAACAAGGTGTTTTGTTGCTTAATACCGTATTAACGGTTGAACAAGGTAAGGCACATTCTCATGCTAAAGCTGGGTGGGAACGTTTTACTGATCAGGTGATTTCCGAATTGAATCATCATCATAGTGGGTTGATTTTTTTATTGTGGGGCGCTCATGCTCAGAAAAAAGGTGCCGGAATAGACACCACTAAGCATCATGTGCTGCATGCACCCCATCCATCACCATTATCGGCCCATCGTGGCTTTTTTGGCTGTCAGCACTTTTCACAAACCAATCAGTTATTGAAACAACAGCAAAAGCAACCAATCGATTGGACTTCAGTATGTTTGGATATGAATGAACAAATAGCTTTATTGTGATTTTAATTTTTTATTGAGTATGCACTATACTTGATCGGTGAATATTTGACCATGGACAAAAACGCAAGTGAGATGTGGACTTATAGTAATCACTCTAACTTGAGTAGGAGGGGTCATGATTGGAGATATAATCAGCCGTGAACATAGCTACATGGTGCGCTTATTAGTGATATTAGATCAAAAACTGAATAGTTTGAAACAAGGAGAAGTGGTTAACTATTTAATTATTAATGATATTATTTCTTACCTACAACGTCATTCAGAGTTGACACACCACCCTAAAGAGGATCTTATTTATCAGTATTTCCTCGATCATTATGGTCAAGAAGCCAGTATTGCTAATTTATCTTTAGAGCATAAAAAGTTAGGTAAGACAACAGAAGAGTTTGCGGATTTACTGGCAATGGTGCTACAAGATGCTGTTGTACCTCATGAAGTGTTTACCGAGTACCTTGCGAATTTCATTCATCAACAGAAGAAACATTTGGACTTTGAAGAGCGAGAAATTTTGCCAGCATTAAAACAACGTTTTACGGAGAAAGATTGGCAGCAAGTTGAAATATTGTGGGGAAATGAAGATGTTGATCCATTGTTTGGTCAAAATATTGAACAAGAATATCAACGCTTATCGAAATACCTAAAGTAAAGAGAACTCAGAAAGATTTCTAAAGCATTCAGGCACAATAGTTTGTGCCTGAATTAAATAATACAGAGATTAGAAATCAATGTCTTCTAGCTTATATTCACCGAGGTAATCCAGCTCTTTTAATTCCTTTTGTAGCTGACGTTTATCTTGGATTGCCTCTATCTCTCGCCACCGTCTTTTAGTGGGCTTTGTTTTATTTGAGCGATAAAGGTTAGGTTCCATTTCCATGATGTTATCTAATTGAAAACTTTCCATTTGAGATCCCTCTTGGTTAGGTCTGCTGAATCCTATGCAGGACTTATTGATACCACATGTCTTAGGAGATTAACCATGACGTGTTTCTCATTTGTTTCTAAAAAATGAATCTTTTATTTCATTCTGCAGATGACATCATTCTTTTGTTTTTGATTGATCTTTAAGCAATATTGAAAAATATCAGGTTTTTTTACTGCTACGAATAAGTAGTGAGAAGGTTACATTTTTGGTGGGATTTTTTTTGAGTTTATTGATTTTATCAATAAGAAGTGACGTAGTGAGATTATAAGTTAATCCAGCGTACTCAAGTTTAGTTTGAAACCTTGCCGGCTCTTACCTGTCGTTAGTTCACACTTTTATAACAATTGAGGTCTTTTAGGCTTTTGTCACGGTATTTAAGAAGCATAAACTTAGGGTTTGATGTTAAAAAAAAGCATAAATTTTCCTAAAAAATCGCTGCAATTAGGCTAAAAATGCATAACTGCGAATTAAATTTCATATTGATTTTTATGCTTGAGGCCTGCATTATCCTGCCGGATATATAAATGCCGTACCCAATCAAAAGTACAAGCAAGGCATTTTAACAGCGTCATCATCGTTCAAATTATACTAAAATTAATCAATTCAATTGGCGATATTGACAGAGGGAGCTCGTGTCATTACGAGGGTAAATTAATCATAATTTAGGTGAGGTTTGCGTGACGGATCTAATCGCGTTATTAAATGATCTTCTTTGGGGATCGATCTTGGTCTATTTATTAGTGGGAGTAGGGATCTACTTTACGCTACGTTTAGGCTTTATACAGTTCCGCCATTTTACTCATACGTTTTCAGTCTTAAAAAATAGCCGTAAAGCGGATGAATCGGGGATATCTTCATTCCAAGCATTTTGTACGAGCTTAGCGGCTCGCGTCGGCACCGGTAATATGGCTGGTGTGGCGGTTGCATTGACGGTTGGTGGTCCAGGTGCCATTTTCTGGATGTGGCTTATTGCTATGATGGGTATGGCAACTGCATTTGCGGAAAGTACGCTAGCACAGCTATACAAAACGAAAGGCAGTGATGGTAACTACATTGGTGGCCCAGCCTACTACATGGAAAAAGGCTTAGGAATGCGTTGGATGGGGGTTCTATTCTCTGTCTTTCTTATCATTGCCTTTGGTCTAGTGTTTAATGCGGTACAGTCCAACTCTATTGCAGATGCTATGTATACGGCATTTAACTGGAATAAAACCATTGTTGGTGGTGTACTGGTTGTATTGTCTGGCTTTGTTATCTTTGGTGGTATTCGTAAGATTGCTCGCACCGCCGAAGTGTTAGTGCCTATTATGGCTATCTTCTATTTGTTACTTGCAGTGATTGTCATTGCAATGAACCTAGAAAAAGTTCCTGGTGCTTTAGCGCTGATCTTTAAGAGTGCGTTTGGTTTGCAAGAAGCGGCTGCCGGTGGTGTTGGTTATGCTGTGATGAATGCGATTAAAACTGGTGTAGCTCGTGGTTTGTTCTCGAACGAAGCAGGTATGGGTTCTGCGCCTAATGCGGCAGCAGCGGCAACACCATATCCACCACACCCGGCATCACAAGGTTATGTGCAAATGCTTGGTGTGTTTGTTGATACAATCGTAATTTGTACTGCAACCGTTTCGATCATTTTGCTTTCTGGTGAATACGTACCACATGGCGAAGTGACTGGCATCATCTTGACGCAAAATGCATTAAGTTCTCAAGTGGGTGAGTGGGGTAAAACCTTCGTTGCCATCGCGATCTTCTTCTTTGCATTTACCTCGATCATTGCTAACTACTCTTATGCTGAAGGTAATATTCTCTTCATCTTTAAGAAGGCTCGTCACGCAAAAAACATTTTCCGTGTTATCGTGTTAGCCATGGTAATGTTTGGCTCGATGGCAACACTGCCAACAGTATGGTCTTTAGCGGATGCCTCAATGGGCTTAATGGCGATTGTTAACTTAGTGGCGATTTTATTGCTCTCAGGCATCGTGATAAAACTAGCGAAAGATTACAACAAGCAATTGGATGAAGGTAAATTACCAACATTCCATGCTGAAGATTTCCCTGAATTACACTCTCAAATTGAAGAAGGTGTTTGGGGTAAAAAAGAAGATTAATTGTTGCAAGCAATTACACTGATTGAAAAAGCCATGCAGAGATGTATGGCTTTTTTGTTATACTGGCGATAAGTTACTTCAGAATAAATGGATTGAATATGCTGATTTTGGTTTCCCCTGCTAAAACCTTAGATTATGAATCACCACTGCCAACTACCGAGCATACTTTACCTGAGTTGACAGAGCATTCGGCTGAACTGATTGAAGTCTGTCGCCAATTGACGCCACAAGATATCGCCAGCTTGATGAAAGTGAGTGATAAAATTGCAGGCCTTAATGTAGCGCGTTTTGCACAATGGTCGCCGCAATTTTCGTTGGAAAATGCCCGCCAAGCGCTCTTTGCTTTTAAAGGTGATGTATATACTGGGTTAGAGGCTGAGAGCTTATCTGACGAGGATATCCATTATGCGCAGGCTCATTTACGTATGTTGTCTGGTTTATATGGATTATTAAAGCCTTTAGATCTCATGCAGCCTTACCGTTTAGAAATGGGGACGAAGTTAGCCAACTCTCGCGGTAGCAACTTATACCAATTTTGGGGTGATATCGTAACCAATAAAGTGAACGAAGCCCTACAGCAACAAGGTGATGATTATTTGGTGAACTTGGCGTCGAATGAATACTTCAAATCGGTTAAGCCGGCGAAAATCCAAGGCAACATCATTACCCCAGTATTTAAAGACTGTAAAAATGGCACTTATAAAGTGATCAGTTTTTATGCCAAAAAAGCACGCGGCATGATGGCGCGTTACATCATTGAAAATAAAGTAGACAGTCTCGATAAGCTAAAAGCATTTGATAGTGCGGGTTATTTCTTTGTCGCCGCAGAATCAACGGATACGGAGTTGGTGTTTAAGCGGGAAGAGCAACACTAAGACCGTTTAATTTAACCTCTGCTGCGGATAACTAGAAGTCACTCAATATACACTTTGGGCGCCTAACTTCGTTAAAATCAACGTAATAGGGCTGCTATTGACTTATGATTTTGCCTTGTTATTCATCCCAAATTGCAGCATTGAGAGAAAGTAACCAACCCTAGGTACCTGATAGATGTTTTTATCACATATATCAATAGGTTAGAATTTTTATTGTGATACTCTGATCCACAATTGAGGTTAATTTATGTGATTGGTCTCAATCTAAAGCCTGAATATACTGATAAAAATAAAAAAGGAGCACCTTATGGCGCTCCTTTTTTATAAACGGATTGGCTTTAATAACGCAGCTGAATTATTACAAGCGAGTTACTTTTTCTTACCAGTCTTTTTCTTCACGTTTGATTTCTTTTTCGTCTCAGCGGATTTTTTCTTCTTTTTCTTGAACGTTGGTTTTTTCGCTTTTGGACGTAAGTCTTTAATGTAACGCTCTTTAATTTCATCTTTGGTATAGCGCATAACTCGCTCAATCATAGGCTGGTCATGGGCTTCGATAATCGAAATGGCATTACCTTTTTTACCAGCGCGAGCAGTACGACCAATACGGTGTAGGTACACATCGGCCGTGCGTGGCATGTCATAGTTGATCACATGGCTGACATCCGGTAAATCGATACCACGTGCCGCTACGTCGGTGGCAATCAAGACGTTAACCTCACCATCACGGAAACGCTGAATCGCATTGTTACGACGGTCTTGTGGCATTTCACCTTGAATCCAAGAGCAGACGATTTGCACACTTTCTAATTGACCACGCAGCTCGGCTAAGCGCTCACGAGTTTTGACGAAGATAATACTACGCTCAGCTTGATCGGATAAAATGGCTTTTAATAACGCTAATTTATGCTCGGCATTATCGGCGCGATGGTACCACTGAGTGATTTTTTTACGTTCACGACGTGAAGGGTCGGCTTCAATTTTGACCGGGTTTTTAAGCAGATCTTCAGTAAACCCTTCGACGCCTTTACCTTCTAAAGTGGCAGAGAAGAGTAAGGTTTGTTTACGCCAGCGGCACTCGGCAGATAAGCGGTCGACCACTGGGCCAAAACCCATGTCCAACATACGATCCGCTTCATCGAGAATTAACCATTCGATCGCGCGGCAATCAAAGCGTTCGGCTTCAATGTATTCCATTAAACGACCCGGTGTGGCCACTACGATGTCTTGGGTAGTGCCTAAGATATCCGCATGTTCTTGATACATAACACCACCGGTAATGGTGAAAATATTCAAGTTGGTATTTTTGGCTAAAGCACGTGCTTGATCGGCAACTTGCATGGCAAGCTCGCGGGTCGGCGTTAGGATCAATACACGTGCGGGACCTGCTTTTTTACGTGGAAAGTCTTGTAAATATTGTAAAGCAGGTAAGACAAAAGCTGCGGTTTTGCCTGTACCTGTCGGAGCAGACGCTAACACATCTTTGCCATCAAGCGCTTGTGGAATGGCGTCCGCTTGAATTTGGGTTGGGCGCTCAAAGCCCATTTGTTCAATGGCTTCAATAAGGTTTTGGTCTAGATCGAGTTCAGCAAAGGTTCTGATCACGGTATATCTCCGATAAGCCACATGGCTTTAGCATTAGGGTTCAAAAAAACAAACCCTTGCCATAGGCAAAAAAGGTTTATTAAAACGGTCGCGCATTATACTGCAAGATCGTGATTTCAGCGAGCGATCTCTTCACGACATCTTGAGATAAAAATCACGCGTTAAGTTGATAAATTCGGCGGTATAGTGATTATCTTGCCGTATGGTTAACTGAGTCTGCTGAGTCTCGGTAGGATACCTTACTAAGGTAAAGAGTAAGCGATAAGCAGGCTTTCTCTGGGTGGTGTTCACCTGACATAGCTGTTCGACAAACCATCCTTGCTGCTGCGCCATAGCGATAAACTCTACGCCTTCCGCATTAGGTAAGATAAAACTGGCACCGCCCTCATGTTTGAGGAGTCGCTGACAGGCGGTTAATAACTCAAGATGAGACAAATTGTGAGTATGTCTGGCGGTGGCTCGGGCTTGCCAGTTCGAGGTGACGCCTGAATTAAAATAAGGTGGGTTACAAATAATATGGTCAAATGTCTCTGGTGGGGTAAATGCTTGTACGGCGATGTGTTCCAGCGTGATTCTGGATGACCAAGGACTATTTTGAATGTTGATTGAGGCCGCTTGAATGGCATCGTCATCAATATCAAGGGCTGTGATAGTGGCGTGTTGAGTACGTTGCGCACACATCAAGCTTAATAACCCGGTTCCGGTTCCTATATCCAAAATTCGACTGTGCTCGGTAATGCCCGCCCACGCACCTAATACGATGCCATCAGTACTTACCGCCATGCCAGATTGACCACCATAGATCGAAAATTGTTTTAAATGAAAATCTTTAGTTTGCTTCATATTTAGTCTAAGTCACTGATTTTTTATTAGGTGATGGTTTTATGTTCTATTTCGTGCTTGTTTTGTTTGTTAATTGTTAAGCGATTCGTGCTTATTACTTATTAAATACTAGTGATAATAACTGCCTTTTGTTTATTTTGTTGCTATTTTGTGGTGTTTTATTGCTGTTTACTTGCGTAATGAGTTTGTTTTGTTCATTATTCTTCGCTTCTTTATTGGCTGGGAGAGGGGGTTTTTCTAGCCAAGTGACACTTCATTACTATTAGATTAAGGGTTTATTTTGAACCAAAAGTTAAAAATAACCGATATTTTGGCCTTAGGCTTCATGCTGTTTGCCTTTTTTTTAGGCGCTGGGAATATCATTTTTCCGCCTCTTGCAGGGCAACTTGCAGGTGAAGAGGTTCTGCCCACCATGTTGGGTTTCTTGAGTACCGCTGTTGGGTTGCCGTTGTTAGGTATTATTGCCATTGCTCTAGTGGGTGGTGGTTGGGATAAATTAACCCAAGACCTACCTAAAACGGCTGCAACCATAGTCGCGGTATTGTTCTTTATTATTATTGGTCCTGCCTTTGCCGCGCCACGTACCGGATTGGTTGCTTATGAAATGGGATTAAAACCTTTTATTGCAGAGCCATCACAAATCCATTTAACCATTTTTTCGATTACCTTTTTTGTTATTGCGAGTATGTTTGCTTGGTCACAAGGTAAATTACTCGATGTGATAGGCAAGGTACTGACACCGGTTTTATTTCTCGGTCTATTGGTACTTTCTGTGATGGTTTTTGTTGAGCCTCAAGGTGAGATTGCGGCCGCACAAGCCAGTTATCTGACTCAGCCTTTTAGTACCGGTTTTCTTGATGGTTACAATACTATGGATACCTTTGCATCCTTGATGTTTGGTACTTTAGTCATTGAAGCATTACGTACGAAAAAAATCACAGAAAAACGTGCGATAACTCGTTACGTGATCTTCGCAGCCTTCATTGCGGCAGGTGGATTAGCTCTGGTTTATGTATCTTTATTTTATCTTGGTGCCACGAGCAGTACGATTGCTGCTGGACTGGATAATGGCGGCGCAATCTTAAGTGTGTATGTACAGGCATTATTTGGTACGGAAGGACAATTAGTCCTCACGACCATTGTTTTATTGGCGTGTTTGACCACTTCGATTGGTTTGATTTCTGCATGTGCTGACTACTTTAGCTCTTTATGTTCAGTAGGTTATAAAGCGTGGGTTGTGATTGTTGGTGCGGTTTGTGCCTTGGTGGCTAATGTGGGGTTAACTCAGCTTATTGCGCTATCAGTTCCCGTATTATTTGCCTTGTATCCGGTTGCCATTGCGATCGTCTTGCTGACTTTGGTGCGCTCTCGCTTGCCAAATCGCCCACTGGCTTACCGTGTCGTTGTTTGCGTGTCATTGCTTTTCGCTTTAATCGACGCGGCTAAAGCTTTAAGTATTGATACCAGTGCCTTTACGTTCTTGCCTCTTTATGACTACGGTATGGCGTGGATGCTACCAACCGTGATTGCGATTGCTGCCATGTTAGTTGTTCCTAAAGCGCAAGCTCGTCAATCTGAAGAATTAGTAGAAGATATAGCGTAAGTCTTACCTTATCTCAGCGACAAAAAAGGCAGAGAGATGTGAATGATCTCTCTGCCTTTTGTGTTTTGGTATTTAACCTTATTGGTCAATTACTTTGATTTTAAAAGAAGTTGTATTCCGAGAGTGCGGTATTGAGTGACTTCTAGTTAACCGCTGCTTACATTGCGTCGTAATATTGAACTAAAATCTGTTCACACCAAGCATCTAGTCGCTCATCGGTTAATTCATATTGCGAATCTTCATCTAAGGCTAAACCAACAAAGTGGCTATTATCAGCGGTTAAGGCTTTCGATTTTTCAAATTGATAACCTTGATTTGGCCAATAACCAATGAAGTTAACGCCCGTGGGAGTGAGTTCGTCGTGTAACATCCCCATCGCATCCAGAAACCATTCGCCATAGCCTTCTTGATCGCCGAGTCCGAATAATGCGACGTACTTGCCGTTTAGAGATAGCCCATCGATTTGCTGCCATACCGCGCTCCAATCTTCTTGAATCTCACCGAAATCCCAAGTGGAGATACCTAAAATAAGAAAATCATAATCTTGCATTGCTGCGACTGGCGTATCTTTGATGTTGTAGATATCGACTAACTCTTCACCAATGATAGCGCGTATTTTTTCTGAGACCATTTCGGTGTAACAGGTGCTAGAACCGTAGAATAAACCAATCTTCATAAGTATTTTTTGATCATTTGATGAATTTTCGCTTTATTGTAGCGATAAAGTTAACGGCTTTATAGCGTCTTGTTTCTTTAAAATAATGCTATTTCATTTTCCGACATGAGTTATTAAGGCGAGGCATGAAATGTAGTGGTAATTGTTTGCGGCCTGCCGTACCCTCAACGGGTAAATGACAGAGGTTGAGTTAGGTGAAAAACGATGGTGGCAGTGAAGCAATCAGAATTATCTTTCGTGGAACGTTTTCTTGATGCGATATGGTTAGAACGAGGGTTATCCGAAAATACCTTGCAGTCTTATCGTCATGATCTCGATAAATTAATTCATTGGTTGCAAGATAAATCGGTGTCGGTTTTAGAGGTGACCACTTTTGATTTGCAAGCCTATCAAGCTTGGTTGGTTGAAAAAGAATTTAAACAAACCTCGCGCGCGCGAATGTTGTCTGCAATTCGGCGTTTCTTTCAATATTTAACGCGTGAAAAATTGCGTACCGATGACCCTAGTGCGTTATTAATTGCGCCTAAATTACCCAAACGTCTACCGAAGGATTTATCGGAACAGCAAGTTGATGCGTTATTAGCCGCTCCGATTGTTGAAGACCCGCTCGAATTACGCGATAAAGCCATGTTGGAATTATTGTATGCCACTGGGCTGCGTGTCACAGAGTTAATCAGTTTGACCATGGAGAACATGAGCTTACGCCAAGGTGTGGTGCGAGTGATGGGGAAAGGGGGAAAAGAGCGTTTAGTACCAATGGGAGAAGATGCCATTGAGTGGATTGAGACCTATTTAGAGCAAGGTCGGCCAGCACTCCTTGGTGAGAAGAGTTCTGATGTTGTGTTTCCTAGTAAACGAGGCCAACAAATGACACGGCAAACCTTCTGGCATCGGATTAAGTTTTACGCCCAACATGCCGGCATTGATTCAGATGCGCTCTCGCCCCACGTGTTGCGTCACGCCTTTGCGACTCACTTATTAAACCATGGCGCGGATCTCAGGGTGGTGCAAATGCTACTCGGTCATAGTGACTTATCGACCACACAAATTTATACTCATGTCGCAACAGAACGATTAAAACAAATTCATCAAGAACATCATCCTCGTGCTTGAGGTGTGATTTATTTTTTAAGGTGTGTTATGCATTTATTTTCTTTCGCGAAGGCCATGCGTCGTCGCTTCGTGTTATTTCAAGGTTTACTTGCGTGCTTGGTTGCCGTGGTCAGTGTGTCTAGCCATGCCGCTGAGGCCAATAAAGATGAAATTAGCGCTCGTTTTATTAATCTTGGCATCATGGTGATGGACGTTGCAGCTTCACCGATTGATGGCTTGTATGAAGTGACTACCAACCAAGGCTTGTTTTACGCTTCTGAAAATGGGGACTTTTTCATTCAAGGAAAAATGTATAGCCTCGATAAACAAGGTAATTTTACCGATTTACTCGCCAAGAAATACGCGAAGCAAGTTGAGAAATTTACCGATGATATGATCATTTACAAAGCCAAAGATGAGAAATATGTGGTGACGGTTTTTACCGATATTACTTGTGGTTACTGCGTAAAATTACATAAAGAAATGCAGAAATATAACGATGCTGGCATTACGGTTCGCTATATGGCTTATCCACGTCAAGGACCAAGAGGGGAAGTGGCGGATGCGATGGCAAAAGTGTGGTGTGCTGATGATCGCAAACAAGCCTTAGATGATGTGAAATTGAACCGCAATTTTGATTTTAACTCTAAGCATTTACCACAGTGTCAACAGATGATCGTTGACCAATATGCCTTTGGTGCACAATTAGGAATCAATGGTACGCCAGCCATTTTATTGTCGAATGGGCGTTTAGTTGGTGGCTACTTACCGGCAGACAAACTTTTAGAAGCGTTAAAGGCTGAAAATTTATAATGGATAATAAAAGTAACATCGCGACCGAAATGACTTTTTTTGCGCGCTTTGAAGCTGATATCGTTGCCGGTAAGAAGACCATTACCATTCGCGATGAAGCCGATAGCCATTATGCGCCGGGTTCTATCGTATCTGTCTCGACACAAGAGCAAGGCCGTGTCTTTTGTCGTTTGAAAATATGCTCAGTGACGCCGATTCATTTTTCAGAGTTGAATGAATATCATGCCCAGCAAGAGAATATGACCTTGCCGCAACTACAAGCGGTGATTCAAGAGATTTACCCGGGGCAACAATCTTTATATTTAATTGAATATCAATTACAAGCCTAGTGCTGATTTAAGAAGTTAGGGTGAGTGCTTACTTACTTTAACTTCTTAATGATCACTTATTATTGCTTGGCTTAATCCACGTTTAACAACTTAAGATTATTATGACTACCATTCTGCGCCGACCCGATGTTGACCTGACTCTTTTACCCGAGTCGATTCCTGCCTTATTAAGACGTATTTATATCAATCGAAATATCTCCGATGTGGGGCAATTAGAGAAAGGGGCGAAAGGCTTGCATTCGTATCAAGCATTGCATGGCATTTCTCATGCGGTGACTTTGTTATTTCAGGCGATTAAAGATCAGCAGCGCATTATCGTGGTGGGTGATTTTGATGCCGATGGGGCAACCAGCTCAGCCTTATCGGTACTCGCGATCCGAATGCTTGGCAGTCACAATGTTGATTACTTGGTCCCGAATCGTTTTGAAGACGGTTATGGATTGAGCCCCGAAGTGGTTGAACAAGCCATTGCTCGTGGCGCGCAAGTGATCATGACAGTGGATAACGGGGTCTCATCGATTGAAGGGGTTAAGTTTGCCAAGCAACACGGGTTGACGGTGATTGTGACCGATCACCATTTACCAGGCTCGGTCTTGCCTGAAGCTGATGCGATGGTCAACCCGAATTTGCAGCAATGCGCTTTCCCATCTAAAGCTTTGGCTGGGGTCGGCGTGGCGTTTTATTTAATGCTAGCGTTACGTGCTGAAATGCGCGCTCAAGGCTGGTTTACGCAGCAACAAATCCCAGAGCCAAATTTAGCCGAGCTGTTGGATTTAGTGGCGTTGGGCACGGTTGCCGATGTGGTGGCCTTAGATGATAATAACCGCATTTTAGTCCATCAAGGTTTACAGCGCATTCGTGCCGGTAAAGCGCGTCCAGGGATTCAAGCGTTGATTGAAGTGTCGAAACGGGACGCCAAACGTTTGGTTGCCGCCGATTTTGGTTTTGCTCTTGGACCAAGAATTAATGCCGCTGGACGCTTAGAAGACATGTCGTTTGGGGTCGAGTTGCTCTTGTGTAATAACATTCATGCGGCTCGTCGTATGGCTAATGAGCTGGATGGCTTAAACCACATGCGCCGTGAAATAGAACAAGGCATGAAGCAAGAAGCAATGGCATTTTGTGAGCGTATTCTTAATGCCGGAGGTGATCTATCCGATACGTCTTCATTGCCTTATGGATTGACACTTTTTCAAGCTGATTGGCACCAAGGGGTAATTGGTATTTTAGCTTCACGGATCAAAGATGAATTTCATCGTCCAGTCATTGCTTTTGCTGATGGTGGCGAGTTAGCCGATGGGCAAGCGTCGCTAAAAGGCTCTTGTCGTTCGATTCCGGGTCTTCATATGCGTGATGTGTTGGATAAAATCGACACTTTATACCCAGGTATTATTGTTAAATTCGGTGGTCATGCGATGGCCGCAGGCCTGACGATTTATCAAAATAAATACCAAGAATTTTCGCAATTGTTTGATTTAGCCGTACGGGAAGAACTGGACGAATCGGCGCTAGAAGGGGTCGTTCTTTCCGATGGTGAATTAACGCCTGAAGAGTTTTCTATGCACACTGCCGAATTGTTACGTGCTGGTGGCCCATGGGGACAAGCCTTTCCTGAGCCAGTATTTGATGGCGACTTTAAACTGCTTCACCAAAAATTAGTGGGCGAAAAACATCTTAAATTGATGTTAGAGCCTTTATTTAAAGGACATCCGACAGGGATCATGGTGGATGGGATTGCATTTAATGTCGATTTACGTCGTTGGCCAGATGCATCAGTGAAAACCGTACATTTAGCGTATAAGCTGGATATTAATGAATTTCGTGGTAATCAATCGCTGCAATTAATGGTTGAGTATTTAGAAGCAAAATAGTTAATGCGGATGATCCGTTGGAGTGACTGATTCCTCTTTGATTGATTGACGAGGCGCTATTTGGCTTTCATTTATTTTTTGTGGTTGATTTCTTCGGCGGATTAACAACAAAACTCCTGTATATTCGCAAGGTATTTAGGTAGAATTTCGCGCCTATATACGTATAAGAAATCCCCAATCTCTTAAATAAGTGATGAGTCAACATGTTTGAAATCAACCCAATTAAAAACCGTCTACAGGACGTTGCTGAGCGCACCAATGTTCTGAGGGGGTATCTTTGACTATGATGCTAAGAAAGAGCGTCTAGAAGAAGTTAATGCCGAACTTGAACAACCCGATGTGTGGAACGAACCTGAACGTGCACAAGCGTTAGGTAAAGAGCGTTCAGCATTGGAAGCTGTCGTTGAAACGATTGATCAATTGGATCAAGGTTGTGATGATGTTGAAGGCCTACTTGAGCTTGCCGTTGAAGAGCAAGATCAGGAAACCTTTGATGAGATCGAACCTGAGCTTGCAGAACTGGAAGCGAAACTTGAGAAGTTAGAGTTCCGTCGTATGTTCTCTGGCGATCATGATGCCTCCGATTGTTATATCGACTTACAATCAGGTTCTGGTGGTACAGAAGCGCAGGATTGGACATCCATGATGTTGCGTATGTATCTGCGTTGGGCTGAAGCTAAAGGCTTTAAAACCGAAGTGATTGAGGTGTCAGAAGGCGACGTTGCCGGCCTTAAAGGCGCAACAGTTCGTATTTCTGGTGAATACGCTTATGGTTGGTTACGTACCGAGACTGGGGTTCACCGTCTTGTTCGTAAATCTCCATTTGATTCAGGTGGTCGTCGTCATACTTCATTTGCCTCGGCGTTTATTTACCCTGAAATTGATGACAACATCGAGATTGATATTAATCCTGCTGATTTACGTATCGATGTTTATCGTGCGTCAGGGGCTGGTGGTCAGCACGTAAACACCACCGAATCGGCGGTACGTATTACCCACGTTCCGACCAATATTGTAGTGCAATGTCAAAACGATCGTTCGCAACACAAAAACAAAGATCAGGCAATGAAGCAATTGCGTGCCAAATTGTTTGAATTTGAACTGCAAAAGCAAAATGCGGAAAAACAAGCGAACGAAGATTCTAAGTCTGACATTGGCTGGGGAAGCCAAATCCGCTCGTACGTACTGGATGATTCTCGTATTAAAGATCTACGTACTGGCGTTGAGAACCGTAACACTCAAGCAGTGTTAGATGGTGACCTCGATAAGTTTATTGAAGCGAGTTTGAAATCAGGCTTATAAAGCAACGAGTTTCAAACGACTAAGAGACAATTTCCTCTTCTATTTGGCTAATGCTTAGCGAGATAGAAAATAGAAGATAACCAAATTATAAATAAGGGCACATGATGACTGAATCAAACAGCCAGCACCAAATTGATGCAGTAGAAGAAAATAAACTGATTGCCGAACGCCGTGCAAAATTAGACCACATTCGTCAAAGCTGTAAAGCCAATGGTCACCCAAATGACTTCCGTCGTGAACATTTAGCCGGTGATCTTCAAGCTGAGTTTGGTGAAAAATCTAAACAAGAGTTGGAAGAACTAAACCATATTGTGGCCATTGCCGGTCGTGTGATGGCGAAACGTGGTCCTTTCCTTGTATTGCAAGAAACTTCTGGCCGCATTCAAGCGTACGCTGCGAAAGATGTACAAAAAGAATTAAAAGAGAAATACCAAGGTTTAGACATTGGTGACATCATCGGTGTTAAAGGCGCACTGCATAAATCGGGTAAAGGAGACCTTTACGTCAACATGGAATCGTATGAGTTGCTTACCAAAGCACTGCGTCCATTACCGGAAAAATTCCACGGTCTAACAGACCAAGAAATGCGTTACCGTCAGCGTTATGTCGATCTTATCGTTAACGAAGATTCACGTACCGCATTCATCATCCGCTCTAAGTTGGTGATGGCAATTCGTAACTTCATGGCGAAAAAAGGCTTCTTAGAAGTAGAAACCCCAATGATGCACGTGATCCCTGGTGGTGCGACAGCGCGTCCATTCATCACTCATCACAATGCGTTAGATATTGATATGTATCTACGTGTAGCACCAGAGCTGTACTTGAAGCGTTTGGTTGTTGGTGGTTTTGATCGCGTATTCGAAGTGAACCGTAACTTCCGTAACGAAGGTTTGTCACCACGCCATAACCCAGAATTCACTATGATGGAATTCTACATGGCGTACGCTGATTACAAAGATCTGATGGATCTAACCGAAGAGCTATTAAGTACGGTTGCTGTGGAAGTGTTAGGTAACACTGCAATGCCTTATGGCGATGAAATGGTTGAATTTGGTGGTCAATACGCTCGCATGAGTATGCTGGAAGCGATCAAGCACTACAACCCAGATCACGCTGACATCCAAGCGCTAACAGAAGAAGGCGTAAAAGATCGCGATCTTATGGTGAAAATTGCCAAATCGGTGCATGTAGAAGTGGAAAGCTTCTGGACATGTGGTCAGCTTCTTGAAGAGATCTTTGGTGAAACTGCCGAACCTAAACTGATCCAACCAACCTTCATTACCGGTTACCCAGCGGATATTTCGCCACTGGCTCGTCGTAGCGATGACAACCCATTCTTCACCGACCGTTTTGAGTTCTTCATTGGTGGTCGCGAAGTGGCGAATGGTTTCTCTGAGCTGAATGATGCAGAAGATCAAGATGCACGCTTTAAAGCGCAAGTAGAAGCTAAAGATGCTGGCGATGATGAAGCGATGTTCTACGATGCAGACTACATTACTGCACTGGAACACGGCCTACCACCAACAGCAGGTCAAGGTATTGGTATTGACCGTTTAGCGATGTTATTTACTAATACTCATACTATTCGTGACGTGATCCTATTCCCAGCAATGCGTCCACAGCAATAATTTTCGTTATTGATTTTGATATAAACCCACCGTCTCATTGGTGGGTTTTTTTTAAGTAAAATTCGCAAGATTCTTCCCCACCACCTATTTTTAGTAAATAAAAGCAATATCACAAAGCTAAGAAAGTGTTACATAGCCTTATCTCTACAGAGCTGTATATTATAGTTTAACCTAATAATAGCCTAATTATTGAGCAGTGGATGAGATGAAGGATAGAGAATGATGAATCAATTTCGAATGGACTCAATACCGGGATCACTGTTAATTATTGGTGGTCGTCATGAGACGTGGTATGACAATCTGACTTTAGCTGGCTGGAAAGTTGAGCAGTGTACAGACTTAAGACAAGGTCAATCTATGATAGAACGGATAGGGCCTTGCATTGGTTTAGTGGATCTTACCCATGATAACTTTAGCCTCAGCGCTATTGCCTATTTGGCCAATAATAATAAACATGTACGCTGGATGGCTTATATCAACGAGCATCAATTGAATAGAGATCCTATTTGCCAGTTTATTGTGCATTATTGTACGGATTTTTTTTCAGCACCAATGCCGGTAAAACTGTTATTGAGTAGCATTGGGCATCAGTTAGGAATGTTAAAATTAGAAAAGAAAGTATGGCCTGACTGTGTGATGGACAAACAAGCGCGCTTAGTTGGAGATTCACTTTCAATGAAACGACTAAAAGAGCAAATCCAGCGCATCGCTCCGACTGAGACTAGCGTTATTATTTCTGGGGAAAGGGGAGTTGGAAAAAGCTTAGTGGCTAAATTAGTTCATGAAGCATCCGGCAGAAATAAAGGTCCCTTTGTGGTGGTCTGTGCGAGTGCCTTATCTGAGAAGCGTTTTGAAAAAGAAGTTTTTGGGATTGGTCGCGAGTCACATCAAACAGATTTTGTCACTAAATTAGAAGAAGCTCATGAAGGAACATTGCTGATTAAAGATATTGGTGCCTTGGCAATGAGCCAACAAAATCATTTATTGCAGTTTATTCATTATCCAGCTATTCCAACCTCGAAAGGTGAAAAAGTTATTAATACTAGAATACTTGCAACCACTTATAATGATCTTGAGCAAAGCGTCAAGGATAAGGAGTTTTCTTCAGACTTGTTGTATTTATTGAAAATTTTAAAGATTAATATGACACCTTTAAAAGAGCGTGCGAGTGATATTTCTGCTTTGGCCAATTATTATCTTGTGCAGTTTAGCCGTGAATATTCAAGCCAAGTACGCAGTATCTCCCGGCAAGCTTTAACCATGTTGGTTCAATATCATTGGCCGGGTAATGTTAGAGAACTGGTTAATCAGATGAAGCGTGCGGTATTGATGTGTGAGGGAACCATTTTAGAACCAGACCATTTTGACCTTCCCACTCAAAATCAACACGTTCGTAGCTTAAAAGTGATTCGAGAAAATTCAGAAAGAGAAGCTTTAATACAAGCGCTAGAGACTTACCATGGACAAGTGGCGCTCGCAGCAAAGGAATTGAAAATTTCCAGAGCAACCATGTATCGGTTACTCAGTAAATATAAAATTATTGCCGATTAATACTAAACGCTGGTGGGGTAAGTGATACCACCAACGTCTAATAATACTTCACCATTCTCAATGCATTTTTAAGGGCAAGGATTGGAGTATTTCACGCCCACCTCGTACAAATCTCGCAAGACTTCATCGCTTAATATCGTATCGATACTGTTAATGTTGGCTTCCAATTGTTGCATATTAGTCGCCCCAATAATTGTTGATGCGACAAATGGACGTTGATTGACAAAAGCTAAGGCCATTTGTGCCGGATCAAGCCCATGTTGGTGTGCGATATCAATATAAGCTTGAGTCGCCTCAATCCCTTGTGGCGTAAAATAACGGACAAACCGTTCAAATAATTGGCAACGAGATCCTGCTGGACGCTGATTGTTAAGGTATTTGCCAGTTAAGGTGCCAAAAGCCAGTGGCGAGTAGGCGAGTAACTCTACTCCCTCATGGTGAGAAATTTCGGATAAGCCAACTTCAAAACTACGATTAAGCAGACTGTAAGGGTTTTGGATAGAGATCACTCTAGGAAGATCATGCTTTTCAGCTAATCGAAGTAAAGTCATTAATCCCCAAGGCGTTTCATTCGATACCCCGATATAACGTGTTTTTCCTGCTTTCACCAGTTCGGCTAACGCTTCTAATGTTTCGATTAAGGTAACTTCTTGTTGTTCATCAATATAGGGATAATTGAGCTGACCAAAGCAATTGGTTTGTCGTTGTGGCCAGTGGATTTGATAAAGGTCGAGATAATCGGTGTTGAGCCTTTGCAAACTGGAATCGATCGCTAAATGAATATTACGGCGATCGAGGCTGATATGATCGCGAATATGGGATAGTCGGCCGGGGCCTGTCACTTTCGATGCGAGGATGATCTTTTCACGCTTGCCAGATTTCTTTATCCAATGACCAAGGTATTGCTCAGTTAAACCTTGGGTCTCTGGCTTTGCTGGAACGGGGTACATTTCAGCGGTATCGATTAAGTTGATCCCTCGTTCAAGAGCATAATCTAACTGGTGACACGCTTCCGCTTGAGTATTTTGTTCACCATAGGTCATGGTGCCTAAAGCAATCTGGCTAACTTCAAGAGTGGAATGTGGGATCTTATGGTATTTCATTGCACATCCTTGGCTTATTGTCATTAAAGTGAATTCCAATATATAGGAAAAGCACAAGAGTATGAAGTAACCGCTAATATGATCTAGACTGATCATAACGGTCAAAGATCAATCGAGCATATCGTATGCTTTTTCCCGACTCAATAGTGGGAGATACTATGAAAAAACAGCAATTAGATCATTGGTTACAAGCCAGCCAAAAAGAACATATTGAGCCACCAAAAGTGTTTGTGGTTAGTTGTGCTGATTTGTCGCAATATTCGTTAGCCGTAGAATACAAACACCGCCTCGAACCGATTACTGAGCAAGATCGATTAGCGTATTTTAATTCGATAGAATCAGTAAAAGAGGAGTTGAAGAAGCTAGGCTTTACCAGTGCTTACTTAAGGTTACACAATGCTTATGATGAATGTGGGGCGGAAGAAAGTGCGCTGTTTCAGGACATTAAGCTTCATTTAGCGTCTTAAGTCGCTGCCAGTGAGTGCGTTGAGGATAAGCTAAGCTTGCCTGGATTAATTTAAGTTGAGATGGCGCATCAAGATCTCTGCCGTAAATTGTGTGCGTAGATAAAAACCTCTTGGTAAGGTTTTGATGGGCTGACCTGCTGAGCTGTATGCCTCGGTCACCACTTTACTGTTGGCTGCTTTAGGACGTAATTGCATTACTGCGCCATGCTTAGCTGTGATTTGCTCAACTTTACCTAACACAATAAATTCCATAAGTTCTTCCCAATCTTGCTTTAACAACAATTCTTCTGCTGGACTAGGAGACCACAGTAACGGACGGCCAACCCGCCTTTCTGCTAAAGGAATCTCTCTTTCTCCTTCGACAGGAACCCATAAAACTTTAGCTAATTTATGTTTTACATGACTATTTTCCCAGGTCAAACCATGCACCCCAGTTAAGGGAGCAACGGATACAAACGTGGTTTCTAATGGTTTACCGGTAAAGCTAATGGGAATAGTTTTTAATTCTATGCCTAAGTGTTCAAAGTCGGGCTGTGCTTTACTGCCTGATTCCGCCCCTAAATGCCACTCTATCAGTTGTCCAACCCAACCTTTTTCTCTTTTTAAGTTAGCGGGTACAGCAATACCAGCCATACTAGCTAGGCAAGCAAAGGATTGACCAACCAGCTGATTGGCTCGTTGCATTAATTCAAATTCGGTTTGTGGTAATAGCGGCATAACAAGCATCGAGTTGTGAAATCTGGCGTTATTGTACAACATTTTAGAATGGATCTTATTATTGAGAGAATTTTGTTAGTTATCCACAAGATGGTCAGTGTTTATCATTAATCATGCAATTAGCGATCATTTTATTCACATAGAACACGATGTTTTGTTAGGTATGAAGCCTTTTTGAACGTTTTTTCCTCATTATTTGTGGATAATATCAAGCATGGTGGATCTTTGACCGATCTGTGTTTACAAATGATCCTAAAGATCCAGGGTGTGTTTAAAATATGAGCTTTTTTGTTTATCTTATTGTTTTTATAGATTTTTAACTTATTTTTGAATGGTTTTTATACGGTTGGTTCTGATGGTTAAATCACCCATTAATTCCTTTACTCATTTTCTTCACACATTTATTCACAGAAATAGTGAATAAATCCCACATTATGCTTAGATTTGTGTTGATAACTTATGTTTTGAGCGATTTTTAAAGTAAAAGTGTCAGATGAGCAATAAAAAATGCGATATTGTGCACTTGAAATTTGCCCCTTTTGTGGATATGTGAAAAAATCACTGCCAACAGAGATTTATATTAGAGGTTAGCCGTGATAGATGGCGATGGTTACCGCTTAAATGTGGGAATTGTAATATGTAACAACCATGGTCAGGTATTCTGGGCAAAACGATACGGGCAGCACTCTTGGCAATTTCCACAAGGTGGCATAGATGACGGCGAAACACCGGAACAAGCGCTATTTCGAGAATTGTATGAAGAGGTTGGGCTAACAAAAAATGATGTGAAGATCATCGGAGTCAGTCGCCATTGGCTAAAGTATAAGTTGCCAAAGCGTTTGGTTCGATGGGACTCCAAGCCCGTATGTATTGGCCAAAAACAGAAATGGTTTTTACTGCGTTTAGAATGTGATGAATCCAATATCAATATGAACCGTGGTCGAACCCCTGAATTTGATGGTTGGCGTTGGGTGAGCTTTTGGTACCCAGTCAGACAAGTGGTTTCTTTTAAAAGAGATGTGTATCGGCGAGCAATGAAAGAATTTGCTTCTATCGCCATGCCATTTAGAGAACCTAAAATAAAAGGTAAGCGTAAAATGCGTCGATAATGTCTTTCTCTTAAGAGAGAGTAACAAGGGGGGAATGAATGCTGATTCAACTGAGGGAGATTGTTGAACAAGTCTCTAAAGCCGACGATCTTCGTCAAGCTCTAGATATTTTGGTCAAGGATACTTGTCAGGCAATGCACACCGAGTGCTGCACCGTCTATTTAGCCAATAATGAAAAAAGCCGACTTGAGTTGATGGCGACTCAAGGGCTTAAGTTTTCCGGTCAGACGATTCATATCCCTTTTACCGAAGGTTTAGTTGGCTTAGTACGTCGTAGTGCTGAGCCATTAAACTTAGCCCATGCCCAAAATCATCCCAATTTTAAATATTTTCCGGAACTTGGTGAGAATATTTATCAATCCTTTCTCGGTACGCCGATCATTCATCGTCGCCAAGTACTGGGAGTGTTAGTGATTCAGCAGCGCTCCCCTCGCTCGTTTAGTGAAATAGAAGAATCATTTTTAGTGACTCTCGCAGCGCAACTTGCTGTGATTCTTGCCAATGCAAAAGCACAAGGCCAATGGCAATTAAATAAGAGCCGAGTTCACTCTTATAAAGGCATTGCCGCTTCTTCAGGGATCGCGATTGGTAAAATTTGGTGGGACGATACCCATCCGGATCTTTCTAAGATCTCTCCTGCATCCTGTTTGGATATCAATAAAGAACAAGAATGGCTAGCGTTAGCCATTGAAAATGCCATTGCGGATTTTCGCCGCATGCGAAAGCGTTTTGATAATGAATTAAATAAAGACACTTTAGCCATTTTTGAATTGTTTATTCACTTGCTGCACGATCCTATGTTGCGTGCCGATCTCAACAAAAAAATTGCAGATGGTGACCGAGCCGATTGGGCTCTCAGGCAAGTCGTTGAGTTATATTCAGAACGCTTTGCGAAAATGAGTGATGCCTACTTACGAGAACGTGCCAATGATATTCGAGAGCTTGGTCAACGATTGTTGTATTTTTTACATAATAGCGAAGCAAGAGATCCGTTAATTAAAGAGCCGATGATCTTGGTGGTGAGGGAGCTGACAGCATCAATTTTAGCGGCGATTCCCAAAGATAAATTATTAGCCGTCATTTCGATGGAAGGGGCTGCCAACTCACATGCGGCTATTTTATCTCGAGCATTAGATATTCCAGCAATTATGGGGGTGCAAGTTAAACCGGAATTGATCTCTGGAAAGTTGGGGATTGTGGACGGTTATAGCGGTGATATTTTTGTTGAGCCTGCCTATCAACTTTTAAATGAATATCGTTCATTAGCAACAGAGGAAGAAGAGTTATCTGAGTTAGTCGCACAAGAACTGGCGCAACCCGCTGCGACCAAAGATGGTCAGCGAGTTGAGCTTATGCTAAATGCCGGTTTAAGTGCCGATACTAATATTGCGGTTAACCAAGGTGTTGATGGAGTTGGGCTTTATCGCACCGAAATCTCGTTCTTACTACAAAATCGTTTTCCATCAGAAGAAGAACAAACCCAGCAATATAAGACGATTTTAACCACTTATCCCAATAAACGAGTCGTGATGCGTACCTTGGATATTGGTGGAGATAAAGCCTTACCTTACTTTCCTATTGAAGAAGACAATCCTTTTTTAGGTTGGCGTGGGATTCGATTTACACTTGATCATCCTGATATTTTTCTTATCCAACTCAGAGCTATGCTCAAAGCCAGTTCCGGCTTAAATAATTTAAATATTATGTTGCCGATGGTATCCGGATGTCAGGAGATTGATCAATCATTGACGCTGATAGAGCAGGCCTATAAAGAAGTAACGACGTTAGATCCTAATATTTGTCGACCTCAAGTGGGGATTATGCTTGAGGTCCCATCTATGCTGTATTTATTGCCTTTAATTGCCGATAAAGTGGATTTTGTGTCAGTGGGCACCAACGATCTTACTCAATATTTATTGGCGGTTGATCGTAATAATGCTCGTGTTTCTGATGTCTATGAATATGTCCATCCCTCGGTCGTCAGAGCGCTTAAACACATTCATGATATGTGTCAGCAGCATCAGTTACCGGTATGTATTTGTGGAGAACTGGCTGGAGACCCTATCGGTGCCTTATTATTGATTGGCATGGGCTATCGTTCATTAAGCATGAATACTTCTAATGTTGCTCGTATTAAATATATTTTACGAAAATCTCAGTCAGAAGAATTACAAGCCTTATTACATCAAGCGATGCAGCAAGCTTACGGAACGGATATTTATAATTTGGTTTTCCAATATTTAGAAGAGAAAGGATTAGCCGGTTTTATCCGAGCCGGTAAGAGCTAGCCTGAGACTTTTATACTGCAACTGATTTGGGTTTACTTTATGATACCGTTCATTCAGTAAGCCCTATTATTTTATGGCACTAATGACGGTTATTTCGGTCATAAGTAGTCACTATTTTTGATTATTAACGAGAACAGAGAGACTTTTATGAGTCAGGGATTTTTGGTTTTCCCACAAATTGATCCAATCATTTTTTCCATTGGTCCGATTGGCGTTCGCTGGTATGGATTGATGTATTTACTTGGTTTTGCCTTTGCGATGTATGTGGCTAATAAACGTGCCGATAAACCTGGTAGTGGTTGGACACGAGAACAAGTTTCGGATCTGTTATTTGCCGGTTTCTTAGGGGTGGTTTTAGGCGGGCGCATTGGTTACGTTCTGTTTTATGGTTTCGATTACTGGATGGCCGATCCTCTGTATATTTTTAAAGTATGGACCGGCGGCATGTCGTTCCATGGCGGATTACTGGGCGTGATCACTGCAATGTGGTGGTATGCACGTAAGCATCACCGTACTTTCTTTAGTATTGCCGATTTTATTGCGCCATTGGTTCCTTTTGGCTTAGGAGCAGGCCGAATTGGTAACTTTATTAATGGTGAGTTATGGGGGCGAGTGACAGAGGTACCTTGGGCGATGATTTTCCCAACGGGTGGCCCTTATCCTCGACACCCATCACAGCTATATGAGTTCTTGCTTGAAGGTGTGGTGCTGTTCTTAATTCTACATTGGTTTATTCGTAAGCCTCGACCAGCTGGAGCGGTATCAGGGTTATTCTTAATCGGTTATGGTGTCTTCCGTTTCTGCGTAGAGTTTGTGCGTGAACCCGATGCTCAACTTGGCTTATTTGATAACTTTATTTCAATGGGGCAGATTTTATCGACCCCGATGATTATAATCGGCGCATTGATCATGATTTGGTCTTATAAGACTCAAAAGCCGACAATTGATTCCAGCCGTCAAGAAAGTGAACGCAAACCAAGCAAAGCCGTAAAAGGAAAATAACTTGTGAAACAATATCTAGAACTATGCCAACGTATTATTAATGAAGGCCAATGGGTTGAAAACGAACGAACTGGAAAGCGTTGCTTAACCATTATTAATGCCGATTTAACCTATGATGTTGGACATAATCAGTTTCCACTCGTCACCACTCGTAAAAGCTTTTGGAAAGCAGCGGTGGCGGAATTACTCGGTTATATTCGCGGTTATGACAATGCGGAAGACTTTCGTAAATTGGGCACAAAGACTTGGGATGCCAATGCGAACTTAAATCAAGCTTGGCTCAATAATCCTTACCGAAAAGGTGAAGATGATATGGGGCGAGTTTATGGCGTACAAGGCCGACAATGGGCCAAACCCGATGGTGGTCATATTGACCAATTACGTAAAATTGTTGATGACTTAACTCGTGGCGTGGATGACCGTGGTGAAATTTTAAATTTCTATAATCCGGGCGAGTTCCATATGGGCTGCCTACGCCCATGCATGTATAGCCACCACTTTTCGTTGCTCGGTGATACATTGTATTTAAATAGCACACAACGCTCTTGTGATGTTCCGCTGGGATTGAATTTTAATATGGTGCAAGTGTATGTCTTTTTAGCCATTATGGCGCAGATCACCGGTAAAAAAGCCGGAGTGGCTTACCATAAAATCGTCAATGGACATATTTATGAAGATCAATTGGCACCTATGCGCGATATCCAATTAAAGCGTGAGCCATTTGCTGCGGCAAAATTTCACATTAATCCAAAGATAAAAACATTAGAGGATTTAGAAACCTGGGTAACGTTAGATGATTTTGAAGTCACCGATTATCAATGCCATGAGCCGATAAAATACCCATTTTCAGTGTAATTAATTCATTTTTAATCAGCCTCTATTTGCGTGAGTAAATAGAGGCTTTTTAATTACTCGAAAAAACCATATTATGCATGAATAAGCTATCGTTTTTTCGAGGGAATAATGTCACATTTGAATTACAACCATCTTTATTATTTTTGGATGGTATGTAAACAGGGATCGGTGGCTAGAGCTGCGGAAGCGCTATTTTTAACGCCACAAACAGTGACCGGCCAAATCAAGGCGTTTGAAGATCGCATGAACGGCAAATTGATGAAGAGAAGTGGGCGTAGTGTTGAGCCGACGGAGCTTGGTCAATTGGTTTTCAAATATGCCGATAAAATGTTTGGCCTTAGTTATGAAATGCTGGATATCGTCAATTATTCACAGCAAGCTAATGTTTTATTTGATGTTGGCGTAGCCGATGCGCTCTCTAAGCGTTTGGTCAGTAAAATTTTATTGAATACGGTGCCGGACGATAACAGTATCCATTTACGCTGTTTTGAATCGACTCATGAATTGTTATTAGAACAGTTGTCTCAACATAAATTGGATATGATTTTATCGGATTGTCCGGTGGATTCGAGCCAAAGCCCTGGGTTATTTAGTAAAAAACTTGGGGAATGTAAGATGAGTTTTTACTCTTCTCAAGCGATCGTTGATGGCGATTTTCCCGCGATATTAAATCAGCGGAAGTTATTGATCCCGGGACGACGCACCTCGATGGGAAGAAATGTGATGCATTGGTTTGAAAGATTGGGTATCACCCCTAATATTTTAGGAGAATTTGACGATTCAGCGTTAATGAAAGCATTTGCTCGTTACCACACTGAAGCGATCTTTCTTGCACCGAATTTATATGCGGCAGAAGTCGATGATGAGTTTCCATTGCATTTAATTGCAGAAGTGGATGATTTAAAAGAAGAGTATTATGTGATTTTTGCTGAACGAATGATTCAACATCCATCAGTAAAAAATGTATGTGATGCAGATTTTAGCGAATTATTTAAAGTCACGTTATGATAACGCGCTGGACAATGAGTGAGGCAGTATCATGGATCTAAATAAGATGGAACGTAATCTTTCACAAGCGGTGGTCTTGTTAAAGGCGATGGCCAATGAGAATCGACTACAAATTTTGTGCATTTTGCATGAAGATGAATTGTCGGTTGGAGAGTTGTGTGAAAAGCTACCTTTGAGTCAATCGGCTCTTTCCCAACATCTTGCTTGGTTGCGCCGTGATGGGTTAGTCAGTACCCGTAAACAGTCACAAACCGTGTACTACTCATTACAAAGTGATGAGGTAAAAGCATTGATTGAGCAGTTGCATCAACTCTATTGTAAAAAATAATTTTTCGAGAAACGAGAAACGAGAAACGAGAAACGAGAAACGAGAAACGAGAAACGAGAAACGAGAAACGAGAAACGAGAAACGAGAAACGAAAATTATAGATATAAAAAAACCGGCCTGAGCCGGTTTTTTAGCAATTAAGCAATTTAAAATTAAAGAGCTTTGATCGCTGCAGTAAAACGAGACTTATGACGTGCAGCTTTATTCTTATGAATAAGGCCTTTAGTCGCCATGCGGTCTAGTAATGGTGTTGCTTCAGCTAGTGCAGCTGTTGCAGCTTCTTTATCGCCTGCAGCAATTGCAGCGATAGTTTTTTTCATGTAAGTGCGCATCATAGAACGACGGCTAGCGTTGTGCTGGCGACGTTTCTCAGCTTGGATAGCGCGCTTCTTAGCAGATTTACTGTTTGCCAAGGGTCTAACTCCCAAAAAACTTTAGTTCGGTGACAATTTAAGGGCGAGGACTATGCCTTTTTCCCAAAAAAAAGTCAACAGATTTGTGCAAAAACCAATCTTTACCAAACAAAACTTTGGTGAAGTATGGCTATCGCGGTTAAGATGGCGGGGATTCTATCAGCATTTGCATACCAATGCTATTAATTATCTCATTACAAAGCCACTTGGTAAGACGAAATTACTTCTAATTATTAGGAGTGAGAGTTTTAGGGGCTTGTCGTCATTTATATTCATTTTCTATTGAGGCACTCGTGAGTCGAAAACTACTGAGATCAGGTCTAATTGTCAGCTCAATGACATTTGTTTCTAGGGTATTAGGTCTTGTACGTGATGTTGTGGTCGCGAATTTAATGGGAGCAGGGGCGGCGGCGGATGTGTTTTTCTTTGCTAACCGCATTCCCAATTTTTTACGTCGCTTATTTGCTGAAGGGGCATTTTCTCAAGCTTTTGTTCCTGTTTTAACTGAGTATCACGCCTCTGGTGATATGGATAAAACTCGCCAATTGATAGCCAAAGCCTCCGGAACGCTTGGGGTTTTAGTGACATTAGTGACTTTATTTGGAGTGCTCGGGTCGGGAATTGTTACAGCGATTTTTGGTGCGGGCTGGTTTATGGATTGGCTCAATGGTGGACCAGATGCCCATAAGTTTCTTCTGGCGAGCTTTTTATTAAAAATCACCTTTCCTTATTTGTGGTTCATCACTTTTGTGGCGTTATCTGGTGCGATTCTAAACACCTTAGGGAAGTTTGCCGTTTCATCTTTTACCCCGGTATTTTTAAATATCATGATGATTGTGGCCGCACTGTATATCTCACCGAATATGGAACAGCCAGAAGTCGGCTTGGCCATCGGGGTGTTTTTAGGGGGGTTAGTCCAATTTTTATTCCAAATTCCATTTTTATTAAAGCAAGGAATGATCGTTCGTCCGCAATGGGGATGGAATGATCCAGGCGTGAAACGAATCCGCACTTTAATGATTCCTGCTTTATTTGGCGTTTCTGTTAGTCAGATCAACTTGTTATTTGATTCAGCAGTAGCCAGCTTCTTAGCGACAGGCTCGATTAGTTATTTGTATTATTCTGACCGGTTGCTTGAGTTTCCTTTAGGGTTATTTGGGATTGCGATTGCCACGGTAATTTTACCGGCGCTGTCTCGTAATCATGTGGATGCTGAAAGTCACGGTTTTGCGAAAACTATGGACTGGGGGGTGCGTATGGTGCTATTGCTTGGCGTCCCGGCGATGTGCGGTTTGATTATTCTTGCCAAACCAATGTTGATGGTATTGTTTATGCGTGGGGAGTTCTCACCGGCGGATGTGCAAAATGCCTCTTTATCACTGTGGGCTTATGCGACGGGTTTGTTAAACTTTATGTTAATTAAAGTGCTCGCACCGGGATATTATTCGAGACAAGATACCAAAACTCCTGTTCGTTATGGCATTATCGCTATGCTAACCAACATCGTTTTTAATGCTATTTTTGCCTACTTCTTTGGTTACGTCGGTTTGGCTTTAGCCACTTCTTTGTCAGCGCTCGTTAATATGACGTTGTTATATCGTGGATTACATATTGCCAATGTTTATCGTTTATCAAAAGAAACCATTGGCTTTGCAATAAAGGTAGCATTGGCAGGCGCTGTCATGGTCGCTGCGATTGAATGGCAGATGGCTGATTTTGATGTATGGTTAAGCTGGTCAACGGCTTATCGTGCAATGTGGTTAGTTGGCTTGATCGGTTTAGGTGCTTTAGTCTATGTGGTGTCTGCGCTGATCTTAGGTGTGCGTACGCGACATTTAAAAGCCGATTAAACAAAGCTGAGTAAAGCCGATTCAAGCGCTCGCATCTTAAGGGTATAACGTATATAATTCGCCGGTTTAACGCTTGGCAACAATTTGGTAATAAAGAACCATATGGAATTAATCCGGGGCATTCATAACATTAAACCGCATCATAAAGGATGCGTACTGAGCATTGGTAATTTTGATGGGGTGCATTTAGGGCACCAACAAGTCTTAACCCAGCTTTGTGAGCAGGCTGATCGCTTAGGGTTACCTGCGGTGGTGATGACATTTGAACCCCAACCAATGGAATTTTTTGCTAAACAAGCGGCACCAGCACGTTTAACACGTCTACGAGATAAGTTCGTTCAATTAGAAAAATGTCAAATAGACCGTTTATTATGTGTTAATTTTAACCAAGAATTTGCCAGTCAAAGCCCAGCAGATTTCATCTATGAATTGTTGGTGAGACGTTTAGGTGTTAAATTTTTGGTAGTAGGTGATGATTTTTGCTTTGGTAAAGATCGGAAAGGTAATTTTTCAGATCTACAACGAGCCGCTCAAGAACATGACTTTCAAGTGGTAAGCACGCAAAGTTTTTGTATGCCAGCCCGCGTCACTCAACAAGACGCTACGCCTATCCGGGTGAGCAGTACGGCGATTCGTCAAGCGCTTGCCAGTGATGACTTAGCCTCAGCCACAACCATGCTCGGGCGTGATTACAGTATTAATGGTCGAGTTTCTCATGGCCGTAAATTGGGTCGAACCATCGGGTTTCCCACGGCAAATATACCGTTAAAACGTAATGTTTCTCCGGTGTCTGGGGTGTATGCGGTGAAGGTCAAAGGGGCGGATGAGCAAAAAATGGTGGGAGGGGTAGCCAATATCGGCAATCGACCTACCGTCAATGGCATACGTCAGCAATTAGAAGTTCATTTATTCGACTTCAAACAGAATTTATATGGCAAACAATTAGAAGTGGTTTTGCTGCATAAAATTCGTGATGAACAAAAATTTGATTCATTCGAATTATTGAAACAACAAATAGAATTAGATGCGCAAGTAGCAAGGGTGTGGTTACTTGAACACAATATGTTTTCAGAGGCACTTGCTTGATTGAGTATCTCTGCGAATTTTTTAATTAATGTCGCCCAAATGTAACGGAATTAAGAATCGATGACTGACTATAAAGATACTCTGAATCTACCTGAAACAGGGTTTCCAATGCGCGGAAATCTGGCCAATCGTGAGCCAGAAATGCTTAAGCGTTGGTACAAAGAAGATCTTTACAGCGCAATCCGTGCTGCAAAGAAAGGTAAAAAATCCTTCGTATTACACGATGGCCCTCCTTATGCCAACGGTGATATTCATATTGGTCACGCTCTAAACAAGATTCTTAAAGATATTATTATTAAGTCAAAGACCTTATCTGGCTTTGATGCGCCGTACGTTCCAGGTTGGGACTGCCATGGTCTTCCAATTGAATTAATGGTTGAGAAGAAAAAAGGTAAGCCAGGCCAAAAAATTTCTGCAGCTGAATTCCGTGAAGAATGTCGTAAATATGCGGCAGGCCAAGTTGAAGGGCAAAAAGAAAGCTTTAAACGTCTAGGTATTATGGGCGAGTGGGACAAACCTTACCGCACTATGGACTTTGATACTGAAGCGAACATTATTCGTGCGCTAGGTAAAATCGCCGATCAAGGTCACTTACTAAAAGGTTTCAAACCGGTTCACTGGTGTACCGATTGTGGTTCAGCATTGGCTGAAGCAGAAGTGGAATACAAAGATAAAGTATCGCCTTCTATCGATGTGCGTTTTAAAGCAGCAGATGAAGCCGCTGTCGTTGCCAAGTTTGATTGTAAAGATGGTCATCAAGGCGAAGGTGATGTGTCGATTGTGATTTGGACGACCACGCCTTGGACTCTACCAGCTAACCGCGCGGTATGTTTACGTGACGACCTTGAGTATGTTCTTATCCAAGTGGAAGCACATGGTGAGCACAAAGCGGAACGTATCATCGTCGCGTCTGAGTTAGCGAAGTCGGTACTGGATCGTGCGGGTATTGAGCATTTCCATAACTTAGGTTTTACTACCGGTAAAGAGTTAGAGCTTTCTCGCTTTAATCACCCATTCTATGAGTTTGATGTGCCTGCGATTTTAGGCGATCACGTTACAACAGATTCAGGTACAGGTGTGGTTCATACCGCGCCGGGTCACGGTCAAGAAGACTTTGTGGTGGGTAAGCAATACGGTCTAGAAGTGGCAAACCCAGTCGGTTCAAACGGTGTTTACCTACCGGATACTGAGCTATTTGCCGGCCAACACGTATTTAAAGCCAACGATTCAGTGCTTGAAGTATTGAAAGAAAAAGGCGCTTTATTACATCATCACGCTTATGAACATAGCTACCCACACTGCTGGCGTCACAAGACTCCGATCATCTTCCGTGCAACTCCACAATGGTTTGTCTCGATGGATCAAGCGGGTCTACGTGCAAAAGCATTAAGCGAAATTAAAAATGTTCAGTGGATGCCTGAATGGGGTCAAAGCCGTATCGAAGGCATGATCGAAGGTCGCCCTGAATGGTGTATCTCTCGTCAACGTACTTGGGGCGTGCCAATTGCTTTATTCGTACATAAAGAAACCGCTGAACTGCACCCTAATACGCCAGAACTGATTGAAAAAGTTGCGAAATTAGTGGAACAAAAAGGCATTCAAGCTTGGTGGGATGTTGAAATTGCCGACCTTATGGGCGAAGCGGATGCGGCGAATTACGAAAAAGTACTTGATACTTTAGACGTATGGTTCGATTCTGGTGCCACTCACTTTGCGGTAGTAGATAGCCGTGAGGAATTCAATGGCAACAGCGCTGATCTTTACCTTGAAGGTTCGGATCAACACCGCGGTTGGTTCCAATCATCGTTGATTACTTCGGTTGCGATCAAAGATAAAGCACCTTACAAACAAGTATTAACGCACGGTTTCGTGGTTGATGGCAATGGTCGTAAGATGTCGAAATCTATCGGTAACGTGGTTGCGCCAAAAGATGTAACCAACAAGTTGGGTGCTGACATTTTACGTCTATGGGTAGCTTCAACTGACTACACCGGTGAAGTTGCGGTTTCTGATGAAATTCTAAAACGTAGCGCCGATGCTTACCGTCGTATTCGTAACACGGCACGTTTCTTCCTCGCAAACTTGAACGGCTTCAACCCAGCAACCGATATGGTGGCACCGGAAGATATGGTGGCATTAGATCGTTGGGCGGTAGCTCGTGCACAAGCGGCGCAAACCGAAATCGTTAAAGCTTATGAAGAATACAACACCCATGGCGTTACGCAGCGTTTAATGCAGTTCTGTTCAATTGAAATGGGCTCATTCTACCTCGATGTAATTAAAGACCGTCAGTACACAGCAAAACGTGGTGGTCATGCTCAACGTAGCTGTCAAACCGCGCTTTACTACATTGTTGAAGCCTTAGTACGTTGGATGGCTCCAATCATGTCATTCACGGCTGATGAAATTTGGAATGAAATGCCAGCCAAACTGCCTAATGGTGAGGCTCGTGATAAGTTCGTATTTACGGGTGAATGGTTCGATGGTTTATTTGGTCTTGCGGAAGGCGAAGAGCTAAACAACACATTCTGGACGCAAATCCAAACGGTACGTGCTTCAGTGAACAAATTGCTTGAAGCTGCGCGTAATGACAAAACCATTGGTGGCTCATTACAAGCGGAAGTGACTCTGTTCGCAGAGGAGGCGTTAGCCGCAACCATCAATAAACTTGAAGATGAATTGCGCTTCGTACTATTAACCTCTAAAGCACAAGTAAAACCGCTTAGCGAGAAAACGGACTCAGCCAAAGAAACTGAAGTTGAAGGTTTATTTGTAGAAGTTGCGGCTTCTGAAGCTGAGAAGTGTGATCGTTGTTGGCACCATGTGGCCGATGTTGGCACTATCGCCGGTCACGAAACTATCTGTGGTCGCTGCGTTTCAAACGTAGATGGCGACGGTGAAGTTCGTCAGTTCGCATAAAAATGAGTTTACTTAATATGAGTGGCTTAAAACAAACGGGTCTCCGCTGGCTATGGCTAGCGGTAGTCGTGTTTTGCTTTGATATTGGCATTAAGTTAGTGGTGATGAACAACATGGGATATGGTTGGACCAACCGTATTGAAGTATTGCCATTTTTCAACTTACTGTATGTACATAACTTAGGGGCCGCCTTTAGCTTTTTGAGTGATCAAGAAGGTTGGCAGCGTTGGTTCTTTTCCGGGATAGCCTTTGTCGTGACCGGGGTACTGATGCTTTGGATGCGTAAGCTACCGGCCACCGAACGTTGGAACAATATCGCTTATTCATTAGTGATTGGAGGCGCACTTGGCAATGTTTTTGACCGTTTAGTGCATGGCTTTGTGGTGGATTATCTGGATTTCTTCTGGGGTAATTACCATTGGCCAGCCTTTAATCTGGCTGATTCTGCCATTTGTATTGGTGCGGTAATGATCGTAATCGACGGCTTCCGTTCGAAAAAAGAGCAAGCAGAGCGTTAATTCGCGACATAAGCCTTAGCTATACCCAAGTAACATCAAGATGCTGAGAAGATCGCCTCTTAATATTGCTTAACAATATGAGCGCCGTTGGTTTTTCCTGCGGTGCTTTTTTATATAATCTTCTCGAAACTCGAAACTCGAAACTCGAAACTCGAAACTCGAAACTCGAAACTAAAATAAGGACGTTTTGTGTCAGTAATTACAGCAAGTAGTACGGTGACTTTACATTTTACCATTAAGTTAAAAGATGGCTCGGTAGCGGATAGTACGCATAATATGGGCAAGCCTGCGAAGTTTTCGATGGGTGATGGCAGTTTAAGTCCAAACTTTGAACAGTGTTTGATCGGGTTACAAACAGGTGACAGTAAAGCGATTGAATTAGACGCTGAGGATGCTTTTGGCATGGCCAATCCTGATTTTATTCAATACATGGATAAAACCCGTTTTAGTGGTCAAGATTTAGAAGTTGGCACCATTATGGCATTTTCAGGCCCTGACGGTAGTGAGATTCCCGGGATCATCTCTGAGGTTAATGGAGAATCGGTAAAAGTTGATTTTAATCATCCACTTGCTGGGCAGGCAGTCATTTTTGATGTGGAGATTTTAAACGTTGATTAACATCTATCGGTTGTCAGAGATTCGGTAATAGGTAGAATAGCGCCATTATCGGATGCTTTTATGATACGAAGAGATGACTCAGAACATGAAAATTTTGTTAGCGAACCCTCGTGGCTTTTGTGCGGGTGTTGATCGTGCGATCAGTATTGTTGAACGTGCATTAGAAATGTACCAGCCGCCAATCTATGTCCGTCATGAAGTGGTGCATAACCGTTTTGTGGTTGAAGGGTTAAAGCAGCGTGGTGCAGTCTTTGTTGAAGAATTATCTGAAGTGCCCGATGATAATATTGTGATTTTCTCCGCTCATGGGGTATCACAAGCGGTGCGTCAAGAAGCTAAAGAGCGCCAATTGACGGTGTTTGATGCAACTTGCCCATTAGTGACCAAAGTTCATATGGAAGTGGCGCGCGCCAGTCGTAAACATATGGAAGTGGTGCTGATTGGCCATGCGGGGCACCCAGAAGTGGAAGGTACCATGGGCCAGTATACCAGTGATACTGGCGGCATGTACTTAGTTGAACGCCCAGAAGATGTGGCAAAGCTGGTGGTTAAAGACCCAACACACCTTCATTATGTGAGCCAGACAACGTTATCCGTTGATGAAACATCGGATGTGATTGATGAGTTGCGTCGAGTTTTCCCTAAGATCCAAGGCCCGCGTAAAGATGATATTTGCTATGCGACACAAAACCGTCAAGATGCGGTACGTATTTTGGCTGGTAGCGTTGATGTGATGGTCGTAGTTGGCTCGAAAAACTCATCAAACTCAACACGACTAAAAGAGCTATCAGAAAAACTAGGCACTCCAGGCTATTTGACCGATTGTTCTGAAGATATTAATCCTGCTTGGTTTGATGGTAAAACTAAAGTTGGTGTTACAGCAGGTGCATCGGCTCCTGAAGAGCTCGTCAATCAAATCATTGAGCGTATTAAAGAGCTAGGCGGACGTGATGTAGAAGAAGTACTAGGCCGTGAAGAAAATATGTTTTTTGAAGTGCCAAAAGAGCTGCAAATAAAGAATGTGGAGTAGCGTTAGCGTTGCTCGGTAAAGACGTTACTCGTGGCTCGGAAAAGATGGTTCGATACAAATTTAAACAAGGTCGCTAGGTGAAAATCTAGCGGCCTTTTTGTTTTTTAAGTTATTGTCTTTTTTAAAGGTTGTCATCCTGAATAGTGAGGCACGAACGTGGTTCAGGATCTCCCACAGCCTGTTGAGGCTTTAATTCCAACTTACATCAAACTATTCAAATAAATACTCATTGTCACTCATGGGGTTAGAGTTTAGTTGATGTATAGTGAGAACTAAACAGGTAAATTTGGGGCATAAAATTTGGCAGTTTTCTATCTAATAAGCGTTAGACATCTATGAGGTAATGAAGTAAATATGAAGAGAAATGACTACTTCCCGCCATCCTTAGGCAAAGGTGAGTTTCACTGCCCGCATTGCAATGTTTATGCGAAACAATTCTATGGGCATGTCCACTCTATTGCCAATTTCCAATGGAATAGCATTGTAGATGACCATTCACATTTCAATGAACCACTTCCAAAGGAGTGGATCGTAACGAAATGCCAGCATTGCAATGATATTGCAGTCTGGTTTGGGGATAACATGCTGTACCCCAAAAAATACTTCCACCACCACCGAACTTAGATTTACAGGATGAGATAAAGTCGGATTATCTTGAAGCTGCCCATATACTCGGAGATTCACCTAGAGCAGCGGCAGCACTTTTAAGATTAAGTCTGCAAAAGCTCTGTATACAGCTTGGTGAAAAAGGCGAGAATATAAACGCAGATATAAAAAGCCTTGTTGGTAAAGGATTAAACCCACTAGTGCAAAAGTCCCTAGACGCCCTTCGAATTACAGGTAACAACGCAGTTCATCCTGGAGAGATAAATCTTTCCGAAGAGCCGGAGCGAGTACTAAAGTTATTTGAACTTATCAATTTCATTGCGGATAAAATGATCACAGAGCCTAAAGAAATTGAGAGCTTCTATGGAACACTACCTTCTGGATCTTTAGAGGCTGTTGAGAAGCGGGATAAATTTGCGAGCAAGTAACTGCATAGGAAAAAATACTCGCTTCGCTCCTATTTCTCATGTGAGTTAAGCGTTAAAAGAATAAGGAAGAATTCCAATTATGAGTAATGAAAGTAGTAACGAGAGCAATATTGAAGGAACTATCAATGCCGTAACTGGATTAGCAAAAGCTATTCCAGTTTATGAAGACGCATTACAACCTGCTGCGAAGGAAATAGGAAAAGCTTTATGTACCGTAGCAAAAACTGTCAATGTAGCATTGGCCCCTGTCTCTTCATTAGTTTGGGGTTATGACAAAATTAAAGATTTTGTTGATACAAAAGTGTCCGAGAAGTTATCTAGTGTAAAAGATGAAGACATCGTTTCTCCTCCGCCAAATGTTGCAGGCCCTGCGCTAGAATCACTTAAGTACACGGGTAGCATAGAAGAATTGAAAGAGCTTTATGCTAACTTGATCGCTTCAAGTATGGATAAAAATACAACTCATAAAGCTCATCCATCTTTTGTTGAAATAATTAAGCAGTTATCACCAGACGAGGCTAAATTGCTTGTTTACTTTACTTCATCAGGTTCTGCTCCGATTATAGACATAAAAAATAACCGTAAAGACAAATCGGGTGGTAGATATGAGTATAGGTATTTCACCAATATTGGTGAGAAACTAAACGTGGAGAATTTGGGATTAAACTCTTCGTATTGGAGTAATTTAATTCGGTTAGGGCTTGTTGATATTCCAGATAATTTTCAACTCATTGAAGAAGGTATCTACGACGAAATTATTTCTCATATGACAGTCAAAAGTATAGTTAGCCATATAAACAAACAAGAGGGTAGAGTTGCCGAAATAAAAAAAACGGCTGTTCTTGTAACCGATTTGGGGCGTCAGTTTATTGATGTTTGTGTTGTAGATCATCGAACACAATAATTCATCTAACAAACGACTATTGCTTCAACATACTTTTCTTAATCTGATAAAAATGGTTTAGTTTAATAGCTCTAAATAGTTTCTATCTCAAATCTTGCTAACTCACCTCGTTAGCTCAGCTATGTTTGAAACCTTTAGCTACCCTCAAGTACGTCATTCCGGAAATGAGGAACGAATTATCCGGAATCTATTACACCAATGAAACTACTTGAAAGCGAGATCCCGCATCTTCTTCGCCTAGGCTCATGTGCGGGATGACAAGGCCGGAGTGATTCGTTTCATCCAATATTGAGTTAAGTGATTAAACCTAATTAACTCAAAACCACTAACCCCAGCAACTTTACCCCATCCTTTATACACAAAAAAACCGACAGTCTCTCAACTATCGGTCTTGATCTTTTCCGAGAAGCAACGCGCTCTAGTCACGAGCTTCCGAGTAACGTTTTACACCGTCTCCGGCTTCGCGTTTAACTTATCTTCTTCAGCGTGATCAAACTCTGGGTCACCTTTGCCCTTAGAGATTTTAATCACGTAAGCTGTGATGATAAGCATGGCGATCACACCGATGATAGTTGATAGCTGCATTGGTAGCCCAAAGCCTAATGTGCTGCTGTTTAAGATAAAGGTAATACATACCGTAGTCATAAACATCGCAGGAATGGTAGTGATCCAATGTAGTTTATTAAAGCGTAATAGGTAAGCCGAGGCTGTCCACAGCATCATTACCGCGGTCATTTGGTTAGCAAAGCCGAAGTAACGCCAGATGATACCGAAATCGACTTGAGTCAAAATGCCACCCAGAACAAATAGCGGTAGTGCCATAAATAAACGGCTCTTCAATGTTTTTTGTTCCATGTTGAAGTATTCCGCTAAAATCAAACGGCTTGAACGGAATGCAGTATCACCGGAAGTGATCGGTAAAATAACCACGCCAAGGAACGCAATCACTCCCCCAAAAACGCCCAATAGGCCAAAGGATGAAGAATACACTACATTGCCTGGGCCGCCTTGTTTGATTGCTTCGCCTAAGGCGTCCATTGAACCGAAGAAAGAAAGGGCAATTGCACACCAAATTAATGCGATGATGCCTTCACCAATCATGGCACCAAAGAACACGAAACGACCATTTTTTTCATTTTCTAAACAACGTGCCATTAATGGTGATTGAGTGGCGTGGAAGCCAGAAATCGCACCACAAGCAATGGTGATGAACAGTGCAGGCCAAAGCGGTAAGTCATGCGGGTTCATGTTAGTGAACATGTCGCTGAAGTGGTAGCCTGCCAAAATCGTGTGCTCGCTAGAGAAGAAGATGGCACTGATCAGACCGACTGACATGAAAATCAATAGGAAACCAAATAATGGGTAGAAGCGACCAATGATTTTATCAATTGGGACGATGGTCGCTAAAATGTAGTAACCAAAGATAATCGCTACCATAGTGCCCATTGAAACCGTCATGCTGGTTTGTTCATTGACTAGGTTGGTGATCATTCCTGCTGGCGCTGAAACAAAGACCACCCCAACAAGCAATAAGAGCACAATTGCAAACACGTTCATGAAGTGTTTTGCCCCTTTACCTAAGTAGCGGCCAGTAATGCTGGGTACAGAGGCCCCACCATTACGAATCGACAGCATCCCAGAGAAGTAATCGTGTACCGCTCCGGCAAAAATACAACCAAGTACAATCCATAACATAGCCGCTGGGCCGTAAAGGGCACCCATGATTGGGCCAAAAATTGGACCGACCCCAGCGATATTAAGAAGTTGAACGAGATAGACTTTCTTGTTCGACATGGGAACATAATCCACACCATCTTGCTTAGAGTAAGCCGGAGTCGTGCGGTTTTCTTTAACGCCAAAGACTTTTTCAATAAAAGCCCCGTATATAAAGTAGCCCACAATTAAGGCTGCCACGCAGAAAAGGAACATCATCATAATTATTATCCTGTTCAAAATAGGGTTCAGATAGACAGGGTCTATATTAAAAGGTGTGTTGATAACATTCATGTAACGCTTTAATGAGTGGTCGCATAATGAATTGAGCGGTTATAAGCGACTTTGAGTGGTTTTATTTGGGCAAATAAGTGGATTTATGATTTGTTTTAAATGTGACCTGTGTAATAGTTGAGGGAATTAGACTCGCCTTTTATAACGAAAACAATAGTTAAATGAATCAATAACGTAAAGGAATTATATGTATATGAAAAAGATTCAACCCTCTAGTTGGCTTACTAAATCATTGCTGGCAGCCACGTTAGTATTATTAGCGGCTTGTGCCAATACTGCGGAAGATTATGCCAAGGCTGGTGATTGGCAGGCAGTAGGTTATTCAGATGGCGTTCGCGGTAAACCACACCGTACTGCTGGCGACTTTAAAGATTTCAATAATGTAAATATTGATGATTATGCCCAAGGGTATATGAAAGGGGTCGATGAGTATTGTAACCCTAATCACGCTTATCAAATTGGTTTGACTGGGAGTTATTATGAAGGCGTCTGTGAAGGGACACCGAACGCTCAAAAATTTCGTATGGAATGGCAGCGAGGCTGGAATGACAGCCAACTGAATAAATAAACTTAAAATTGATAAGAGACTCAGTTACAACCACGGTATAGGTGTCATAGATGTTGCAAAATATTGATGTTGGTTTGATGTTGGCGGCGGTAGGATTGGTCGGGTTAGCTTGCCAATGGTTAGCGTGGCGAATGAAGTTACCGGCGATATTATTCTTGTTGATTGCCGGTTTTATTATTGGGCCAATTACTCATATTTTTCAACCGAATGAAATGTTTGGTGACTTATTGTTTCCACTCATTTCGTTAGCTGTTGGGGTCATCTTATTTGAAGGCAGTCTCACCCTCAATTTTAAAGAAATACGAGAAGTGAACCGCACGGTGATTAATATTGTCACCATTGGAGCCTTAGTGACTTGGGCGCTAACCAGTGTCTTTACACATTATCTGCTGGATTTCAGTTGGCCCTTGGCATTGCTGTTTGGTAGTTTGACGGTCGTGACTGGTCCTACCGTAGTGGTGCCTTTATTACGTACCGTTCGACCAAAAGCTAAACTGGCTAATATTTTGCGTTGGGAGGGGATATTGATTGACCCTATTGGCGCTTTATTTATTGTGATGGTCTATGAGTTCATCGTCTCGAGCAGTGAGTTGCATAGCTTGCATGTCTTTGGGCTAATTTTACTGATAGGGATCGTATTAGGCGCGCTAGCTGGCATGCTGTTAGCACATGTCTTACGTCAACGTTTACTCCCTGAATACCTGCAACCTTTTGCGGTGTTAACCTTAGTGCTTGGGGTCTTTTCGATCTCAAATAGCTTGGAATCGGAATCAGGCTTGCTAGCCGTTACCGTGATGGGGATGTGGCTAGCTAATGCCAAAGGCGTCAAGATTCAGAGCATTCTGCACTTTAAAGAAAACTTAACCATCCTGTTAATTTCAGGCTTGTTCTTAATGTTGTCGGCACGGATGGAATTAGATGACTTTGCTGCGCTTGGTGTGGCTGCTGGCGTGTTATTTGTCGCCATTCAATTGTTATCTCGTCCTATTGCGATTTTCGTTGCCACTATCGGCAGTAGCCTAAGTTTTAAAGAAAAAGCCTTCATTGCTTGGGTTGCACCTCGTGGGATTGTTGCCGCCTCTATCTCCTCATTATTTGCCATTAAACTGGTGGATGCCGGAGTAGAAGGCGCAAGTTTATTGGTGCCTTTAACCTTCATGGTGATCGTAGGAACCGTGGTGTTGCAAAGTATCACCGCGCGACCGTTAGCCAATTTGTTAAACGTTTCAGAACCGTCACCTCGTGGCTATTTGATTGTCGGAGCCAATGATGTTGGCCGAACCATTGCCATGGCCTTACAAAAATACGGTTACCGAATCGTGATTACAGATTCTAACTGGGAATACATTCGAAAAGCGCGCATGCAAGGGTTAGAGACGTATTATGGCAACCCTATTTCCAGTCATGCGGAGGAATACCTCGATTTAATTGGTATTGGTAATTTAATTTCGGTGACTCCCGATAAGCATTTCAATATTGTGGTGGCACGATATTTCATGAATGAGTTTAGTGAGCGTCGAGTATTTTTCTTAAATGGTCGCAACAAAGAAAATGAACATGAAAAGCACCGTGTAGTGGAAGAAAAGCATGGCCGCGTTTTTCTGGGAGATGATGTCGGGTATAAAAAACTGGCCAGTCTCATCAATCAAGGTGCCGAAATTAAACACACTCGATTAACCAATGAGTTTAAGTGGCAAGATTATGTGATGAAGTATGTCGATGGGCACCGAATCCCCTTATTTACCGTCGACCCGAAAGGCAATATTCATATTTTATCCAATGATTCGACTCACACCACTGAAGCTGGGTGGACCGTCGTGAGTTTGATTAAGGAATAGGGGCGCGGGCGCTTCGCTTATCGGGTTTCGGGCGTTTCACTGCTCGTTACTCGAAAAGAGCGTAACTAGTAACGGGGACGCTCCACTCGGGAGCCGAAAAGAAAAAGAAGTGGCGAGTTTCGTGTTGCGAGTTAAGCGAAAAAGCGTTTACTCGCAACCCGAAGCGCAGCGTTCACGAGACTCGTAACTACCATGCTCTTTCTAGTAGCGAAGCGAGACTAGGAACTCGTGACTAGGAACTTACTACTACACAAGCGGTGTGTTTTTGTTTACCAAAGCCAATGATCTGAGCAAGGCTAGCTTTACTTACCGGAATGGAAGCGGACGAAGCAACATCATTTTCGCGATCACTGTGTGGATCGTGAATGAAGAAAAACTGCTCGTTCATCCCTGATAAAATGATCCAATGAGGTTCTTTGTAGCCATTAAACCGATAAGTACTGATAAGCAGTAATACCGCTTTTCCTTCTGTTATCCAAGTCTCTATTTGTTGATTATTCGGCGGAGACATAATGTGGTGAATGCCTAAACTTTCCGCTTGTTGACAAAAATCTTGATGGACAATTTCAATGACTTCTTTTTTATTAGGATCGCGCACGCTATCCACAAAAGGAGTGGACTGAGAATGGATCCACAACTCGACATCAAATCCTCGCTTTTTAGCGGCTAAAGCTAAGCCGTGACCACTGCATCCACCATGACCGGCGGCCATAAAAATGGTGGTGGCCTCTCGCCACAGTTGTAGCTCTTCTTTACGATTGGGCTCAAAGGCCTTATCAAGCATTGAAAAAGCCATTAACAGGCAAGCCGCTCCACAGGTAAAGGGGGTGGTCTGAATGTATAAAGGCATAGGCAATAAGGTTTTCGGTTGGCTGGCCGTTAAACGCTTTTGCATACGGATGCCATCGGCTAAATCATCATAATAATGGATTAAGACTTTGAGCGGTTTATAGCCCAGTTTTTGGTATAAATTCTTAGCGGCGATATTGTCATTTCTGACTTCTAAGCGTAATGTTGTTGAACCTTGTTCTAAAGCAGAACGTTCACACATTTCCACTAATTGTTGAGCGATTTGTTGCCCACGAAAATCGGGGTTAACCGCAATAGAATACAAGCGTGATAGTTGTGTTCCTTGATGGAAAAGAAGTAGCGCATAACCGGCGATTTGTTGCTTATCTTGAGCCACAAATACCAGGCTGTGTTGAGATTGTAGAAACCGCTTCATTTGGCGTGGTGCGATAACGTCACTACTGAACACTTGGCTTTCTAGTTCAACTAATGCGGGTAAATCTTGTTGTGTTGCTCGGCGAAATTCCATCTTACTGTCCCACCTAATAGGATTGTTGCTCAGGCCTCATAGAGGAGGCTGCACAATGATTAGATACGACAATGTGTATTTTTGCTAGAGGTAAATGGATTCATGGCAAATTTTGTTATTGTGACTGATAAAGACAGCGACTGGCGTCAATATTTTCCTTCCGATCAAGTGGTCACGGTGGATACGTATCTGCAACCAAGCTTTCTTTCCGAAAAATCTGACAAACATAAAAGCGTGCAAGTGCTTAACTTATGTCGTGACTATGGTTACATGAGTAATGGTTATTACTGCTCATTATTAGCCGAAGCACGTGGGCATCGGGTTATTCCGAGAGTCATGGCTATCAATGATGTCAATCAACCGTTTGTGATTTCATTACCAGAGCAAGATCTGAATAAATACTTCGCCGATGCCGAGCAAGTGTCGAGCAAGATTTATTTTGGACGCAGTAACGTTAAAGGGTTGGAAAAAGTCGCCCGTCGTCTATTTGAACACTTTATGATCCCGGTGTTGGATATCGAATTAAAAAAACATGGTAAGCATTGGCAACTGGTCAAGGTGACCCCTTTTCCATTCCAAGATTTGAACAATGAAGAACAGGATGTTTTTGCTCAGTCGCTCGAACAATTCTCCAATAAAGTGTGGCGATCTTCACCAAAACCAAGTAAGCAATATCGCTATGACATTGCAATGCTGGTGGATCCGGAAGAAAAAATGCCACCTTCGGATTCAGTGGCGTTAAATCGGTTTAAGAAAGCCGCTAATCGCTTGGGGATGAGTTTGCAAACCATTACCGCAGAAGATTTTTCTCGTTTAAGTGAATTCGATGGGTTATTTATTCGTGCCACGACTAATATCAGTAACTTTACTTATCGTTTTGCTAAGCGAGCGGAAAAGCTGGGGTTAGTGGTGATGGATGATCCGGAATCGATCATGAAATGCACCAATAAAGTTTTCCTAACCGAGTTACTGGATCGACACAATGTGCCTGCACCAAAGTCGATGATTTTGCGCAGTTTTGATCCTGACTGGAAAAAGAACCTACTTGAATACATGGAGCTGCCTTTGGTGCTAAAAATTCCTGACGGGGCTTTTTCCGTTGGGGTGGTCAAAGTGACGGATCAATCGACGCTGGAAGCCAAAGCCGCTGAGTTGTTTGATAAAAGTGCTTTGATTCTAGCGCAAGCCTTTATGCCGACCGATTTTGATTGGCGAATTGGGGTGATGAACCGTCAGGCCATTTATGCGTGTCGTTATCATATGAGTCGAGGTCATTGGCAGATTTATCAGCATCACAATAGTGGCCGTACTACCTCGGGTGGCTTTGATACACTGGATTTAAAACAAGTACCGAAGAATGTGGTAGATACTGCCGTAAAAGCGGCGAACTTAATTGGCTCTGGTTTATACGGCGTAGATCTAAAAGAAATCGATGGGCAAGTGTATGTCATTGAAGTGAACGATAACCCAAGTATTGATAATAAAGTTGAAGACTTGTGGTTAGGGGATTTACTTTACGACCGTATCATGACCGAATTCTTGCGTCGAATTCAGTTGAGGGGGTTTTAGAAGAGAAAGTCCCTAGTCCCTAGTTCCTAGTTTATAGTTCCTAGAAAGAGCGGCGATGAGTTTTGCTCTTTCTAGCAGCGAAGCGAATCTAGGAACTCGAAACCAGGAACTTGTTTTTACACTATTCCCAACTCTTCTTTAAGTGGTTTCAAATAGCGACGGCTAATTGGAACCACTTGACCACTGCGCGTGATCACCTCACCTAAACCATTATCCAATAATTTAATTTCACGGATTTTCTGTGTGTTGATCAAGTATTGGCGGTGACAACGCAAGAGAGCGGTTTTTTCTTCCAATGTTTTCAAGGTCAATTGACTGGAAGTGGTTTGTTGAGCGGTTTGAATATGAACGCCAGATAAATCACTAAACGCCGACTCAATTTCTTGTAAAGGGATGAGCATGATGCGGTTATGACCAAGGCAAGGTACTTGTTGTAATTGCTTCGGTGCGATAGCGTTAATTTGAGCGGGGGTGTGCAAGGCTTCTTGGTTGTGTTTGGCTTTTAATAATCGTTGAATGGTCTTTTGTAAGCGCATGGGATCAACTGGCTTTAAGAGGTAATCAAACGCATTGTCTTCGAATGCTTGTATGGCGTATTGATCAAAGGCGGTGACAAAAATAACGTGCGGCATGTTGTCAGGATCGAGCATCGCCAATAATTCAATCCCAGAGATCTGAGGCATTTGAATATCAACAAACACGGCTTCAGGCTTTAGGGTATTGATTAATTTTAAGCCTTCAATGGCATTGCTGGCTTGCGCGATGACGTCAACGTTATCCGTTTCTTGTAATAATTCGGTTAGTTCTTCACGAGCAAATAACTCATCATCAATCACAATGGCGCTTAACATTGCTAATCCTTTTATTTACCAATTTTTTCATAAGGAATGAGGAAACTCATTCGAGTTAGGTGATCTTTATGGCAGTGGGTTTGTAGCTCGGCAAGTGGGCCATAAAAATGAGTCAGCCGTTTATTTACTATCTCCATGCCTAAACCTTCATGATCCGATTTAGGGGGTTCGAAATTGCCTGCATTATCTTCGACAATAATACGATAACCAAGTGAATTTTGCTGACTGAAGAGGCGTACTTTACCACCTTCAATTTTATTGGAGATACCATGCTTGATCGCATTTTCAACTAAAGGTTGCAAGGTGAAGCTAGGGAGCGACTTTTCGAGCAAATGTTCATCAATATTAATATCAACTTCAAGGCGGTCAGTAAATCGTGCCTTTTCGATCGTTAAGTAAGCATTGACGTGGGCAAGCTCTTCTTTAAAGGTGACGGTTTCAATGTTTTGCTTGAGGTTGCTACGAAAAAAATGTGAGAGGTGCTGAATCAGTTCGCGGGCTTTATTGGGATCGCGGCGAATCACGGCACTGATGGTATTAAGGGCGTTGAATAAAAAATGTGGGTTCACTTGAGCGTGTAGCAATTTGATTTCGGCTTGAGTCAATAAGGTTTGCTGACGTTGAAAGTCATTGTAAAGAATTTGGCTAGAAAGCAATTGAGCAATCCCTTCCCCCATTGAGCGGTTGATATTGGAAAGTAATTTTCGCTTAGGTTCATACAATTTGATGGTTCCCACTACTTCTTTACCGGCTCGCAACGGGATCACCAACACTGAGCCCAGAGAGCAATGATTGGAAATTGAGCATTGATAAGGACTTTCTCGACCATCTAAATACATGACTCGGTTTTGTTGCATCGCTTGAATGGTGCAAGGTGAGGAAATCGGAGTATTCGGTTTATGATGATCATCGCCAGTGCCAATAAAGGCTAAGATTTTTTCTTTATCGGTAATCGCCACGGCGCCGACATTGGTTTCTTCATAAATGATGCGGACAATTTTTTCAGCATTGACTGAGTTAAAGCCGGTATTCCAAATCCCGACACTTCGTTCGGCAATGGTTAATGCTCGGCGAGAGAAAGTGGCAGAGTACTTTTCGTAAATGGTTTTTTTATCTTGTAAGATGCTCACAAATAAAGCGGCTCCGATACAATTGGCGATGATCATTGGGGCGGCAATATCGGATACTAAGGCATAGGCTTGATCAAAGGGTTTGGCGACCGTGGTGATGATCAACATTTGGCTGACTTCAGCAACCAAGGTTACCGCTAGCACAATGATGGGATTAAATAGTTGTTCTACTTTCTCTTTTCTGACTAAGTATAAATGCAATAACCCACCAATTAAGCCTTCAACGGTGGTTGATATGGCACAAGCGACATCGGTAAACCCTCCTAAGCTATATCGATGTAAGCCTCCGGTCAGACCGACAGCAAAGCCAACAATAGGGCCTCCTAATAATCCACCAATCACTGCCCCAATAGCTCGAGTATTGGCAATGGCATCGTCTATCTGTAAGCCAAAGTAAGTGCCCATAATGCAAAATAGGGAAAATAAAACATAACAACTGAACTTATGTGATAAGCGCGAAGAGATATTAAGCAAAGGTAGGAAAATCGGCGTTTTACTCAACATGTAAGCTAAAACCAGATAAACGCACATTTGTTGTAATAAAGAGAGTATTAAATCCATAGTTCCTACATGATCCGTGGAGATTGTTCTTTTAGTAAAATAAAATGAACATGTGTATTTTATTTTTTACATTCATTTGTTTGTTGTCACACAAATGATACTACTTGCAAACATAATCAATACTGTTAATTTAATTTCATTAACGGCTGAGGCTTAACTCAGAACAATGGATGTATCGATTTTTTTACAGGTGAAGGTTATGTACAAAAGTGAATTAAGCAATATTAACATCAGCGATGAACAACTGATTATCACCCCCAATGCGTTAAAAAAGAAAATTCCGCTTAGTGAGAAAGCGAGAAAGTGTATTCAATCATCACGCCAAACGATTGCTGACATTATACACAAGAAAGATCATCGTTTATTAGTGGTTTGTGGTCCTTGTTCAATTCATGATATTGATGCGGCGAAAGAATACGCCAAGCGCTTGAAAGCATTATCCAGTCAACTAGACGATCAAATTTATTTGGTGATGCGGGTCTACTTTGAAAAACCACGTACGACTGTGGGCTGGAAAGGCTTAATTAACGATCCTCATCTTGATAACTCTTTTGATATTGAGCACGGTTTGCATCTGGCTCGTCAATTATTGGTTGATTTGGCTGAAATGGAAATTCCGTTAGCGACAGAAGCATTAGATCCTATTAGCCCGCAATACTTAGGAGATACTTTCAGTTGGGCGGCAATTGGTGCACGTACCACTGAGTCTCAAACTCACCGTGAAATGGCCAGTGGCTTATCGGTTCCAGTAGGATTTAAAAACGGCACTGATGGCAGCTTAGCAACCGCAATTAATGCGATGCAAGCCGCTTCCTCGAGCCATCGTTTTATGGGTATTGATAGCGACGGACAAGTTGCGTTATTGACGACACAAGGTAATCACAATGGTCATGTCATTTTGCGCGGTGGTAAACAAACTAATTATGATTCGGTATCAGTCAATGAGTGCGAGCAAGAGTTGGCAAAACATGGTTTAGATGCTGCTTTGATGGTGGATTGTAGCCATGCTAACTCTCGTAAAGACTATCGCCGTCAACCTTTAGTAGCAGAAGATGTGATTCATCAAATTCGTGAAGGTAATCGATCCATTATTGGTTTAATGATTGAAAGTCATATTAATGAGGGCAATCAAGCGTCTGATATTCCATTGTCGGAAATGCAGTACGGTGTCTCGATTACTGATGCTTGTATTAATTGGGATACGACAGAAAGCTTGTTACGTCATGCACATAAAGAGTTAGTACCATTTTTACAAGACCGTTTAAAAGGGTAAAGTAACCGTCTAAGTGCGTAGTCTGATGGGAATTAGGGAAATCCATGGCAATAGAATTAAATGAATTAAGAGATCAAATCGACGCAGTTGATAAACAAATGCTTGAGCTGTTAGCCCAGCGTTTGGCCTTGGTTGAAAAAGTTGGTGAAGTAAAAAGTAAATACGGATTACCCATTTATGCCCCCGACCGTGAAGCCTCAATGTTGGCTTCTCGTCGCGCAGAAGCAGAAAAGCGAGGGGTTCCAGCTCAATTAATTGAAGATATTTTGCGTCGCACTATGCGTGAATCGTATGCCAGCGAAAAAGACTCGGGCTTTAAATGCTTGAATCCAGAATTGCGCTCTATCGTGATCGTTGGGGGACATGGGCAGTTGGGCGGTTTGTTTAAGCGCATGTTTGAGCTTTCAGGTTACCAAGTGAAAGTGCTAGGTAGCCAAGATTGGGATAACGCTGAGCAATTAGTGCAAGATGCGGGCATGGTGGTGGTCAGTGTGCCGATTCATTTAACTGATACGGTGATAAAAAAACTACCTAAATTGCCTGATGACTGCATTTTATGTGATTTAACATCCATCAAAGCTGAACCTTTAGCGGCAATGCTGGAAGCTCATTGCGGGCCAGTGGTCGGTTTGCATCCGATGTTTGGACCGGATATTCCGAGCATGGCAAAACAAGTGATCATTTGCAGTGATGGTCGTATGCCGGAAACTTATCAATGGTTACTTAAGCAATTTGAAATTTGGGGGGCGAGCATTTGTGCGATTGATGCTGAAGAGCACGACAATGGCATGACCTTGATCCAAGCGCTGCGCCATTTTACATCGTTTGCGTATGGCTCTCACTTATCTCAAGAAAACCCGAACCTAGATACCTTAGTGCAATTAAGTTCCCCCATTTATCGCTTAGAATTGGCGATGGTTGGCCGCTTATTTGCTCAAGATCCTGATTTATATGGCGATATTATTATGTCGTCGCAACGCAATATCGATATGATTAAACGCTTTCATCAACGTTTTGGTGAGGCGATTAAGATTCTAGATAATCAAGATAAACAAGCTTTTATTGAACAATTTAATGCGGTTTCCACATGGTACGGTGATTACTCTCAACAATTTATGCGAGAAAGCCAAAATTTACTGAAACAAGCCAATGATTCAATTCATCGAGGTAAGTAACCTCAGCTGCGGATGACTAGAAGTCACAAGTAACTATTGAACGCGAATATCCATTGGGTTTGTTTATACCAGACAGGCACAACGAAAAAAGGATTGGCAATGAACCAATCCTTTTTGTTTGTTATGGCTGTTGATTATTCGTAATCGGCCGCGTAAGTTTCTTGATAAGAGTGAGAATACAACTCAAATAAATTACCAAATGGGTCTTCAAGATAAACCATTTGTGAGGTGTTATTTTCATCTTCAGGGTGGTAGCGCATAATATCCATACGAACTTTACCGCCTAACTCTTCAGTACGTTTGATCACACCTTCAAAGTCATCTGTTTGTAGACAGAAGTGGAAAATACCAATGCGAGAGAAATCGACTTCATGACGTTGTTGGCGTTCTTTCATTTCGAAAAGCTCAAAGCCAATACCATCTTTAGTCAGTAAGTGGGCAATGTTAAAGCCTTTAAACCCTTCACCAAAAACGGCAATACACATACGGCCAATCGCAGTTTCACGTTCTTCTGTTACCTTAGTGTTACCCATCACAATCTCAAGACCAAGTGCTTTAGTATAAAACTCAACCGCTTTATCCATATCACCAACCATAATACCAACGTGATTCATTTTCATAATTTGCTCCAATTTTTAAAATTAATATCGTGTTTTGTTTCGATGAGGAGAGTATAGGTGGATGCGGGTATCATTAAAAATTATCATAAATTATTATTTTAATAATTTTAATTTATAATAAAGAGGGTTGGAATTGGTCATGAGAGGAAAGAAAGGCTAGAGAGGGAAGAAAGATTGAAGAGGTCAGCCACTGATAAAGACAAAGACTGGTTAACGCTCTTTTACGGTTTGCCAGTTATCTTCACTAAGACCAAATTGATCTAATCCTTGAGAGCGTTGTTTGATGATTTTAGATGAAGGGGAGGAGGAATAATTGGTTTGATTGATGGCGAGGAAGGTTTGTAAGTGGATGGTATTGGTCAATTGCTCCATTAAGCTCGCCCAAGGTACTTGCTGTTGTTGGGTAAACAAATAAGCAATATGGTTTGGTTGCCATTGCATGAAATCTTGTGGGTTGAGCGCTTTACCAATAAAGCGTACTTCGTAATGTAAATGTGAACCGGTTGAATTGCCACTACTACCACAAAAACCAATACGATCGCCTTTTTCAATGAATTGTCCTTGGCTAACGGCAAATTGGTGAAGGTGGGCGTATAAGGTCATAAATCCAAAAGCATGGCGCACTTTGATCATATTGCCGTAACCTTGTTGACTGGGGCGTGTCGTTTCTACCACTCCGTCGGCGGTGGCATAAATTGGGGTACCAAGAGGACAAGTGAGATCAATGCCTAAATGGTGTGATTTTTTTCCGGATATTGGGTGAACGCGCCCACCAAAAGGTGAGGAGACACGCTGATAATGAACTGGACTGTCATTGGGTATCATGCGAAATAAAGAGGTTTCTATGCTCGCCGACAATGGAAGTGATAGCCTTTGTTTATCACTTATCATCGCGGTATCTATCGCTTCTTTTTCTGATAAAAGCCCAGGTGTTTTAAGGTTGGTAGAGTCTGCTGTGAGCTGAGTAGGGAATTCTACCAATTCTTCATCTGCTTCCATTTTAGCGTGAAAATCGGCTTGCTGTTGATTAATTACTAACTGTTTATTGAAGGCTAATTGTTGTTGGTAGAGCTGTTGATACTTGTGTAATTGCTCACGTAAGTCTTGTTGTTGCTTTTGAGTGTTGTCGTTATTAAACCAAAATGAAATGCTAGTTATTGATAATAGAAGAATTATTCCAATTATAATTATTTTGGAAATAAGCTTTTTACCTATGATGAGCTTAAAGATCATCATAGGCCAAAAGCCCTTATTGGCAGTGAAATCAAAATGGGTTGAATTGACTAAGTTTGGAGCTGCATGCGACATGGGAAATTCAATAACAATGAGTCATGGTTATGGTCTACAGCAATTTATATGGGGGGAAAAGTGAAGGGAATTTTTAGGGGAAAATTTTAGGGCGCTGTTCTCATTTCTTAGTTAAATCTTTTAATTAGTAAGAATCGACCGATAATGAATGCACTGCTATGAGATGGTGAAGTTATTCGGTGATGAAGCTATTAGATGATGAAGGCGAATTTAGAATACAAAAAAAGCCACAGCGTAGAGCCATGGCTTTGATATTGCTGGCTATGAAGTTAAGCGCTCCATTAACCAGTTATTCGCAGCTGAGTTTAGTTAACCTCAACTGCAGATAAGGTTAGTTACACGCTTATTTGGTCACACGTTTGTATTTGATGCGGTGAGGCTCAGCCGCGGCAGCACCTAACGTTTGCTTCAACCATTCACTGTATTCGGTGTAGTTACCTTCGTAGAAGTTCACTTGGCCTTCATCACGGTAATCAAGAATATGGGTGGCAATACGGTCGAGGAACCAACGGTCGTGCGAGATAACCATGGTACAACCAGGGAACTCAAGTAACGCTTCTTCAAGAGCACGTAGCGTTTCAACGTCCAAGTCGTTGGTCGGTTCATCGAGTAGTAATACGTTACCGCCCGCTTTTAGTAGTTTTGCTAAGTGAACACGGTTACGTTCACCACCTGAAAGCTCACCAATGCGTTTTTGTTGATCAACACCACGGAAGTTAAAGCGTGAGCAGTAAGCACGCGCTGGAATTTCAAAGTTATTGATCTTAATGATATCCGCCCCTTCCGAGATTTCTTGGAAAACGGTGTTGTTATCATTCATGGAGTCACGGAACTGATCCACTGACGCCAGTTTTACCGTTTCACCTAACTCGATGGTACCTGCATCGGGTTGTTCGGAGCCGCTTAGCATTTTGAATAGAGTTGATTTACCCGCGCCGTTAGCACCAACGATACCGACAATAGCCCCTTTCGGCATGCTGAAAGAGAGGTTATCAATCAGAACGCGATCGCCAAATGACTTAGTTAGGTTATTAACTTCTAAGACTTTGTCACCCAAACGCTCACCTGGTGGGATGAAAAGTTCGTTAGTTTCGTTACGTTTTTGGTGATCAGTTTTATTCAACTCTTCAAAACGTGCCATACGAGCTTTAGACTTAGCCTGACGACCTTTCGGGTTTTGACGAACCCATTCTAATTCTTTCTCAATGGTCTTTTTGCGAGCATTTTCGGTTGAAGCTTCTTGGGCTAAACGCGCATCTTTTTGTTCAAGCCATGAAGTATAGTTACCTTCCCATGGAATACCTTCACCACGGTCAAGTTCTAAGATCCAGCCCGCCGCGTTATCAAGGAAATAACGGTCGTGGGTAATCGCTACCACTGTACCACTGTAATCAACTAAGAAATGCTCAAGCCAAGCCACAGACTCAGCATCTAAGTGGTTGGTCGGTTCATCTAGCAATAGCATGTCTGGCTTTTCAAGTAATAGACGGCAAATCGCGACACGGCGACGCTCACCACCTGACAAGTGTTCAATTTTGGCATCCCACTCAGGCAGACGCAGTGCATCCGCAGCACGTTCTAGCGCATTTTCTAGGTTGTGGCCATCTTTCGCTTGAATCAATGCTTCAAGTTCGCCTTGTTCTTTGGCTAATGCATCAAAATCAGCATCAGGTTCGGCGTAAGCGGCATAAACTGCATCAATTCGTTTTAATGCGTCTGCGACATCCGCTACGGCTTCTTCGACAATTTCACGAACGGTTTTTGATTCATCTAAAACCGGTTCTTGCGGAAGGTAGCCAACATTTAAACCAGGCTGAGGACGAGCTTCACCATCAATGTCAGTATCAATACCTGCCATGATGCGTAAAAGTGTCGATTTACCTGCACCATTTAGGCCTAAAACACCGATTTTGGCTCCCGGGAAAAAGCTTAATGAGATATCTTTTAAGATTTGACGTTTCGGTGGCACAATTTTGCTCACACGAGACATGGTATAGACGTATTCAGCCATAGCTGCTTAGATCCTATGCGTTATAATAATTTCAAAACTATAGTTTACTCTTTCTCACATAAGATTCACACTAGATGAGTGTAAACAAGGATATTATCGGATAGTCGCTTGGCATTGAAATAATGAGAAAAAGCGAGAAAAATACTAAGAATATCAAACATTCACCTTTCACATTTGTGATTGTATTTCAGGGAAGTTGACCGTTGATGCTGAATTTTAAAAAAACGCTTATTTTCTGTGCTGTTTCGACAAGTGCGATATTGTCTTTGCCCGCGGTTAATGCTCAGGCGATATCCTCCACTCAAGTGAACACTTCTGATAGTGATTCATCTGACAAACCGCGCTCACCACTTGAAATACAACGGCAAGTCTATGAGAAAGGACAGGATTTATTAGATGCCGGCGATGTTGCTGGTTACCAAGTGATTCGTCCACAAATCGCCTCTTATCCATTGACGCCTTATATTGATTATCGCGTGTATTTAACGGATATTGAAAACCGTCAGCCTCAAGAGGTGAATGCTTTTACTGAAAAATATCAGACGTTTCCTTTTTCAAGCCGGGTTAGAGCCAATTATTTAGATGCGTTAGCCAAGAACAAACAATGGAAAACCCTATTAGAATATCAGCAAGAAGAACCCAGAGATCAACGCTACCGTTGCTATTATTATTACGCCAAATGGACGCAAGGTCAGAAAGACGCTGCGTATCAAGGAGCCAAAGACCTTTGGTTAACGGGCAGCAGTGTTTCGTCGGCGTGTGATGACTTATTTGACCAATGGACGCAAGCGGGCTTACGTACCGAAACACTGATATTAGAACGGATGTTATTGAGCTTTAAATCCGGTCACTCAGGAATGTTTCGTTATTTAGATGGTTTACTCACTAGTGATAATGCCAAAGCCAGTTCAAAAGACTTACAAGCACTTTATCGCGATCCTAGTAAAGTGGGTGAGTTCAGTAAGAAAGCCAAAGTCACTCCTTTTAATCAACAGTTGACGGAATACGCGTTTAGACAGTTGATCCGCAAAAATACCCAACAAGCTGTAGAACTCTATGAGCAAGTGGTTCAAGCGCAAAAGCTTCCATTAACGGCTCAAGTAGATTTATCCAATTACGCCAGTGCTTGGTTAATGAATACGGATTCATCTTCTTTAGCACAATGGCGAGATAGCATGTTAAATAAGCAAGGGCTCCCTTCGCGAGTAGAAAGGCGTGCACGTATCGCCATTCAAAATGCAGATTGGAAAGATCTAGCGCATTGGATTAGTAAGCTACCGGCAGAAGATCAGCAAAGCTTACGTTGGCAATATTGGTCTGCGAGAGTAGAGATGGCGCAAGGAAAAACCAAGCAAGCCAAACAACGCTTACAGCCTTTGTTAGGACAGCGAAACTTTTATAGTGCGGCGGCGGCAGAATTACTGGGAGAACCGATTCGTTATCAAAGTAAAATGCTCAATGAAAAGCTTCCTGATATCAAAGCCAAGCAAGCAGCTCTTGATCGCATTCAAGAAATGATTAATGTTGATAAAATTTCGGCGGCGAAAAGCGAGTGGCGTTGGTTGCTGTGGCATAGTACCCAAAGCGAGAAAAAAGCCTTAGTACAATACGCAGCCGAGAAACATTGGCATCATTTTACCGTGGTGGCGACCATTGAAGCTAAAATGTGGGACTATACCAGTTTACGTTTCCCGATAGCCCATCGCTGGTGGTTTGATTTCTATTCTAAAAAGAATGATGTGCCTTTAATTACCTTGATGTCTCTTGCGCGCCAAGAAAGTGCCCTAGATGTAGAAGCACGTTCTCCTGTTGGAGCGCGGGGGATTATGCAAATCATGCCGACGACAGCAAAACACACCGCAGACGTCTATGATTTAAAATATCAGCATGCTGATGAGCTGTATAATGTTCAAAAGAACATAGAAATTGGCAGTTCATATTTAGGTGGGTTATTAGATGATTTTAACCACAATCGAATATTTGCGTTTGCCGCTTATAATGCGGGGCCGCATCGAGTCAAAGTATGGCGTGCTCGCAGTAATCAAAAAATTGATGCTTATTCATTCATTGAAGCCATTCCTTTTGATGAAACCCGTGGTTATGTGCAAAATATTCTGATGTTTGAAACCTATTATCGTAATTTACTAGGTCAAGAAGGGGCATTTTTAACGCCTCAAGAAGTAAAGGAAAAATATTAGTTTAATGGCTAATTCAAAAGAACAAATCGAAAAAGAAGTGATTTCCCCTGAGTTTACAGACTGGCAGGATGTGCTGGCATTATTGTCGCATTCAGATCAGCAACAACAATTGGATTTTTTACTGTCAATGCTGCTCACTTATGATGAACGTGAAGCTTTATTAGCACGCATGAACATTTTACATGAGCTCATTAAAGGTGATTATTCGCAGCGTCAAATCAGTCAAATGCTTGGAGTGGGGGTCGCAACCATTACTCGTGGTTCTTCTGAATTGAAAAAGTTACAACCGGCTCAAAAGCAGCAATTGCAAGCGATGTTGCAAGTTGCTGCTGAGAAATCAGAAGAGCATTAAAAATGTTGAGGATTGAGGAAAGGAATTAATGCCAGAATCAATGCTTGATGATAAACCGAACTTCGAGTTAACTGGTGGTGCGTCAGTAAGCCTATCGCACCTCCTTTTTGCTTGATGTTTTCGGTGGCAAATACTTCATCCATCACATGTCCCAATTCTTTACCTTGGCGGACTTTTTCTAAGACTTGTGGAGGGAGCATTAAACACGCGGAACGAGATTCGCCTCGGATGACCTCACCACTGGCTGGGTTACTTTCAATGATCATCCAAGCGTAAGTAAAATTAGCTTCGATCCCAGCTTCTAAGCCGACATAAAAATCCGCGTCACTAATGGTGCGTTGTGCATGATGAACCCGATTTAGCGCCCCTTGCTTTGTTTCTTGATCAAACATAGGTTGGTCCGGTACACCACTGGCGACCGACACCCCTTCAAAGACAAACTGTTCATCTGGAAAGCTTGCGCTAAAGGCACTTTTCACAGCGTTGATTTTGGCCGGATTTAATGAGGCAACAATGACTTTCTTATGCACGTTTAACCTTCTAGCTTAACTTGAGTTGGCTTAATGTTTTCGCTTGGGTAACAACCTAATACTTTCAAATGACGGGTAATCTTGGTGAGTTCTACGATAGCTTGCTGCATTTCTACTGAGCCTAAATGGGCTTCTAAATCCACGTAAAACATCTCTTCCCATGGGTTACCCATAATTGGACGAGATTCTAATTTGGTCATATTGATGCCGTAACGTTGTAGTACCAATAGGGTTTGTACCAATGAGCCAGCTTCTTGTGAGGTTGACATGATCACAGTGGTTTTGGCGGGAATTTGTGTGGACACTTCTACTGGTTTTCTTGCCACAATAATAAAGCGTGTATGGTTTTCGGTTTGATTGGCAATATTTTCTTGAATGGTTTGTAGTCCATACAGTTTGCCGCTGGTGGCATTACCAATGGCGGCAACATCTGGACGATTTAGCTCAACAACTTTTTGCATCGCATCGGCCGTGCTGACACAAGATTTTAAGGTCACGTCTTTTAAGTGACTTAAAAACTCACTGCATTGTTGATGCGGTTGAGGGTGAGAATATAAGGTTTTGATTTCTTCTAAGCGCATGTCATGGGGCGCGAGTAAGCAATGCTCAATGGGCAGTGTCATTTCCCCCACAATATAAAGAGTTGTGTGTTGTAATAAGTCGTAAACCTCATTGATCGAACCTGAGCTGGTATTTTCAATGGGCAATACTCCAAAATCAGCGTGTCCAGATTCCACGGTGGAGGTGACTTCTTTAAAGTGTTGGCAGTTCAGCTCTATCAGCTCGGTATTTTTACGACTGAAATACTCAAGGCTTGCCAAGTGTGAATAAGAGCCTTTGGCGCCTAAGAAAGCCACGCGAGCAAGCGGTTTACGACTTTCTTCTGGGTTGGCAAGGTTTTGTAAATAAGCCTGTTGCAAAAGCACGGAATCTTCAATGATGGTATGGAAAACTTTGGTGATATAAGGTGCATCAAGTTGATATTTCTCTTTGCCATTATTAATCAGTTTGACCAGCAATTGTTGTTCGCGTTGCGCATCTCGCACAGGCTTAGCGGTTTGAACTTTACTTTTGGCCACCTCAAGACTTAACGCTCGACGTTCCGACAAAATGCTAAGTAAGTGATCATCCAATTCATTAAGACGGAGTCTGATTTCTTCAAGTGAGTATTGCAATTGAGTCATGATTTATCCCTATAAAAAAGCCCCCCAATGTGGGAGGCTTTCTGTCCGTTTTTGGCTTATTTTTAAAACGACATCAGCCCCATCTATTTATGATGGAAAAAACAAGCTAAAAAAGAACAGAGTTGATGTGTACATGTAATAAATTCCTTAAGTGAATCTGTACCATAAGCAAGGTAAGACAAAGCGTCAAGCAAAAAAAATGACGCTCAATGAGCGTCATAAATAATGGTTAATGATTTTGAATTAAAGTTCTTCTAGCTCTTCGAGTTCAGGTTTTTCTGCTAGTGAACGTTTCGCTTCTGGCTTATGGCTTAACTTGTTAAGTTGACGTTCAAGCTTTTGCTCAACTTCATTGATCGCTTTATATAAATCTTCGTGTGAAGCCGATGCCACTAATTGACCTTTAGGTACAGTGATGGTCGCTTCAATTTTTTGCTGCTTACCTGGTTCGGTGCAGATGGTCGCTTGACAGCTGATGAGTTCAATTTGCCATTTTTCTAATTTTTTGAATTTAGCCTCAATGTAGTCTCGGATGGAAGAGGTGACTTCGATATTTTTACCAGTAATGTTAATTTTCATAGGCTCTTATCCTCTTTTGTCCTTGATTTGTTAATTTCAGATTACTATTTTGCTATAAAATAAATGTGATTTAGATCACGTAAGCTAGGGGATTATTAATGGACTGAAGTAAATGTGATCACAAACAAAGGTTCGTCATTGGTGGAGTAAAAAACACTTGTTCTTCGGCTGAATTTTAGTAGATTCAATGTGTCGGCTACTAGAAATTTCTATTTTTAGGGGGCGAATACAAATCAAATTTTAGGCAGGTTGTTTTTTGCTCTTCTTATGCTTTTCCTTCTTATGCATTTTCTCAATAGACAATTGCTTCTAAACATAATTGTCTCTCAATATAATCATTGCCTCTCATCATAATTTTCTCTCTCATATAAAAAAAGCAGCGAATGGTCGCTGCTTTTGAGAAGTTCTGCGTTGGTAATACTATTTTTTATTCAGTTCAATAAGCTCTTCGGTGCGTTTTATCGCATCTTCTAAGCCCAGTTCTTTATAAGCTTTAAGTTGGATTTTTAACGAATCACGAGCGGCAATAGTATCAGGATAGGTTTTTTGAATTTCTTGGCAACGATTGATTGCTGCAATCCAAGCTTCACGACGTAGGTAAAAATCGGCAGATGCGAGATCGTATTCAGCTAGACGATTTTTTAATGACATCAAACGAAGTTGAGCATCGGCTGCATATAAACTATTTGGATAGCGTTCTAATAAACGTTTGAAATCAACAAAGGCTGCTTTTACTGGTTCTGGATCGCGATCGGAGCGGTCCATATTAAATAAGCTATGCATGAAGTTGGAGTCTTGAGCCATATGAGTCAAACCACGCATATATAAAACCCAATCAGAACGCTCATGAGTTGGGTTAAGACGTGTGAAACGTTCAATGGTCGCAAGGGCTAATGGATAATCCCCATTTTTATAGTAGGCGAAGATCAAATCCAGTTGAACTTGATCGGAATAAGGGCCAAATGGGTAGCGTGAATCAAGTGCTTCGAACTTTTTGATCGACTCAGCCCAGCTGCCTGCTTGCAAACTTTGTTGAGCTTGTGTGTATAAATCCGATGGTGGGATGTCTGGTACAGCATCTTTCTTATCGGCACAACCAGCTAAAAAGAGTAGGGAAATCAATCCCAAAAGGTATTGGCGTTTCATTGTGAGGAGAAAATTCCTTGAATTAAATTTATTGCTTCCGTTACTTCTGACAAGTTAACAGATACAATGGTGAATAACACTATTTTACCAATAACGGTGAATAGCCTATTTTATCCATATTGTTGGATATTAGTCTCATGGTTTTTTAAAAAGTTCGATATGGCCCAACAGATTGTACGCACTGACACAGTAAAAGATTCTCAATTAGGGCAACGCTTAGATCAAGCGATTGCTGAATTATTTTCAGAATTTTCTCGCTCACGTTTGAAAGAATGGTTGCTTGAAGGCAAGGTTCAAATCAATGGTGAAGTGGTAACTAAACCTCGAACTCGAGTCATGGGCGGGGAAGAAATTACCGTTCAAGCCGAGCTAGAAGACGAAGAACGCTGGGAAGCTCAAGATATTCCATTAAATATCGTTTATGAAGATGACGATATTATTGTCATCAATAAACCACGAGATTTTGTGGTGCATCCTGGCGCCGGTACACCTGATGGTACCGTATTAAATGCGTTATTGCACCATTACCCAGCGATTGCAGAAGTGCCGCGCGCCGGTATTGTGCACCGTTTGGATAAAGATACCACGGGGTTGATGGTGGTTGCGAAGACCGTACCGGCGCAAACGCGTTTAGTCCGTGCTCTGCAAAAGCGTAAAATCACACGTGAATATGAAGCGATTATTATTGGTAATATGACCGCTGGCGGGCGTATCGAAAAACCGATTGGTCGTCACTCTACTAAACGAACTCTAATGGCGGTTAATGAATTAGGTAAGCCGGCGGTGACTCATTATCGTGTCGCTGAGCATTTCCGTGAACATACCCGCATTCGCTTACGCTTAGAAACCGGACGTACTCACCAAATTCGTGTGCACATGTCTTACATTCAACATCCATTGTTGGGTGACACTGCTTATGGTGGCCGAGCTCGTATACCAAAAGGGGCGTCTGCTGAGTTGACGGATATGATTCGTAATTTTGACCGTCAAGCGCTGCATGCGGTGATGTTGAAATTTGAACATCCTGAAAGCGGGGAAGAAATGAAGTTTCATGCGCCAATCCCTGATGACATGGTCGCGATGACGGAAGCGTTACGTGTGGATGCGTTAGAGAATCACGTCGAGGAATAATCACTAATGGACAATATTGTGCTACCAAACTGGCCTGCGCCTACAAATGTAAAAGCGTTTAGCTCAACGCGGTTTGGTGGTGTCTCAACCGGTGTTTATCAAGGCTTGAACTTAGGTATGCATGTGGGGGATGACCGCAATATTGTCCAACGTAATCGTGATCTTTTACGTCAGCAACATCTCATGCCAACGTCTCCAGTTTGGCTTAATCAAACTCATTCAGCGGATGTCATTGAATTGAGCAAACCTACTCATCATGTACTGGATGCTGATGGGGCCACGACTCGCCATAATAAAATAGTATGTTGTGTGATGACGGCTGACTGCTTGCCTGTGTTATTGACCAATACCGAGGGCTCACAAGTGGCAGCGGTACACGCAGGATGGCGTGGCCTAGCAAATGGTATTTTAGAAAATGCGGTGAGACAATTTGATAAATCCAGCCAAGTCATGGCGTGGTTAGGCCCTGCAATTGGTCCAACCGCCTTTGAAGTAGGGGAAGATGTTTATCAAGCGTTTGTACAGCATGATGTCCATGCAAAAGATGCCTTCACACCTCGTGTAAAACAGAGTGGCAAATGGTTAGCGGATATGTCCATTTTAGCAACCCAGCGCTTAAACCAAGCGGGCGTGGAGCAAGTGTTTGTCAGCCAACGCTGTACCTATAGTGAAGACGATATTTTTTATTCGTATCGACGTGATGGCGTGACCGGCCGTCAAGCCTCCTTTATTTGGTTAGAATAATTCCAGCGTATGACGCTTTCGCTCTGATGATTCTGTCGAGCGTATGATTATTTTTTACTCGCTCTTGAAAACCCACCTATCTGCATCCATTTATAAGCCAACAACAGAAGTATCTCATGTATGAGATTGGAGGCTTATAATGCGTTTTGATAAATTTACCAGTAAATTCCAGCTTGCCATTTCTGATGCGCAATCTCTTGCGCTAGGCCGTGATCACCAGTTTATTGAACCTGTGCACTTAATGCAGGCATTGCTAAATCAAGATGGCAGCACCATTCGTCCTATTTTTACCATGCTTGGTGTTGATGCCACTCAATTACGTTCTAAAGTTGCGCAAGAACTTGATAAATTGCCGAAAGTGACCGGTATTGGTGGGGATGTTCAAGCATCGAAAAATTTAGGCAACCTATTGAATGTTTGTGACAAAATTGCACAGCAACGTAACGATGCTTACATTTCTTCTGAACTATTTTTGCTTGCAGCATTAGAAGACCACGGGCCACTTGGTAAGTTGTTTAAAGAATTAGGTTTAAACAAAGCCAATGTGACTAAGGCGATTGATGAAATTCGTGGTGGACAAAATGTCGACGACCCGAATGCAGAAGAAAAACGCCAAGCATTAGAAAAATACACGATTGATCTCACTGAGCGTGCAGAGCAAGGCAAACTCGATCCTGTGATTGGTCGTGATGATGAAATTCGCCGTACCATTCAGGTTTTACAGCGCCGTACCAAAAATAACCCGGTGTTGATTGGTCAGCCGGGGGTCGGTAAAACCGCGATCGTAGAAGGCTTGGCATTACGTATCGTGAATAATGAAGTACCAGAAGGTTTGCGTAATCGCCGCGTATTATCGCTCGACATGGGCGCATTGATCGCCGGCGCTAAATACCGGGGTGAATTTGAAGAGCGTTTAAAAGCGGTCTTGAATGAGTTAGCGCAAGAAGATGGCAACATTATTTTGTTCATTGATGAGTTGCATACCATGGTAGGCGCTGGCAAAGGCGAAGGCTCAATGGATGCCGGTAATATGCTTAAACCTGCTTTGGCTCGTGGTGAGCTTCATTGTGTTGGTGCGACTACCTTGGATGAATACCGTCAATACGTGGAAAAAGACCCAGCGTTAGAGCGTCGTTTCCAAAAAGTGCTGGTGGATGAGCCGAGTGTGGAAGATACCATTGCGATTTTACGTGGCTTAAAAGAACGCTACGAATTACACCACCATGTGGAAATTACCGATCCGGCAATTGTGGCGGCTGCAACGCTGTCCAATCGTTATGTATCGGATCGTCAATTACCAGATAAAGCCATCGACTTAATTGATGAGGCGGCCTCGAGTATTCGTATTCAAATGGATTCGAAACCGGAATCACTAGACCGTTTAGACCGTCGTATCATCCAGCTGAAAATCGAACAGCAAGCGCTACTAAATGAAGATGATGCCGCCAGTACCAAACGCTTGGCTATTCTGAATCAAGAATTGGCTGAAAAAGAGCGTGAATATTCCGAACTTGAAGAAGTCTGGAAAACTGAAAAAGCGTCGTTGTCTGGCACTCAACATATAAAAGCTGAGTTAGAGCAAGCACGTTTAGATATGGATGTGGCTCGTCGCGCTGGTGACTTGCAACGAATGTCAGAATTGCAATACGGCAAAATTCCTGAGCTGGAAAAGCAATTAGACAATGCTTCACAAGTGGAGAATATTGAATTAACGCTGCTGAAAAACCGAGTAACAGACGCTGAAATAGCCGAGGTCTTGTCGAAACAAACGGGGATTCCGGTTTCTAAAATGCTTGAGGCAGAAAAAGCCAAGTTATTATCGATGGAATCGGTATTGCATGAGCGTGTGATTGGACAAAAAGAAGCGGTCGATGTGGTGTCAAATGCCATTCGTCGTAGCCGTGCTGGTTTATCGGATCCTAATAAACCGATTGGTTCGTTTTTATTCTTAGGCCCAACCGGTGTGGGTAAAACCGAGCTATGTAAAACACTGGCGAACTTTATGTTTGATAGTGAAGATGCAATGGTGCGAATTGATATGTCTGAGTTTATGGAAAAACACTCAGTATCACGTTTGGTCGGTGCGCCTCCTGGTTATGTCGGTTATGACGAGGGTGGCTACTTAACCGAAGCGGTACGTCGTAAACCATATTCAGTGATCTTATTGGATGAAGTGGAAAAAGCGCACCCCGATGTATTCAATATCTTATTACAAGTATTGGATGATGGGCGTTTAACCGATGGCCAAGGTCGTACTGTCGATTTTAAAAATACCGTCGTGATCATGACTTCTAACTTAGGTTCTGATCGTATTCAAGAAAACGCAGCGACGTCTTCTTATGAAGAGATGAAAAATCAAGTGATGGAGATCGTAAGCCAACACTTTAGACCGGAGTTTTTAAACCGTGTTGATGAAAGTGTGGTATTCCATCCACTTGGCCAAGAGCAAATTAAGTCGATTGCTTCTATTCAATTGGATCGCCTACGTCAACGTATGGCAGATAAAGAATATGAATTACAAGTCGGTGATGATGTCTTGTCTTTAGTCGCTGAAGTTGGTTTTGATCCTGTGTATGGCGCGCGTCCACTAAAACGTGCGATTCAACAAATGGTCGAAAACCCATTAGCGCGCTCTATGCTGGCAAGTGAACTGCTACCTGGCAAAGTAGTGCGATTATCAGTGGAAGATGACCATATCGTGGCAAAGCAATAATAAGCTAACAATATCAAACCCAAAGGAGCAACGAATATTCGTTGCTCCTTTTTTATTGGTTGAGTGACATGACCACGATGTAAATATAATGATATATAGAGAGGGTAAAAAGAGAGGCTTTATTTAGGCATACAAACTTCCTTGTCCTACTTTAAGCAACTTAAAAAGAAGGTTTCTGTGGATAACCTGTTCTTAAGTTTAGGGTAAAGTGGTATAAATAAGCCTTTGATTGTAAAGTGAACATTTGAGCGGTATTTTCGCATTTTTTTATAAAAATCACTTGCCAAGAAGATTCGCTTCTCTATAATGCGACCTCACTGACACGGAGCACGCAGCCAAGCTGCAGCACGGGTTAGAGGTCAAAACCTTCTCAAAAAGGTTTGCGAAAAAAGTTTTAAAAAAAGTGTTTGACACGAGCTTTTAAATCGCTAAAATGGCCGCCCTGTTCAGCGAGATGCACTAAGCATTATCGATAAGAACAACGCTCTTTAACAATTTAAACCTATCAATCTGTGTGGGCACTCGTTGATGATAATCAAAAAGATTTATCAATGAACTGAGTGACCAAACGGCTATTAAAAGAGTCAGCCTTGAGCTGGTTTGATTTCACTTTTTAAAGTGAAAATAAATAATAGCGGCACAGTCAATTCATTATCTATCTGTTGGATAGATAATAGCTTTAAAGTTACTTCTTCTTTTTAAGAAGAATAGTTTTGAAGTCAGTATTCGTTGAGCCGGTCGTCTCTTTATTTAAGAGCGGCCACAAAAACTTTAATTGAAGAGTTTGATCATGGCTCAGATTGAACGCTGGCGGCAGGCCTAACACATGCAAGTCGAGCGGTAACAGGAAATAGCTTGCTATTTCGCTGACGAGCGGCGGACGGGTGAGTAATGCATAGGAAGTTGCCCAGTAGAGGGGGATAACCATTGGAAACGATGGCTAATACCGCATAACCTCTTCGGAGCAAAGCAGGGGACCTTCGGGCCTTGCGCTATTGGATACGCCTATGTGGGATTAGCTAGTTGGTGAGGTAATGGCTCACCAAGGCAACGATCCCTAGCTGGTCTGAGAGGATGATCAGCCACACTGGGACTGAGACACGGCCCAGACTCCTACGGGAGGCAGCAGTGGGGAATATTGCACAATGGGCGAAAGCCTGATGCAGCCATGCCGCGTGTATGAAGAAGGCCTTCGGGTTGTAAAGTACTTTCAGTTGTGAGGAAGGTTTCGTAGTTAATAACTGCGTTGCTTGACGTTAGCAACAGAAGAAGCACCGGCTAACTCCGTGCCAGCAGCCGCGGTAATACGGAGGGTGCGAGCGTTAATCGGAATTACTGGGCGTAAAGCGCATGCAGGTGGTTTGTTAAGTCAGATGTGAAAGCCCGGGGCTCAACCTCGGAAGGTCATTTGAAACTGGCAAACTAGAGTACTGTAGAGGGGGGTAGAATTTCAGGTGTAGCGGTGAAATGCGTAGAGATCTGAAGGAATACCAGTGGCGAAGGCGGCCCCCTGGACAGATACTGACACTCAGATGCGAAAGCGTGGGGAGCAAACAGGATTAGATACCCTGGTAGTCCACGCCGTAAACGATGTCTACTTGGAGGTTGTGGCCTTGAGCCGTGGCTTTCGGAGCTAACGCGTTAAGTAGACCGCCTGGGGAGTACGGTCGCAAGATTAAAACTCAAATGAATTGACGGGGGCCCGCACAAGCGGTGGAGCATGTGGTTTAATTCGATGCAACGCGAAGAACCTTACCTACTCTTGACATCCAGAGAAGCCAGTAGAGATACAGGTGTGCCTTCGGGAGCTCTGAGACAGGTGCTGCATGGCTGTCGTCAGCTCGTGTTGTGAAATGTTGGGTTAAGTCCCGCAACGAGCGCAACCCTTATCCTTGTTTGCCAGCGAGTAATGTCGGGAACTCCAGGGAGACTGCCGGTGATAAACCGGAGGAAGGTGGGGACGACGTCAAGTCATCATGGCCCTTACGAGTAGGGCTACACACGTGCTACAATGGCGCATACAGAGGGCAGCGAACTTGCGAAAGTAAGCGAATCCCAAAAAGTGCGTCGTAGTCCGGATTGGAGTCTGCAACTCGACTCCATGAAGTCGGAATCGCTAGTAATCGTGGATCAGAATGCCACGGTGAATACGTTCCCGGGCCTTGTACACACCGCCCGTCACACCATGGGAGTGGGCTGCAAAAGAAGTAGGTAGTTTAACCTTCGGGAGGACGCTTACCACTTTGTGGTTCATGACTGGGGTGAAGTCGTAACAAGGTAGCCCTAGGGGAACCTGGGGCTGGATCACCTCCTTATACGAAGATTATTTTTGATGAGTACCCACACAGATTGATTAGGTTTATATAGAAAAGAGTTCAGAAAGCATCCCATTGCTTTCAAATCCTGTGTCCCGTTCGTCTAGAGGCCTAGGACACCGCCCTTTCACGGCGGTAACAGGGGTTCGACTCCCCTACGGGATACCACTTCCTTCTCTTAAGAGATAGAAGATATGGGTCGTTAGCTCAGTTGGTAGAGCAGTTGACTTTTAATCAATTGGTCGCAGGTTCGAATCCTGCACGACCCACCATTTCCTCCCATGGAAATGCTTACTTTAGGTAAGAAAATAAATGGGGCTATAGCTCAGCTGGGAGAGCGCCTGCCTTGCACGCAGGAGGTCTGCGGTTCGATCCCGCATAGCTCCACCATTCCTCCATAGGAATGCTTATTTTAGATAAGAAAATTTATGGGCGATTAGCTCAGTTGGGAGAGCACCTGCCTTACAAGCAGGGGGTCACTGGTTCGAGCCCGGTATCGCCCACCACTCTTTAAATACTTTTACGATGTCACGCATCCGGTTTTATAAATTGGATGGGGTTATTTGTCGCTGAAAGTCTTTAAAAAGTGGTTTCAATAGAAACTCTTTGCTCTTTAACAATTTGGAAAGCTGACTGATAGCTTAATTTGTTTTTACTTTTGAAAAAGTAAAATAAAACAGCTCAAGGCTGTAATTAAGTTATCAAATAAAAGTTCTCAATGTTTATCTTTAAGATAAACACACAACACACATTCAAGTGTCTTGTATTCAAACAAACAATGTATTGTTTGTTCTATTGAGTCCGGCAACGATATTTAAGATTACCCTCTTAAATATCAACAAACTAAAACCTTATTTAGTTGAACATACATAAAGACCCTTTTGGGTTGTATGGTTAAGTGAATAAGCGTACACGGTGGATGCCTAGGCAGTCAGAGGCGATGAAGGACGTATTAACTTGCGATAAGCGTAGATTAGGCAGTAAAAGCCACTTGAGTCTACGATTTCCGAATGGGGAAACCCAGTTGCATAAGCAACTATCATTAACTGAATACATAGGTTAATGAGGCGAACTCGGGGAACTGAAACATCTAAGTACCCGAAGGAAGAGAAATCAACCGAGATTCCGAAAGTAGCGGCGAGCGAAATTGGATTAGCCCTTAAGCTTTTAATGATGCAGGTGAACAAGCTGGAAAGCTTGGCGATACAGGGTGATAGCCCCGTAACCGACACATCATAATCAGTGAAATCGAGTAAGGCGGGACACGTGTTATCCTGTCTGAATATGGGGGGACCATCCTCCAAGGCTAAATACTCCTGACTGACCGATAGTGAACCAGTACCGTGAGGGAAAGGCGAAAAGAACCCCTGTGAGGGGAGTGAAATAGAACCTGAAACCGTGTACGTACAAGCAGTAGGAGCACCTTCGTGGTGTGACTGCGTACCTTTTGTATAATGGGTCAGCGACTTATATTTAGTAGCAAGGTTAACCGTATAGGGGAGCCGTAGGGAAACCGAGTCTTAACTGGGCGTCGAGTTGCTAGGTATAGACCCGAAACCAGGTGATCTAGCCATGGGCAGGTTGAAGATTGAGTAACATCAATTGGAGGACCGAACCGACTAATGTTGAAAAATTAGCGGATGACTTGTGGCTAGGGGTGAAAGGCCAATCAAACCTGGAGATAGCTGGTTCTCCCCGAAAGCTATTTAGGTAGCGCCTCGGACGAATACTACTGGGGGTAGAGCACTGTTAAGGCTAGGGGGTCATCCCGACTTACCAACCCTTTGCAAACTCCGAATACCAGTAAGTACTATCCGGGAGACACACGGCGGGTGCTAACGTCCGTCGTGGAGAGGGAAACAACCCAGACCGCCAGCTAAGGTCCCAAAGTATAGCTAAGTGGGAAACGATGTGGGAAGGCTCAGACAGCCAGGATGTTGGCTTAGAAGCAGCCATCATTTAAAGAAAGCGTAATAGCTCACTGGTCGAGTCGGCCTGCGCGGAAGATGTAACGGGGCTAAGCTATACACCGAAGCTGCGGCAGTACAGTTTACTGTGCTGGGTAGGGGAGCGTTCTGTAAGCCGTTGAAGGTGAACTGAGAAGTTTGCTGGAGGTATCAGAAGTGCGAATGCTGACATGAGTAACGATAAAGGGAGTGAAAAACTCCCTCGCCGGAAGACCAAGGGTTCCTGTCCAACGTTAATCGGGGCAGGGTAAGTCGACCCCTAAGGCGAGGCTGAAAAGCGTAGTCGATGGGAAACGGGTTAATATTCCCGTACTTCTTACAAATGCGATGGGGGGACGGAGAAGGCTAGGTGGGCCTGGCGATGGTTGTCCAGGTTCAAGTGCGTAGGCTGATTTCTTAGGTAAATCCGGGAAATCTTAAGGCCGAGACACGACGTCGAGCTACTACGGTAGTGAAGTCATTGATGCCATGCTTCCAGGAAAAGCCTCTAAGCTTCAGTTTGTAAGAAATCGTACCCCAAACCGACACAGGTGGTCGGGTAGAGAATACCAAGGCGCTTGAGAGAACTCGGGTGAAGGAACTAGGCAAAATGGTACCGTAACTTCGGGAGAAGGTACGCTCCTAGCGGTGATGAGACTTGCTCTCTAAGCTGCCGGGAGTCGCAGATACCAGGTGGCTGCAACTGTTTATTAAAAACACAGCACTGTGCAAAATCGTAAGATGACGTATACGGTGTGACGCCTGCCCGGTGCCGGAAGGTTAATTGATGGGGTTATCTTCGGAGAAGCTCTTGATCGAAGCCCCGGTAAACGGCGGCCGTAACTATAACGGTCCTAAGGTAGCGAAATTCCTTGTCGGGTAAGTTCCGACCTGCACGAATGGCGTAATGATGGCCACGCTGTCTCCACCCGAGACTCAGTGAAATTGAAATCGCTGTGAAGATGCAGTGTACCCGCGGCTAGACGGAAAGACCCCGTGAACCTTTACTACAGCTTGGCACTGAACATTGACCCTACATGTGTAGGATAGGTGGGAGACTTTGAAGCATTCACGCCAGTGGATGTGGAGTCAACCTTGAAATACCACCCTTGTAGTGTTGATGTTCTAACTTAGCCCCATTATCTGGGGTGAGGACAGTGCCTGGTGGGTAGTTTGACTGGGGCGGTCTCCTCCCAAAGAGTAACGGAGGAGCACGAAGGTGGGCTAAACACGGTTGGACATCGTGTGGTTAGTGCAATGGCATAAGCCCGCTTGACTGCGAGAATGACAATTCGAGCAGGTGCGAAAGCAGGTCATAGTGATCCGGTGGTTCTGAATGGAAGGGCCATCGCTCAACGGATAAAAGGTACTCCGGGGATAACAGGCTGATACCGCCCAAGAGTTCATATCGACGGCGGTGTTTGGCACCTCGATGTCGGCTCATCACATCCTGGGGCTGAAGTCGGTCCCAAGGGTATGGCTGTTCGCCATTTAAAGTGGTACGCGAGCTGGGTTTAGAACGTCGTGAGACAGTTCGGTCCCTATCTGCCGTGGGCGTTGGAAGATTGAAGGGGGCTGCTCCTAGTACGAGAGGACCGGAGTGGACGAACCTCTGGTGTTCGGGTTGTCATGCCAATGGCATTGCCCGGTAGCTAAGTTCGGAATCGATAAGTGCTGAAAGCATCTAAGCACGAAGCGAGCCCTGAGATGAGTCTTCCCTGGCACTTTAAGTGTCCTAAAGGGTTGTTCGAGACTAGAACGTTGATAGGTTGGGTGTGTAAGCGCTGCGAGGCGTTGAGCTAACCAATACTAATTGCCCGTGAGGCTTAACCATACAACACCTAAAGGGTTTTGATGGACTTAATAGATATAAGACATACTTGAATGAGTGTGAGAACGAGTTAGAGATAACAAAGCAGCTTTCCGAATTAAGTTAAACGCTTGAGCGTTTAACAAAAGAATTTGCTTGGCGACCATAGCGCTTTGGACCCACCTGATTCCATGCCGAACTCAGAAGTGAAACGAAGTAGCGCCGATGGTAGTGTGGGGTCTCCCCATGTGAGAGTAGGACATCGCCAGGCTTTAATTTCCGTTTTTAGATTTTAGAAAAATCTAAAGGCAAAAAATAGCGACATGCTGAATAGACACTGCGGAGTGGTAGTTCAGTTGGTTAGAATACCGGCCTGTCACGCCGGGGGTCGCGGGTTCGAGTCCCGTCCACTCCGCCACTTTTTCTGATATTTTTGAAAAAGACAATTTACTTTGTTAGCCAAAATAAAGTAATATAAACAAAGTTTTAGGGGTGTAGCTCCAATTGGCAGAGCAGCGGATTCCAAATCCGCGTGTTGGGAGTTCGAATCTCTCCACCCCTGCCATATTAAGGCTCTAGCAGAAATGCTGGAGCCTTTTTGCATAGAACGAAAAGTAGCGGATTCCCCTGATCACCAAAATAGCGCGTGTTGGGAGTTCGAATCTCTCCACCCTTGCCATATTAAGGCTCTAGAAGAAATGCTAGAGCCTTTTTGCATGGAGCGAAAAGCAGCGGATTCCCCTGATCACCAAAATAGCGCGTATTGGGGGCTCGAATCTCTCCACCCCTGCCATATCAAGGCTCTAGCAGAAATGCTAGAGCCTTTTTGTATGGAGCGAAAAGCAGCGGATTCCCCTGATCACCAAAATAGCGCGTATTGGGGGCTCGAATCTCTCCACTCCTGCCATATTAAGGCTCTAGCAGAAATGCTAGAGCCTTTTTGTATGGAGTGAAAAGCAGCGGATTCCCCTGATCACCAAAATAGCGCGTATTGGGGGCTCGAATGCCATATTAAGGCTCTAGCAGAAATGCTGGAGCCTTTTTGCATGGAGCGAAAAGTAGCGGATTCCCCTGATCACCAAAATAGCGCGTGTTGGGAGTTCGAATTTATCATTCAACTCATATCAATAAGCTTTCCTATTTATGAATTTGAATCATAGTTAAGTTGCATTAGCGGCGTTAAGTAAAGCGAATAGGATATGCTAGAGTAATACTTCAATAAGAGGGAGTATTATGAATACAGTCATTGAAACGATGTTAAGCCATCGCTCTATTCGTAAGTTTACTGAAGAGAAAATTACTTCAGAGCAACTGGAAACGATTTTATCAGCTGGGATTGCGGCATCATCATCGAGTTTTTTACAAACCACATCTATCATCCGTGTGACCGATCCAAATAAGCGTAAAGCTTTGGTCGAGTTTTCTGGAGGGCAAGGTTATGTTGAAACTGCGGCTGAATTTTTAGTTTTTTGTATTGATTATCAACGTCACTTTCAACTCTCATCAGAAGTTAAACCTGAATTCACTGAATTGACTCTGATTGGGGCGGTGGATGCAGGGATCATGGCACAAAATACCTTATTAGCAGCGGAATCGTTGGGGTTAGGCGGGGTGTTTATTGGTGGGCTTCGTAATGCACCAAAAGAAGTGGATGAATTGCTCGGTCTACCTAAATATTGTGCGGTATTATTTGGCATGTGTTTAGGGCATCCTGATCAAGACCCTCAAATCAAACCGCGCTTACCTCAGAATGTCATTGTGCATCAAGACAGTTACCAAAGTCTTTCTAGTGAAGTGATTGCTGAATATGATGCCCAAACAAGCCATTACTATCAGACTCGTGGTAGTAATCAAAAAACGGGTTCATGGTCAGATCATATTGCTGGACGCTTAAGTAAAGAATCACGTCCTCATATTCGTGATTACTTGCATTCGAAAGGGTTAGCAACTAAATAATGAGTACGATTGGTATTAGCTTTCCTGGTTGTGAAAAAAATGACCTGACGTTTGATGGTCAGGCCATTTTTGTATATTGGTCGTGGTTCAAGGAGCGTTTACGCCAGACCTTGAATCACCACGAACTTTTCGAGTAACTCATCTTCCGTTTCGACATGCTCAGGATCAGTGATGATGCAATTATTAATTGGGCACACTGATTGGCAGGTTGGCTTATCGTAATGTCCTTTACATTCGGTGCATAAGTTATGATCAATTTCATAAATGCTGTCACCCATAGTGATTGCGCCGTTAGGGCATTCAGGGTCGCACATATCACAATTGATGCACTTATCTGTAATCAATAAGGCCATATTACTTCGCTTCTGCTGTTGCCGTGACTGGGTTACGGGTATTTTGACCATGAGATAAGTTACGCATGAGTAGGCCGTAACTTAAATCCAGATCTTCTGGAACAGGAATAAACACAAAGTGACCGTTGCCTTTCGCGTCATCGACTTTCTCAGACTTGCGGTTTTCCATTTCTTCTAAAGTGAAGTTGATGTTACCGTTTGGTGTCATTAATTCTAAGCTATCGCCAAGTAAGAACTTGTTCTTCACTTCAACTTCCGCTAAATGGCCACGACGTTTACCGGTAAATTCACCGACAAATTGTTGTGAGTCCGAAACCGAATAGCCGTAATCGTAGTTTTGGTAAGCATCGTGAGTATGACGACGTAAGAAACCTTCAGTGTAACCACGGTGCGCTAGGCTTTCTAGTGTACCCATTAGGCTCTCATCAAATGGTTTGCCGGCCACTGCATCATCAATAGCTTTACGGTACACTTGAGCGGTACGTGCGCAGTAGTAGAACGACTTAGTACGTCCTTCAATTTTTAAAGAGTGAACGCCCATTTTGGTTAAACGCTCAACGTGTTGAATCGCACGCAGATCTTTAGAGTTCATGATGTAAGTGCCGTGTTCATCTTCAAATGCCGCCATTTTTTCTTCAGGGCGATGAGATTCAGAAAGCAGCACCACTTCATCAGTCGGTTTTCCTAAACCAAGTGTGTTGTCTGGGCGTTGTTCTTGGACTTCAATAGCCTGTGTTTGGCTTGGATCAAATTGCTCTACCGGCGTTTCCGCTGAGACGATTTGACCGGCATCGTTTTCCGTACCTTTTTCAACTTTGTACTCCCAACGACAAGCATTTGTGCAGGTGCCTTGGTTTGGATCGCGTTTGTTCATATAACCAGACAACAAACAACGACCAGAGTAAGCCATGCATAAAGCACCATGAACAAAAATCTCAAGTTCTGTGTCAGGACATTGTTCACGGATCTCTTCGATTTCTTCAAGTGATAATTCACGCGATAAGATCACACGTTCTACACCTTGAGAGGCCCAGAATTTTACAGTGGCCCAGTTCACCGCATTAGCTTGAACTGAAAGGTGGATCGGCATCTCAGGGAAAGCTTCACGAACCATCATGATTAAACCAGGATCAGACATGATTAATGCATCTGGGCCCATGTCGACCACAGGTTTTAAATCGCGGATAAAGGTTTTTAGCTTTGAGTTATGTGGTTGAATGTTACAGACCACATACAGCTTCTTACCTAGCGCGTGCGCTTCGTTAATCCCGATTTGTAGGTTTTCATGGTTGAATTCATTGTTACGTACACGAAGGCTGTAACGAGGTTGTCCTGCATAAACCGCGTCGGCGCCATAAGCGAAGGCATAACGCATGTTTTTAAGGCTACCAGCAGGGGACAATAATTCAGGTTTAAACATAATGATTTCTCTAGGTCTGATTTCAGGTCAGGTTTATACCACCAAGCGGTATAAATTAGGGGAGCGAATTTTACGCTAAGTTAAGATAAAAAGCGAGAAAAGCACAATATGAGTAAGGAGAAAAAATGCACAAGGGTATCGATATACAGAAGTTATACCGATACCCTAAACCGTCGTAATCGACACTGAAGGGACGATGCTCAGTCTTTTTGAGGGAAACCGCCTAAAGCATCAAACAGTTGTGGCAAGAAGGCATCAAACTCACCACACATTAATGTAAAATCGGCATCGAAACGCTGAGCGTGATCTTCACGAGGAATATCTTGATTAGTGTCTTTAAGCTCGTCACTGATTTTTAAACGCTTAATACTCACATCGGCAGATAAGACAAATTCAATACGCTCTTGCCAGCTAAGGGCAAGTTTGGTGACCACCTTGTCGGCGGCAATATGGTTTTGAATTTCTTCAGCGCTTAGTTCTTGTTTCTTACAACGAATAATACCGCCTTCTTCTTGTAAGGAGTGCAATTCGGCTTCATCCAATAATTGGAATCCTTGAGGTAAGTCACCGGTTTTTACCCATTCAGTTAAGCTAGTTTCCACGGCAATTTGTGGAATTGCTGGGATAACCGGTAAGCTACCGATGGTTTTACGTAATAGGGCTAGAGCATCTTCGGCTTTTTTGGTGCTGCTTGAGTCAACCACCACTAAGCCTAATCTTGGCATCAATAAGATTGAAGTAAAACTATGACGGCTAAAGGCTCGAGGTAACAAATCAATGAGAATTTCATCTTTGAGATCGTCTTTTTCTTTTTTCTTAAGTGGACGGCCTTCTTGTTGTTCAAGCAAGTCAATTTTGTCTTGTAATGAGTCTTTAATGACGGAAGCCGGCAATAATTTTTCTTCTTTTTTGGCTTTGACCAGAATGTGCTCACCAGCAACGTGGGTAAAGCTATCAGAGTGTTTATTGATAACACTTGTCCAACCGAATTTTTGCTTATCTTGGCTGCCACATGGAGTGAATTTGAATTCAGCGAGTTGTGATTCGAGCTTTTCGATATCTAAATTTATTTCACGATTGAAGCGATACACTAAACAATTTTTAAACCACATAATACTCATACTCAGTCTGGAATTTAGTTGGCTATCATAGAAGATTTAGTGCTGGATTCAAAGAAACAGAATGCCCTGTATGACAAAATCACTTGTGTTGTTTGACACTTAGATGAAAATTACTTTTCAGAAGTCACAAAAGTGTCATACTTAGAACACATAATAAGCATAATAAAATCACTAAATTATTTATAAGCGCGAAAGGGTTTTCGAATATGTCGAGAAGAATTTTGGTTGTTGAAGATGAAGCTCCAATCAGGGAGATGTTGTGTTTTGTTCTTGAGCAAAAAGGCTATCAAACTGTAGAAGCGGAAGATTACGACACCGCTATCGATAAGCTCTGTGAACCTTACCCTGATCTTATTTTATTAGATTGGATGCTGCCGGGCGGCTCAGGCATTAACTTCATCAAGCACATGAAACGTGAAGAGCTGACTCGTAATATTCCCGTGGTGATGTTAACCGCTCGTGGTGAAGAAGAAGATAAAGTTCGTGGTTTAGAAGTTGGGGCTGATGACTATATTACTAAGCCATTTTCACCGAAAGAATTAGTGGCACGCTTAAAAGCAGTTATTCGACGAGTGACACCAACTGCATTAGAAGATGTGATTGATGTGCAAGGATTAAAATTAGATCCCGTGTCTCATCGAGTCACAGCGAATGATACACCTGTTGATATGGGGCCAACCGAATTTAAAATGTTGCACTTTTTTATGACCCATCAAGAGCGTGTTTATAGTCGTGAGCAACTATTAAATAATGTTTGGGGAACCAACGTGTATGTAGAAGACCGAACCGTTGATGTGCATATTCGTCGCTTGAGAAAAGCATTAGAGCTTGCCGGTCACGATAAATTGGTTCAAACGGTACGTGGTGCTGGTTACCGCTTTTCAACGCGAGCATAATAGACTTCTATCGATCAATGGAGCATTAAACTGAAATGGTAGAAAGGTTATCCTGGAAAAAGCTAGCTTGGTCGCTGGCTTTTTTTTACTTTCCTTGGTTAATTATTGGCTGGTTATTTGGCTATATGGGGTGGCTGCTGTTTGTGGCGACCGCTTTACAGTTAATCTGGCACTTACACAATCAAGTACGTCTTTCCGAATGGTTATTAGATGAAAAACGTCTGAGCCCGCCTTCAGGAACGGGTCATTGGGAGCATTTATTCAATGGCATCTATCGTATTCAGCAAAAACAACGTCGCCGCCGAAAAGAACTTGGAAACTTAATTCGCCGTTTCCGTAATGGGGCTGAATCTTTACCCGATGCGGTCGTCGTTTTTCGTAGTGAAGGCAATATTGTTTGGTGCAATAAACTCGCTCAATCGATTCTTGGTTTCCGTTGGCCTGATGATTCAGGGCAGCCGATTGCCAATTTATTGCGTACCCCGGATTTTATTCATTATCTCTCTAAGCAAGACTTTTCCGAGCCTTTAGAAATGTTGTCGCCTTTAACGCCTGAACGGGTACTGGAGCTACGAATTGTACCGTATACCGAAGGGGAGCATTTGATGGTGGTACGTGATGTGACTCAAGTGAAGCAATTAGAAGGGATGCGCCGGAACTTCTTTGCGAACGTATCACATGAATTAAGAACCCCGATGACGGTTTTACAAGGCTATTTGGAAATGACGGAAGACCCAGAGATTTTAGCCGGTCCAATGTGGTCAAAAGCTCATGGGGTGATGACTGAACAATTATCGCGGATGAATGCGTTAGTGGAGCAGTTATTGACCCTTTCAAAAATTGAAGCCTCACCAATCCATGAATTGGATGAAATCGTCAATATTCCGTCGATGTTGGATATTTTAGAAAAAGAAGCAATCGCCTTAAGTGGTGAGAAAAAGCACAACATTATTTTTGATATAGACCGTCAAATGAAAGTCTACGGTGATGCTGAGCAATTGCGCAGTGCCATTTCTAATTTAGTGTATAACGCGGTGAAATATACCCCAGCGGGTGCAGAAGTGAAGGTACGTTGGTTTCATACCGCTCAAGGGGCGTGTTTATCGGTTAAAGACACTGGTGAAGGGATTGAAGCACAGCATATTAACCGTCTAACCGAACGCTTTTATCGAGTGGATAAGGCTCGTTCTCGTGAAACTGGAGGCAGCGGCTTAGGCTTGGCGATCGCCAAACACGCATTAGGTCACCATGAGTCTCATTTAGAGATTTCAAGCGAAGTGGGTAAGGGGAGTTGTTTTTCATTTGTGCTCCCTCAAAAACTGGTTGTTGATGCTGCGGATTAACAGGATAAAGGAATAGAATGCGTCGTTTTTGGATTACCCCGATAGTATGGCTGTGCTCATTTTCAAGCATGGCCGAGACACAATTCGCTGAAACACAAATGGCGAAGACGCCTATCCCTGTGACGTCAATTTCTGCGACACCAATTTCAGAGACACAAGGTGCGGAACAATTACCGACCTACCAAAAAGTGTCAGGAGTCTCGGGAATTCTAACGTCGGTTGGCTCCGATACCTTAGCGACCTTAATGTTGCTGTGGGCGCAAGAGTTTCAGAAAATCTATCCTAATATCAATATTCAGATCCAGGCATCCGGCTCCTCAACCGCCCCCACGGCGTTAACCGAGGCAACCTCTCAATTAGGCCCTATGAGTCGGCCAATGAAAGCCAAAGAAATTGAATCTTTCAAACATCAATATGGCTATCCACCTGTTCAATTAAGGGTGGCGATTGATGCGATTGGCATTTTTGTCAATAAAGACAACCCGATAGCTGGGCTTAATTTTCAACAACTTGATGCTATTTTTTCGTCCACTTTAAAATGTGGCGCAGTACGACCTTTAACCCAATGGCAAGATTTAGGCGTGCAGGCGGAATGGGCCAAGCTCGGCTTTCAGCTCTTTGGTCGAAATTCAGTTTCAGGGACGTATGGTTATTTTAAACAGCATGCGTTGTGTAATGGAGATTTTAAACGTGCGGTGAATGAGCAACCAGGTTCTGCCTCTGTAGTGCAATCGGTAGCGTCATCGATTAACGGGATAGGCTACTCGGGTGTGGGTTACCATGTATCAAAAGCACGCTTAGTGCCGATATCTCAAGACGGTCAAGAATACATTACGCCAACTCGAGATAATATTCTCAACGGTGAGTACCCGCTAGCACGTTATTTGTATGTGTATATAAACAAAAATCCGCTCAAGCCGTTACCTAAGCTGCAAGCGGAATTTTTAAAGTTTATCTATTCAAAACAAGGCCAGCTCAATGTTGAGAAAGATGGTTATATGTCGTTGTCCCCATCGCTCGCTCAATCGCAACTACAAAAAGTAGGCCTATCGCTACCTTAATGGATTTACTGCGATATTTTTATTTACAGTCTGTGGCTTAAACCATTCAAGTTAATTGCTGGTGGCTTTAAGCAGCGAGATTAAAAGCTTAATTTCCAGCCAGCATTTTTCCAATATTGTTGCTCGGTTTGCAGGTCGGCATCGAGCAATTTATTGTCTTGTAGCCAATTCTTATCACGGCAACTTAACGACCAGTGTTGAGTGTTGACTTTTTTCCCGTCACAACACTTGGTTTTATGCTCGATCATGAGTGTTAATTTTGGCAGGTCCTCACTGTCTTTACGTTGACCATTGACCACGATAGCTAAGCGTAAGATACAAATCAGAGGTAAAATTTGTTCAGGCTGATAAATACTTAGCTCTGGCATATCTTGCAATTTTAGTGATTTACGTTGAAAGCGCACTAAAGCCGATAACACTTGCTGCTGCTCTTGGTTAAAGCCTGGCATATTGGTATGTTGAAGAATATACGCTGAATGGCGATGAAAACCTTTATAGCGGATACTTAACCCAACTTCATGCAATAGAGCGCTCCAACTTAATAAGCTGGCCAATTCTGAATCGGTGGCGATGCCAACCTGCTCACTAACCAGACTGAGGAATTGTTCTGCTTGAGTGCGAACATTTTGAGCATGTGATAAATCGACTTGATGCTTAAAAGCTAAGTTTTCGGTGGTACGCATACGAATGTCTGAACGTTGGAATCGCTCTTCCATTTCATACATTAAACCTTCACGTAAAGCACCATCAGAAAAATGGAGGCTGTTAATCGAGAAAGATTCAACAATCGCTAGTAAGATTGCCACACCAGCGGCAAAGACTGGTTTGCGCTCATCGGTGAGACCGTTGAGTTTGATGTCTTCAATATGATCCAACTTGCAGAGCTCGTCTACAAGGTGTTGTAGCCTGTCTAAGGTAATCAAGCCATCGTCATAGCCCATACCAATTAGCACTTCTTTAATCGCTTTAATGGTTCCCGATGAACCTAATGCTGCATCCCAACCCAGTTTTTTATAAGGTTTACACAGAGCTTCGAGTTTTTGTTGTGCGGCGAGGATTGCTTTTGAAAAGTTCTTTTTCGATAATTTTCCATTACTGAAAAATTGATTGGTATAGCTGACACAGCCTAATTGTTTACTATTGAGTAACTGAGGTTCAAAACCTTCACCAATAATCATTTCGGTACTACCGCCACCAATATCAATGATGAATTTCTTTTCCCATTCTGGTTGGGTATGCGCGACACCAAGGTAAATTAAACGTGCTTCTTCCTCGCCTGGGATCACTTCGATGGGAAAGGGCAGAACGGTTTTAGCTCGAGCTAGAAAGATGTGTGCATTGTTGGCTTGGCGTAAAGTATGAGTGGCCGCAATACGAACATTGTTGGTATCAAAATCTTGTAAACGCTCGGCAAACATAGCGAGGCAGTCTAAACCACGTTGCATCGAAGCATTATCAAGATTCATTCGGCTGTCTAAACCATCGGCTAAACGAACCCTTTGTTTATGGCGGCTGACAATTTGTAAACCTGGTCCCGTTACTTTTGCTACCACCATGTGAAAACTATTAGAGCCAAGGTCAATCGCGGCAATGTAGCGAGTGTTGGGTTCGTTGATGGAAGTCATATTTACCTATTTATTCTGTTTTACGGAGTCTTTTTTTCAATTTGCTTTAAATAGTCGTAAATAGCAATTTGTGAGCGGACTTTTTTTCTATTGCCTCGCGCCACATAGTGATTGTTCATCTCTTTATCGATCACGCGCGCTTTAACCGTATCGATAAAATGAATATTGAGAATATCAATAATACGTTGTTTTAGTCTTGGCGAATGGATGGGGGTCGCCACTTCAATTCGATAATCTAAGTTACGTGTCATCCAGTCTGCTGATGAAATATAGACCTTTGGATCGCCATCATTTTCAGTAACTACCACACGCGGGTGCTCTAAAAATCTATCGATGATACTAATAATGCTAATATTTTCACTCACCCCAGCAATCCCCGGAACTAAGGAGCACATCCCTCGAACGATCATACGGATTTTGACTCCAGCATTGCTGGCACCGTAGAGTTTACTGACGAGGCCTTTATCCACCAAATTATTAACTTTGAGTGTGATGCCAGCTTTCTTGCCTTCTTTCGCTAAAGCGATTTCTGCATCAATTAATTTATAAATTTGTTGGCGTGCATTACGAGGTGACACCATCAGTTGAGTAAAGCGCACTGGACGATAAGGGTTCTCAATATAACCAAATACACTTCTTACTTCACTGGTTAGCTGAGGGTCAGCGGTTAATAGTGCAAAGTCGGTATAAATACGAGCGGTTTTTTCATGGAAGTTACCTGTGCCGATATGAGCATAACGTTTGATTTCTCCTTCTTCACGACGTGTAATCAAGAGGAGTTTTGAGTGTATTTTTAACCCAGGAGCCCCAAAAATTACGTGTACTCCGGCATCTGTTAACAGCTTCGCCCATTCGATATTGGCTTCTTCATCAAAGCGTGCTTGCAGTTCAACCACCACAGTCACTTTCTTTTTATTATGGACGGCATCCATCAATGAGCTCATTAACTTGGAATTTTTAGCGACTCGATAGATGTTGATTTTGATACTAATGACTTTAGGGTCAAAGGACGCTTGGCGCACCAGTTCCGTAATATGATCAAACGTATGATAAGGATAATAAAGCAAAATATCTTGCGCACTGATGGCTTCAAAGCTATTGGGATAACCGTTAAAATCTGAGCATTTTAAAGGAGGCAGAGGTTTATTTTCTAAATAATCGCGGCCTACGTTTGGAAAGGCAGTAAAATCTTTAAAGTTATGGTAACGACCGCCAGGGATCAGGCTATCGTAACTGGTCATATTTAACTTTTCACACAAATACTTTAAGAGCGCTTCTGGCATATCTCGTTGATAAACCAACCGTACCGGCATCGCAGTTAAACGTTGATTGACCCCTTCTGACATTTGTTCTAATAAGCTATGTTCGACTTCATGACGTAAATCGTATTCGGCATCTCGCGTCATGGTCATGGTGTAGCTGTTTAGCTCATCGTATTCAAAAAAGCCTTTGAAAATGTCGTCCAAACAAAAACGAATAATGTTATCTAACAAGATAATGGTTTTACGGCGTTTCCCTTTTTGTTCCGGCACCATAATAAAGCGAGGCAAATGGTTAGTTGGGATATCAATTAAAGCATAATTACGCACATCATTATTGATGATCTCAACGGTAAGATAAGAATGCTCATCTTTTAAAAAGCCCAGAACATCAGTGTCTTTATTCATTAAAAATGGCGTGATATGAGGGAGTACTTCGCGTTGAAAGTACTTACGGATCCATTTTTGTTGATATTCTTGCAATTGTGATTCATTGACTAAGAAGATACGACGACGAGCCATTTCTAAGATAAGCTCATTGTATAGCTCATCAAAGCGCTGATTTAAACGTAAAACCTTGGATTGCATTTTGGTCAGCAAATGCTTAGGGCCATCACTGCTGCCACTTTCTTGGCTGATCAGGATGCGGCGCTTAACGTCAGCAAAGCGCACTTTAAAAAACTCATCTAAGTTACTAGAAAATATACCTAAAAATCTCACTCTTTCAATTAAAGGAACGGTTTTGTCAGCGGCTTCTTGCAGTACGCGTTCGTTAAAAGATAACCAGCTAAGTTCTTTTTCAATGTAGAGTTTTTCTGAGCTCATTTTAGTTTCCAGCTTGTATCGTCGCGATGAGGGAAAAGTTGCATTTAATCGGGCATAGGAACAATCAAGTTAAATTTAGTGGTTTTATGTGACATTTTTATTTCAATGTACTCTACTTCTTCGGGCAACAGTAATAAAATCAAGTAGAAATAGAAGTATAGTAATAAAATTGTCACACAATCGACATATTATGACGTCACTCAAAAAAGGTATGTGAAACATGACTCAAACGGACACTTTCTTTCAACAACGAGACAAGCGACGCTGGTTGACCGACCGTTTTGCTCGCTCGGTGATTACGTTGGGAGGAGGAAGTGTTTTGGTAACCTTGTTGCTGCTGATCTTTTATCTCGTGGTTGTGATTACGCCAATATTTTCTGGCGCTTCGATGACACGCCACGCTGATTTTTCATTAGCGACTAATAATGCTTCAAATCAACAACCTATCGCACTAGGTATCGATGATGATGGCAAAACCGCTTATCATTTTACGCAAGATGGTTGGTTGATTTTTTCCGCTTTACCCTCGATAACTCATCAAGGGGCTTTGTCATCACCATTATCGACTCAACCGATTTTACAAGCGCAAGTGGTGGCTGAACCATTAGCATTTAAAGCGGCAGAAACCAGTTCTCGTTGGTATGGTTATTCGGATCATTCTGGTTTTATTTATGCCGTTCATCCGAAATTTTCCTCGGTTTATACTCAATCGGGTGAACATGCGGCACCGAGTTTAGGCACCTTTGCTCAGAATCCGATTCCGTTAGATGAACAAGGGATTCCGATTGTTCAATTTGATTTTTCAATCCAACCACAACAGGCGACCTTTGTGGGCGTGAATCAACAGGGACAATGGCAGGCACTTCGTTATCAAAAAAAATACAATCACTTAGAAAACCGTGTTTTTAGAGAGCCGCCTACAAAAGCGCAATGGCAATTGTTACGTCTTCAAATCCCCCAAATTAACCAAATAGTAAAGGATTTTCTTGTAACGCCTGATGGTAATACGTTGTATCTTTTGCATCCGCATAGTCTTTCGGTGTTAAAGCGAGATGGCATGGCATTTTCTTTGCGAGAAACGGTGGCGCTATCCTCGTCGAAGCTTGGTTTGTCAGGTATTGATAACAAAGGGGATTCAAAAGTAGGAAAAGCCACCAATCAAAGCCAGGCAGAAGGCGTAACATTGAATTTATTGCCTGGGGCGTATTCGGTTTTAGTGACCGAATCGGATGGTCAAGTCTCACAATGGTTTGACGTATTAAAAGAAGGTGAGCGTCATTTTACTCGTATTCGTGACTTTGTGAAAAGCCGGGAGCTTGTAAAACACGATAGCCTTGTAAAGAATGGTGCGCCTGTAAAAAACGATAGCTTGGTAAAAAATGATAGTTTGGTAAAAAAACAGCACGCGCAGACAGGGTTTTTGCTTCCTGATTTTTATCGTAAAGGTTTTTTCCGTTTTGATGACAGCGGGCGAGTCGATAATTATTTTACGACGGCTGATAATAAGGTTTTGAGCAAAAAAATAGCCACCCACGCCCCTGTAGCAGCGGCTTCTTCCGCGAATGAAAACTTTTTACTTACCGCTTATGGCGATCGGTGGTCGTTATTTGGGGTGAATAACCCGCATCCGGAAATTTCTTTTCATTCGTTATGGCAAAAGGTGTGGTACGAAGGCTACCCAGAGCCGGAGTTTATTTGGCAATCGACCTCTGCTGCAAATGATTTTGAACCTAAATTCAGCTTAGTGCCTATCGCGTTTGGTACCTTAAAATCGGCGTTATTTGCGATGTTATTTGCCGTGCCTATTTCAATTTGTGGCGCGATTTATACCGCTTATTTTATGACGGCGAAGATGCGTCGTTATGTCAAACCGACCATTGAATTAATGGAAGCGTTACCGACCGTCATCATTGGTTTTTTAGCTGGCTTATGGTTGGCCCCCATTGTGGAGCTTAACTTGCTGAATACATTGTTATTCATTGTATTGTTGCCGCTCGTTTTTCTCGTGTCCGCATTTGTGTGGCATTTACTCAACCGTAAATTAGAAGGTGAATTTCAAGGCTGGGTAGCATTGATGCTGATCCCGATAGTGTTGGGGTTTGGTCTACTTATCTCTATGTATGGGCACCAATTAGAAGCTTGGTTATTTGGTGGCGATGTGCGTTTTTATCTGGCCAAACTTGGTATTAACTTTGATCAGCGAAATGCATTAATCGTCGGCTTCGCCATGGGGTTTGCGGTGATCCCAACCATTTTTACTATTGCCGAAGATGCTATTTTTTCGGTGCCGAAACACTTATCCGATGGTGCCAGTGCGTTAGGAGCGACGCCTTGGCAGTGCTTAACAACGGTGGTGCTGGTTACTGCATCGCCCGGTATTTTTTCAGCAGTGATGATGGGATTAGGACGTGCGGTCGGGGAAACCATGATTGTTTTGATGGCAACGGGTAACACGCCGATCATGGATTGGAATATTTTTGAGGGAATGCGAACCTTATCGGCCAATATTGCAATAGAGATGCCTGAATCTGAAGTGGGAAGCTCACATTTCCGTTTGTTATTCTTGTCGGCATTTTTATTGTTTGTGTTTACGTTTATCGTTAACTCCATCGCTGAATACATTCGCCAAAGATTACGGGATAAATACAGTGCGTTATAAGAAAGAGTCAATCTGCTTGCGAGAAGGGATGTGGGCACAATGAAAGTGACGGACTTAAGCTGGTTAAAATCAGGCCGCCCTTGGGTATGGTTGACCGCAGGAGCTGTTAGTGTCTGTTTGATTTCAGTTTTAGGATTATTGCTATTGATTGGTTGGAAAGGATTAACCTATTTCTGGCCGACTCCATTGTACCAATGGCAAGACGATAATGCTCACAGATTGATTGGCCAAGTGTATCAACGTGATTATGTATCATTAAATCAAGTGATACAGCAACGTCCACAGTGGCCAGACGCGGTACTTGACGCGGCTGAAGTCGAGCGCTTATCGATTAAGGTTGCCAACAGAGAATTATATCAACGAGATTTTATTTCGGTTTTAGCGCTTGATTTACACCATCAACAGCAGCCTCAAAATCTTGCGGTATTCGAACGTACTCATAATGGTGATTTCTTTGGTGAGCCAGTGGCGGTGATGGCCAATGATGAAGTCTATCAATCGGATATTCCCCATCACTTGGAAGCCATGTTGCAAGAGGCCCGTGATGTCCGTGAACAAATTGACGATCTTATGGATGGGGAACTGCAAACAACCAATCATGGTTTAGAGAAGTTAAGAGAAGAGCGCCAATATAAAGAAAAACGTTCTGCTTTGAGTGATAAAGAGGAGCAAGCGTTTAACCAAAAGCAATTGCAACTGCAACAAGCGTTTTCTCGAGCTGAACAACAAGTATTAGCGTTGCAAGCTCAATTGGCACGTAAACAAATTATCGTTAAAGATATGCAGGGCAAAAAGGTTACCTTACCTTTGGATACGGTATTGGATGCCTGGTATCCCAATACGATGAGTTTTATGGATAAGGTTCTACATTGGGGCAAACAAGTTAAGAAGTTTCTTATCGAAAACCCAAGGGAATCCAACTCCGAAGGTGGGGTGTTTCCTGCCATATTCGGTACCGTTTTATTGGTGATCATCATGTCGGTGGTGGTGATGCCATTAGGTGTTATTGCGGCCATTTATATTCATGAATATGCCAATAATCGCCCGATGACTAAGCTAATTCGTATTGCGGTAGTGAATCTAGCCGGAGTGCCGTCGATTGTGTATGGGGTGTTTGGTTTAGGTTTTTTTGTCTACACCGTGGGCAACTCGATTGATGAGCTGTTTTATTCTGATACCTTACCGACTCCAACGTTTGGCACACCGGGATTATTATGGTCTGCCATGACCTTAGCTATTTTGACTCTGCCGGTGGTGATTGTTGCCACCGAAGAAGGCTTGTCTCGGGTGCCGAATTCTTTGCGTCATGGTTCTTATGCTCTTGGCGCAACCAAATTTGAAACCTTATGGCGTATTGTTTTGCCGATGGTGAGCCCGGCGATGATGACCGGGTTAATTCTTGCGGTTGCCCGTGCCGCGGGAGAAGTTGCTCCTTTGATGCTGGTTGGCGTGGTTAAATTGGCCCCAACGTTACCTGTGGATGCATATTTCCCCTATGTGCATTTAGAACGAAAATTCATGCATTTAGGGTTTCATATTTATGATATTGGCTTTCAGACCCCCAATATTGAAGCCGCGAGGCCATTAGTGTTTGCGACATCATTTTTGTTGATAAGCGTGGTGGTTGGGCTCAATATTACAGCTATTTTAATTCGTAATAACTTACGAGAAAAATTTAAAACATTAGGAACCGATTAAGATGTTATCTATTCATTCGGCTCTAGGGCATATCGAACCATTAAATGTTCGTGAATTGAGCGATAAGCAAACGGCAATTTCCATTGAAGAATTGAATTTGTTTTATCAGCAAACACAAGCATTAAAAGACATTAACATGCGCATACCTAAAGGGCATGTGACGGCTTTTATTGGCCCGTCAGGCTGTGGGAAATCGACGTTACTGCGTTGCATCAATCGAATGAATGATCTGGTGGATGGCTGTCGAGTCGAAGGTCGGGTTAATCTGCATGGGAATAATATTTATCACCCGAAAGTGGATGTGGCCAGCTTGCGTCGTCGCGTCGGCATGGTGTTTCAGAGGCCAAACCCTTTTCCGAAATCGATTTATGAAAATGTGGTGTATGGCTTACGCTTACAAGGCATTAAAGATTCTCGTACCTTAGATGATGCAGTGGAGCGCTCACTTAAAGCCGCCGCCTTATGGAAAGAAGTAAAAGACCGATTACATGAAAATGCGTTTGGTTTATCCGGTGGTCAGCAGCAGCGTTTAGTGATTGCTCGAGCGATTGCCATCGAACCGGAAATTTTGTTATTAGATGAACCAACCTCGGCGTTAGACCCGATTTCAACCTTAACGATAGAAGAGCTGATTTCGGAGTTAAAAACCAAATACAGCGTGGTGATTGTCACCCATAATATGCAGCAAGCGGCTCGTGTGAGTGATTACACTGCCTTTATTCACATGGGGCAACTGGTGGAATACAGTGACACCGACTCTATTTTCACCTCACCAAAGATGAAAAAAACGGAAGATTACATTACCGGTCGTTACGGTTAATGATGATGAATATTAAGGAATATCGATGCAATTAGGTCGCCATATATCGGGCCAATTTAATGTTGAACTGGAATCGATTCGAACTCATGTCTTGGCAATGGGCGGATTAGTCGAAGAGCAAATTTCCTTGGCGTTGCATGCGCTGTATAAACACGACCCTCAACTGGCTGCCAAGGTGAGAGCGAATGATGAAAAAGTAAATCAGATGGAAGTGGTTATCGATGAAGCGTGTACGCGGATCATTGCTAAGCGTCAGCCGACAGCCAAAGATTTACGTTTGATCATGGCGATCATCAAAACCATTTCTGATCTTGAACGTATTGGTAATGTTGCGATGAAAATCAGCTATGTGGCACAAGAAGGCTTTTCAGCAAATTTAGAAACCTTAATTGTGTCGGTTGAAAAGTTTGGTCGCATGGCCGTGACTATGTTGCATCAAGTATTAGACGCGTTTGCTCGGATGGACGTTCAAGCCGCTGCGGCGGTTTATCAAATGGATGATCAGCTTGATAGTGAGTTTAAAAAAGTCCAACAATTGATGATGAAATTAATGATGGACGACCCTCAATCTGTGCCTAAAGTGATGCAAGTGATTTCATGCACGCAGGCGATAGAGCGTGTTGGGGATCGTTGCCAAAATATATGCCAGTACATTATTTATTTTGTCGAAGGTAAAGATGTTCGCCATCATAGCGGTTATCTAGAATCATTAATGGGAAAATAACGCTTCCCATTAATGATGGGTAATACTGAGCTAGTTTAGCGCCTGCTTCACCGCTTGGATGATGTGTTTATCGGTGACGGGAATAGCAAAATCATCAATTGAATCGTGACCCATTTTGGCCGTGTTGGCGTGTAAGCTCATCAAGCTAGGGCGCGTTGTTTTACCGGAAAGATGAACTTCCGTTACTCCTGTGGTTTGAACGATTTCCTTTACATTGTTGATATTCACACCGGCGCCAGCCATGATCGCTATCTTACCTTGTGCCTGTTGTACCATTTGCGTCAGGATGGGCATCCCCTCGTAGGCATTACTAGCAAGACCGGAAGTTAAAACTCGCTCACACTTTAACGTCATAATATCTTGTAGAGCTTGTTGGTGATCTCGACATTGATCAATCGCGCGATGAAAAGTCACTCCCATACCCGATGCAGCGGCAATCAATTGCTGACAATGCGCTATATCGACATCTCCTTGGGCGGTTAACAGACCTATCACGATACCTTGTAGCCCCGCACGTTTTGCGCTGTGTACATCATCAAGCATGATCGCAATATCTTGTTCACTATAGAGAAAATCGCCTTGTCTTGGTCGAATCATGGCATAGACGGGGACGCTAGATTGTTGCGCCGCTTGTTTCATAAAACCATAGCTAGGGGTTAACCCGCCTAAAGCCAATGAGGAACAGAGTTCAATGCGAGTCGCTCCACCGGCAATAGCAAGGTGAAGAGATTCGATGTTATCGACACAAACTTCTAATACAATGTTCATAACTTTCTCATTCAATATGGGATAAGGCGCTAGTTTAAAAGATATTGCTGAACTTGAAAGTAGAAGATGATGATTTGTGAGCGAAAGCTTATACCAATTCCCCTAATGAGATGGTCAGAAATTACGTAGAAAAAGGCTTGAGAACAAGGCGGAAATTTTCGATAACTCGTTATTCTACAATTCACTTCTTTTATAAACGAAATGAAAGTTAAACGCCGTTATCGGCTTTGTAACAAGTAAGAAGGATTAGATAATTAGTACAATTGGTATTAATAAACTGCTGAGGTAAAAGTTTTGCGAGTTACATATAGAAAACCCCGCACAATGGCGGGGTTAAATAAGCTTTCAAGCTGAATTATTTTTTGTTTAGGTCAGCTTCGTGCTCAGACAGGTAAGCGGCAACACCTTCTGTTGAACCTTTCATACCTGCTTTACCTTCTTCCCATTGTGCTGGGCATACTTCACCGTGTTTTTGGTGGAAGTTTAGTGCGTCAACCATACGAAGCATTTCGTCAATATTGCGGCCTAGTGGTAGGTCGTTAATCACTTGGTGACGTACAACGCCTTCTTCATCGATAAGGAAAGAGCCACGGAAAGCAACACCTGCTTCTGGATGTTCGACATCGTAGGCTTTTACGATTTCATGCTTAACATCAGCAACAAGAGGGTATTTAACTTGACCGATACCGCCATCAGCTACGGCAGTGTTACGCCATGCATTGTGTGAGAATTGAGAATCGATAGACACACCGATCACTTCCACACCTTTGGCTTGGAAATCTTCGAAACGTTTGTCAAAAGCAATCAGCTCTGATGGGCAAACGAAGGTGAAGTCTAGAGGGTAGAAGAAAACAACCGCTTTCTTGCCTTTAGTAAATTCTGAAAAATTGAATGAATCAACGATCTCACCATTACCTAATACCGCTGCGGCTGTGAAATCTGGGGCTTGACGACCTACTAGTACCATTTTATTGCTCCTAATTTTTCTTTGATTTAACAATCAATACTCAAACGTCATTGTTTGAATTGGTTTTGCGCGACAGACTATAGTACATCTTATAGTATGAAAAAAAGCGAAATAAGCCGATAATCCTTGTCGAAAAAGCGATTATCTTCAATTTGTGATCTTTCTACGACTCACGAGTCAATGCTTTGAAATGGAAGACTGCTAAGTGGCCGAGCTCACATCGTCTTGCGACATTTAAAACATTGGCAAGCATAGTCGAAGGTTTACTTTGATCCAACTGCAATCAAACTCTATACTAGCGCTTGTTTTCTAGACCGCTAGTCTTCAAGTTGAATAATAGTTTAGCATTAACAAAGTGACCCTTCATGCAAGTATCTGATTTTGATTTCGAACTTCCTGATGAGCTGATTGCTCGTTATCCTCAACCTCAACGTACCGCGAGTCGTTTATTACAATTAAATGGTAACAGTGGCGAGTTAAATGACGGTAAATTTACCGATGTACTGGATTTAGTTCAGCCGGGTGACTTAATTGTTTTTAATAATACTCGTGTTATTCCTGCACGCGTGTTTGGACGCAAAGAATCAGGCGGTAAAATTGAAGTATTAGTGGAACGTGTGGTCGATGAACACACAATTTTGGCGCATGTTCGAGCATCTAAATCGCCAAAACCTGGCAATACTTTGTTTTTAGGCGAGAATGATGAATTTAAAGCACAAATGGTGGCGCGTCATGATGCCCTGTTTGAGATTCGCTTTGACGATGACATGGGGGTATTTGATATTTTAAATCAAATTGGCCACATGCCATTGCCACCTTATATCGACCGACCTGATGAAGAAGCGGATAAAGAGCGTTACCAAACGGTTTACAACAAAAAACCTGGGGCTGTAGCGGCGCCAACCGCTGGTTTGCATTTTGATAATGAACTTTTAGCGCAAATCAAAGCCAAAGGGGTTGAATTTGCTTATGTCACCTTGCATGTAGGCGCTGGGACTTTCCAGCCGGTACGCGTTGATGATATTCAAGAGCACCACATGCATTCTGAATATGTTGAAGTACCTCAAGAGGTTGTGGATGCGATTGCCGCCACGAAAGCTCGTGGTGGTCGAATCATTGCTGTCGGTACTACCTCGGTTCGTTCATTAGAAAGCGCGGCGCAAGATGCTCAACAAAAGGGCACACAATTGGCTCCCTTTTTTGGTGATACCGAAATCTTCATCTACCCAGGTTATGAATACCAGTTGGTGGATGTCTTGATCACCAACTTCCACCTGCCAGAGTCGACACTAATTATGTTAGTGAGTGCTTTTGCCGGTTATGAGCATGTGATGAATGCTTATCAGCATGCTGTACAACAACAATATCGCTTCTTTAGTTATGGCGATGCGATGTTTGTAACGAAAAAGCAGTAATGGGTATCTAGTTCCTAGTTTCTAGGAAAAGACGAAAAGCTCGCTGTTTGTCGTTATCACATCGATATATTGAGTTAAGTAATAAATTGTTAGCGCGTAACTTTCTAGGGACTAGTCACTAGGGTCTAGAAACCTAAGCGCTTTTATATCGTTGGACTGTTTATCCGACATTTTGGAGGCTTCGTGAAATACGAACTAATTAAAAAAGACGGCGTAGCTCGTCGTGGACGCTTAACGTTTAAACGTGGCACAGTAGAAACACCAGCATTCATGCCAGTAGGGACTTACGGTACCGTAAAAGGCATGACCCCAGAAGAAGTAAAAGATACTGGGGCGGAAATTTTACTGGGCAACACGTTCCATTTATGGCTACGCCCTGGTCAAGAGATCATGAAGCTGCATGGTGACTTACATGATTTTATGAACTGGCAAGGTCCTATTTTGACCGATTCAGGCGGCTTCCAAGTATTTAGCCTTGGTGATATTCGTAAGATCACAGAAGAAGGGGTGCATTTTCGCAACCCAGTAAATGGCGATAAAATTTTCATGGACGCAGAAAAGTCGATGGAAATTCAAAAGGATCTTGGCTCTGACATCGTGATGATTTTCGATGAATGTACGCCATACCCTGCGACGCATGAAGAAGCGCGTAAATCGATGGAAATGTCATTACGTTGGGCACAGCGCAGCCGTGATCATTTCGATAAATTAGAAAACCCGAATGCTTTATTTGGTATTGTTCAGGGTGGTGTTTACGGTGATCTGCGTGATGTATCGGTAAAAGGGTTAACCGAAATCGGTTTTGATGGTTACGCCGTAGGTGGTTTAGCTGTGGGTGAGCCGAAAGAAGATATGCACCACATGCTTGAGCATACTTGTCCACAACTACCAGAAGACAAACCTCGTTACTTAATGGGGGTTGGCAAACCGGAAGATTTAGTTGAAGGTGTACGTCGCGGAATTGATATGTTCGATTGCGTTATGCCGACTCGAAATGCACGTAATGGCCATCTTTTTGTGACTGGTGGCGTGATTAAAATTCGTAACGCTTCGCATAAAACAGATACCTCTGCACTCGATCCTGAATGTGATTGTTACACTTGTAAAAACTATTCAAAATCGTATTTGCATCATCTTGATCGTTGTAATGAGATTTTAGGTGCGCGTTTAAATACGATTCATAACCTTCGTTACTATCAACGTTTAATGGCAGCGATTCGTCTTGCTATTGATGAAGATCGTTTTGATGAATTTGTACAAGAGTTCTATGCACGACGTGATCGTGAAGTACCGCCTTTGCAAAAAGAAGTACGAATGAGTGATTTATCACAATAAATTATTCTTTTTAATCGGTTAACTTATTCTTAACCTTGAAAAGGTTAAGAATAAACCCAATTTACTACGCAATTATTTATAGAAAAAGGAAATGTTTTAATGAGTTTATTTATTTCTCAAGCACATGCGTCTGCGTCTGGAGCACCTGCTGGTGGTGGCATGGAAATGTTTATCATGTTGGGTATGTTTGCACTGATCTTTTATTTCATGATCTATCGCCCACAAGCGAAACGCGTAAAAGAGCATAAAAACCTAATGGCTTCAATGTCTAAAGGTGATGAAGTGCTTACCAGTGGTGGTCTTATTGGTAAAATCGTTAAGATCTCGGAAGATAATAGCTACATCCTTCTAGCATTAAATGAAAACAATGAAGTAACAATCAAAAAAGATTTCGTTACTGCTGTGTTGCCGAAAGGAACAATTAAATCTCTTTAATTATAGTTAGTTAGCTATAAAAGCTAAGGATGCTCGCTGTGCTAAACCGTTACCCTTTATGGAAGTATCTGATGGTGGCTGCAGTCATCTTAATCAGTGCGCTATATGCTCTTCCAAATATTTACGGTGAAGATCCTGCGGTACAAATCACTGGGGCGCGAGGCGCCTCAGTTGATATGTCGACTTTGGATTCTATCAATACCGTATTAAAAGAAAAAAACATTGAAACTCAATCTGTTGCATTAGAAAACGGTTCAGTCCTCGTTCGTTTTAAAGATACAGATACCCAACTTTCTGCTCGTGACATTATCAACCAAACCATGGGTCAAGATTTTGTTGTGGCATTAAACCTCGCTCCTGCAACACCGAGCTGGCTAGACGCTATCGGTGCTACTCCAATGAAACTTGGTCTTGATTTACGCGGCGGTGTTCACTTCTTAATGGAAGTGGATATGGATGCGGCGATGGAAAAATTAATTGGCCAACAAGAAGAATCTTTCCGTAGTGATCTTCGAGATGAGCGTATTCGTTATCGTGCGATTCGTCCTTCAGGCAAAGACGCAGTTGAAGTGGTACTTCGTAATGAAGAACAACGTGAACAAGCGAAAAAGATTTTGTCAGATAAACATCGTGACATGGTCTTCACCAACGGTAATAACAACGCTCTCATTGCTAAGTTTAATGAAGCACGTTTACTTGAAATCCGTAATTATGCGGTAGAGCAAAACATCACGATTTTACGTAACCGTGTTAATGAATTGGGGGTTGCTGAACCTTTAGTTCAACGTCAAGGTGCAAGCCGCATTGTGGTGGAGCTGCCGGGTGTACAAGATACTGCTCGCGCGAAAGAAATTTTAGGTGCGACTGCAACCTTAGAGTTTCGTGAAGTCGACGATAAAGCAGATTTAGCGGCCGCGGCTGCAGGGCGTGTTCCTGCTGGTAGCGAAGTGAAGTTTGATAAAGATGGTCGTCCTGCGGTACTGAAAAAACGAGTGATTCTTGGTGGTTCAAGTATTACAGATGCAAGCTCAAGTACTGATGAATATGGTCGCCCACAAGTTAACATCTCGCTAGACAGCGAAGGTGGAAATAAAATGTCTGATTTCTCAAAGAAAAATATTGGGAAATTAATGGCGACAGTGTTCACTGAGTATAAAGATAGCGGTAAACGTACGCCGGAAGGCAAAGTGATTTTAACTCAGCATGAAGAAGTGATTAACCAAGCAACGATTCAATCTGCGCTAGGTCGTAGCTTCCGTATTACTGGTATTGACTCACAAGCTGAAGCACATAACCTCGCATTGTTGCTACGCGCAGGGGCGTTAATTGCACCGATTTCCATTGTGGAAGAGCGTACGATTGGACCATCAATGGGGCAACAAAACATCGATAAAGGTATCCAAGCGTGTATTTGGGGCTTAGTGGCTGTAATGCTGTTTACCTTAATTTACTATCGCCGCTTTGGTTTGATTGCCAACATGGCATTGATGTCGAACTTGGTATTGATTATCGGGATCATGTCGTTAATTCCTGGTGCGACGATGACCTTGCCTGGTATTGCCGGTATTGTCTTGACCGTCGGGATGGCTGTCGATGCGAACGTATTGATTTTTGAAAGGATACGTGAAGAGCTTAAAGAAGGACGCAGTCCTCAACAAGCGATCCATCAAGGTTATGCTAATGCCTTTAGTACCATTGCCGATGCCAATATTACCACCCTTATCACAGCGATTATTTTGTTTGCAGTGGGAACAGGGGCTATCAAAGGCTTTGCAGTGACATTATCGATTGGTATTTTAACCTCAATGTTTACAGCCATCATTGGCACACGTTGTGTGGTCAACCTAATGTACGGTGGTAAGCGCAACATTAAGAAATTGTCGATCTAAGGAAAAGTTATGTTTCAAATATTGAAAGCAGACAAAGCGATCGACTTTATGCGTTGGTCTAAATTTGCCTTCGTTTTATCAGGATTAATGATCGCAGCTTCTTTATTCTCCATTTCAACCAAATGGTTTAATTGGGGGTTAGATTTTACCGGTGGTACTTTAATTGAGGTGACGTTTGAGCACCCCGCTAATTTACCGGTATTACGTGAAGCGTTAGCACAAGATGGGTTTGCTGATGCAACCATTCAAAACTTTGGCTCTGCACAAGATGTGATGGTGCGTATGCGCCCACGTGAAGGAACCAAAGGGGAAACCATTGGTAATCAGGTGCTTGAATCTTTAAAGCAAGCTTCTGGTGATCAAGTTGAATTAAAACGTATCGAATTTGTAGGGCCGAATGTTGGTGATGAGCTGGCTGAAGCGGGTGGTCTTGCGATTTTGATCTCTTTACTTTGTATTTTGATGTACGTGTCCATGCGTTTTGAATGGCGTTTATCGGCTGGGGCAGTAATGTCTTTGGCTCATGACGTCACCATTACACTGGGTATTTTTTCATTTTTACAAATTGAGATTGATTTAACGATCATTGCTGCGCTACTGACTGTGGTTGGTTACTCACTCAACGATACCATCGTAGTGTTTGACCGAATTCGTGAAAACTTCCGTAAGATGCGTAATAGTGAACCAAGAGACATCATGAACAGTTCGATTACTCAAACGCTAAGCCGTACCTTGATTACTTCAGGTACAACACTTTTCGTTGTAATTGCTCTATTTACTCAAGGTGGCGCTAATATTCATGGCTTCGCATTAGCCTTGTTGTTGGGTATTACCGTTGGTACTTACTCATCGATCTACGTGGCATCTGCGGTTGCCTTACGCTTTGGTTTGACTCGTGAGCACTTAATGCCAACACAAGTTGAAAAAGAAGGCGCGGATCAAGATCCTATGATGCCTTAATTTAGGCGGATCTATCACGATAATACAGGAAGGCTTTGAATTTCGGTTCAAAGCCTTTTTTATCGTCTCTCGAAAGCTCGAAAGCTCGAAAGCTCGAAAGCTCGAAAGCTCGAAAGCTCGAAAGGAAGCATAAGTATATTTGAAGCGAGCGCTTACAAAGGCATACTTTCTCGAGCAACAAGCAACGAGCAACAAAAAAGCGCCCGCTGAGGTCATCTCAGCGGGCGCTTTATTATTTTATAAGCTAGATAAGTGCTTACTTCATCATGCCTTCGTTAGCGTGTTCACGAACGTGTTTAAGAATGCTCTTTACACCACGTGCACTTGAAGCGACAAGATTACCTGAAGCTAGGTAGTTAGTACCGCCTGCAAAGTCAGTTAAAATTGCACCAGCTTCACGAGCGATCAATTCACCCGCTGCGATATCCCATGGTTTTAAACCAAGCTCGAAGAAGCCATCTACACGACCAGCCGCTAGGTAACATAAATCAAGAGCAGCAGAACCAGTGCGACGGAAATCAGCACACTCAGTAAATAAACCGCCAACGATTTTGATATAGCTTTCAGAATGTTGTTTTTGTTTAAATGGGAAGCCAGTGGCTAAGATTGCGCCATTTAAATCTTTGATAGGGTTAATGCGAAGACGGGCATTGTTTAATTGAGCACCAGAACCGCGTTGAGCCGTGAATAACTCGTTACGAATAGGATCGTAAACACAGGCTACTTCAGTCTTACCGCGCATACGAACAGCGATAGAAATAGAGAAGTGAGGGAAGCCTTTCATGAAGTTAGTGGTGCCATCCAGTGGGTCAATGATCCATTGTACGTCAGTATCTTTACCTTCAACAGAGCCACCTTCTTCACCAACGATGCAGTGTTCAGGGTAAGACTTTTTGATGGTATCGATAATCAGTAATTCTGCTTCTTTGTCGATATTAGTGACAAAGTCGTTCTGACCTTTTTGAGTTGATTCAATCTTGTCAGTATTTTCTAATGATTTTGCAATATGGTTGCCAGCTACACGTGCAGCACGAATAGCGATATTTAGCATAGGATGCATATAATTTTCCCAACGGATGTTAAAGAACGAAAAAGCGGCGTGCAGTATACCAGAGTTTCTTTAAATGAAAAGCGTCTATTTTTTGCTCATTCACAATGCTCGCAATTAGCGGGAGATTATTTCATGTTAAGAGTGTGATATTATCGTCAACAATTTTTACACCATGATGAAGATGGCAATGTTAGATAATATCAAAGTAATTTTAGTTGGTACCTCTCACTCGGGGAACATAGGTTCAGCAGCAAGAGCAATGAAAGTGATGGGATTGACAGAATTAGTGCTCGTGTCACCTCAATGTGAAGTGGATGATCAAACATTATCATTAGCATCTGGTGCGGGTGATGTGGCTGAAAATGCTCTAATCGTCGATACATTAGATGAAGCCATTGCAGATTGTGTACTGGTGGTAGGCTCAAGCGCGCGCTCTCGAACACTCGAATGGCCAATGCTAGAGCCAAGAGAATGTGGCCGTAAGTTTATTCAACATGCTCAACAAGGCAAGGTCGCACTGGTTTTTGGTCGTGAAAGAACCGGGCTTACCAATGAAGAATTACAAAAATGTCATTATCATGTTTGTATCCCTGCCAATCCACAATACAGTTCACTGAATTTAGCCATGGCTGTCCAAACGCTGAGTTATGAAATTCGTATGGCTTGGCTTGAGCAACAAGCGGCTCAATACCCAGCAGCGGTAATCGAAGAGTATCCACGCCATAAAGAGTTGGAATTATTTTATCAGCACCTTGAAAATGTGATCTTGAAGACCCAGTTTATCTCCCAAGATAAACCGAACTTAGTCATGAATAAGCTCAGACGATTATTCAGTCGTACTCGCCCTGAAACACAAGAATTAAACATGTTACGTGGTATATTAACGTCCGTTGAAAAATCATTAGCCGAGCAGAATAACAAAGATTGAATACCTGACTATTTTAGTCAAATAAATACTTGACCGTTTTAGTATGGTATGAAATCATAGTGCCCACAAACTTACTGTGGGTACGGGCAATATGAGACTGACATCAAAAGGAAGATATGCGGTAACAGCAATGTTGGATGTGGCGCTACATTCAAGTCAAGGACCTGTTCCGTTAGCCGATATTTCAGAACGCCAAGGGATTTCTTTATCTTACTTGGAGCAACTTTTTTCACGACTTCGTAAAGCGGGCCTAGTGGCGAGTGTACGTGGTCCTGGTGGCGGATACCGTTTAGGTGTTAACGCCAGCGAAATTGCAGTTGGCACTGTGATTGCCGCAGTGGATGAATCTGTTGATGCAACAAAATGCCAAGGTAAAGGCGACTGTCAAGGTGGTGTTCGCTGCTTAACACACACTTTATGGCATGATTTAAGCGCTCGCATCAGTGAGTTCTTAGATGGCATTACTCTTGGAGAGCTGATGTTAAATAGTGAAGTTCTTGATATATCAGAGCGCCAGAATATAGAACTAGTAGTGAATAACAGCTTTGGTAATAATAATTACGCATCAGACAATCATGATAAAGCTGACACTGTTGGTATGAATGCTCGCTCGTAATGGTGAGCCTAAAGTTTTCACATTGGAGTAAAGAATGAAACTGCCTATTTATTTTGACTATTCTGCAACATGTCCAGTAGATCCACGTGTTGCTGAGAAAATGGTTCAATTTATGACGATGGACGGCACCTTTGGTAACCCTGCGTCTCGATCGCACCGTTTTGGTTGGCAAGCCGAAGAAGCAGTTGATCATGCTCGTGAGCAAATTGCTGATATTTTAAATGCCGATCCACGTGAAATCGTCTTTACTTCAGGCGCCACAGAGTCAGATAACCTTGCGATTAAAGGGGTGGCTCATTTCTACGGAAAACAAGGCAAGCACATCATCACTTGTAAAACCGAGCATAAAGCCGTGCTCGACCCTTGCCGCCAACTTGAGCGTGAAGGTTATGAGGTGACCTATCTTGAGCCTGAAAGTAATGGACTTATTGATTTAGAAAAATTCAAGGCAGCATTGCGTGACGATACCGTGTTAGTGTCCATCATGCATGTCAACAATGAAATTGGTGTTATTCAAGATATTGCTGCACTGGGTGAGCTATGTCGTGCTAACAAAACCGTTTTCCATGTCGATGCGGCTCAATCTGCGGGTAAATTACCGATTGATACGCAAGCATTGAAAGTCGATCTTATCTCATTATCGGCACATAAAATTTATGGCCCTAAAGGGATTGGCGCACTTTACGTTCGTCGTAAACCACGTATTCGCCTAGAAGCGCAAATGCACGGTGGTGGTCATGAGCGTGGCTTCCGTTCAGGGACTTTACCAACGCACCAAATCGTAGGTATGGGTGAAGCGTTTGCGATTGCTAAACAAGACATGCAAAAAGATTATGACCACGCATTAGCCTTGCGTAATCGTCTATTAGACGGTCTAAAAGATATGGAAGCGGTGACCATCAATGGTGATTTAGAACAGCGCTTACCAAACAACTTAAACGTAAGTTTTGCCTTTGTAGAAGGTGAATCTTTATTAATGGCATTGAAAGATTTAGCGGTATCTTCTGGTTCAGCCTGTACATCAGCGAGCCTTGAGCCATCCTATGTTTTACGTGCATTAGGCTTAGATGACGAGTTAGCTCATAGCTCTGTTCGCTTCTCATTTGGCCGTTTTACTACGGAAGAAGAAGTGGATTACGCTGTTGAGCAAATTCGTGTTGCAGTAGATAAACTCCGTGATATGTCACCGTTATGGGACATGTACAAAGAAGGGATTGATTTGAACACTGTTGAGTGGGCACATCACTAATCTCAGGGACGTTGAGGATTCGAGGTAAAATATTATGGCTTATAGCGAAAAAGTAATCGATCATTATGAGAACCCACGTAACGTTGGTTCTTTTGATAAAGAAGATCCTAGCATTGGTAGTGGTATGGTTGGTGCTCCGGCTTGTGGTGACGTAATGAAACTGCAGATCAAAGTATCACCAGAAGGTATCATTGAAGATGCTAAATTTAAAACTTACGGTTGCGGCTCTGCAATTGCTTCAAGTTCACTGGTGACAGAATGGGTGAAAGGCAAAAGCTTAGATGAAGCAGCTTCAATTAAAAATGCTGAGATTGCGGAAGAATTAGCCTTACCACCGGTGAAGGTGCACTGTTCAATTTTAGCGGAAGATGCGATTAAAGCCGCCGTATCCGATTATAAGAAAAAACATCAATAATCATCATGTTGTTAGGGAAGGGCGACCTTCCCTGCACTCATGAAAGTACTTCTCGTTTTCACCTTAATTTATAGTACTTTCTCTGTAAATTTATAGATAGACACAAGGTTGCAGTATGGCCATCACCATGACAGACGCGGCAGCAAATCGCGTAAAAACTTTCTTAGAAAACCGAGGTAAAGGCATTGGCCTTCGCTTAGGTGTAAGAACAACCGGTTGTTCTGGTATGGCATATGTCCTTGAGTTTGTTGATCAATTAAACGAAGAAGATCAGATTTTTGAACATGATGGCGTCAAAGTCATTATTGATCCTAAAAGTCTGGTGTACTTAGATGGTACAGAGCTGGATTTTGCCAAAGAAGGCTTAAATGAAGGCTTTAAATTTAATAACCCAAATGTGAAAGGCGAATGTGGTTGTGGCGAAAGCTTCAACGTATAATGCATCACATTGGGTAAGATGGCACTCTTAAAGGGTGCCATTGCTATTTTAAGACGTTGGTGATGTCTCTTTAATCGATATTATTGACCCCTATTGAGCACAAGTTATCACTATGAATTATTTTGAATTATTTGGCTTGGCAAACCAGTTTGAGCTGGATAATGCTGCTCTATCTGACACTTTTCGTGATCTACAGCGTCGTTTCCATCCTGATAAATTTGCTTCTGCTTCCGAGCGCGATCGTCTGATGGCGGTACAAAAAGCCGCTGAAATTAACGATGCCTATCAAATTTTAAAATCACCTATATCTCGTGCTGAATATCTATTGGTTTTACAAGGTGTGGATATTCGTGATGAGCAGCAGACCATGAATGATCCTATGTTCTTAATGGAACAAATGGAGTTACGCGAAGAAGTGGAAGAAATTGCTCACTCAGCGGACCCTGAAAGTGCCTTGTTTGAATTTGATGGCAAAGTTCAGAAAATGTATCAACAACATTTGGATCAATTACAATCTCAATTACAAGATAATCATTGGGATGAGGCGGCGAATAGCGTAAGAAAGCTCAAGTTTGTCAATAAATTAAGATATGAAATTGAGCAACTAGAAGACAAGTTGCTTGGTTAATAACTCGAAAACAAGGCAAGACAAGATTGCTGATTTTGAGAGTGAAGATAAAAGGATAGTTTCAAATTATGTTACTTCAGATTGCAGAACCTGGCCAAAGTGCCGCGCCTCATCAACATAAATTTGCTGTGGGTATCGACTTAGGTACCACTAATTCTCTTGTGGCGGCAGTAAGAAGTGGTAGCTGTTCACCGCTGGTCGATGAAAATCAAAAAGCCATTCTACCTTCTGTTGTTCATTACTCGTCTGAAGGCATATTAGTGGGCCATGAGGCGAAAGCTCGTGCTCAACAAGATCCTAAAAATACCATTAGTTCTGCAAAGCGCTTGATTGGTCGTTCGCTACAAGATGTTCAAACTCGTTATGTTGATCTGCCTTATCAATTTCAAGCCAGTGACAATGCGCTGCCGTTGATTCAAACACCAACAGGTTTAGTCAACCCGATTCAAGTATCAAGTGAGATCCTCAAAGCCTTGGCGCAACGTGCTGAAACAACCTTAGGCCACGAACTTGAAGGGGTAGTGATTACCGTTCCGGCTTATTTTGATGATGCGCAACGTGCTGGTACGAAAGATGCTGCCGAGCTTGCGGGCCTTAAAGTGCTTCGTTTACTCAATGAGCCAACCGCAGCAGCCATTGCGTACGGGTTAGACTCAGGTCAAGAAGGGGTGATTGCTGTCTACGACTTAGGTGGCGGTACTTTTGATATTTCTATTTTGCGTTTATCTAAGGGCGTATTTGAAGTGTTAGCCACTGGTGGCGATTCAGCGCTCGGCGGTGATGACTTTGATGATTTATTAGTTGGTTACTTTAAGCAACAAGTTGGCCAAACTGACAAACTGACGGCGGAGCAACACCGAGTATTAGTGGATGCTGCAACCCAAGCCAAAATAGGTCTATCGGATCAGAGCCAAGTAGATGTCGAAGTGCTCGGTCAAACCGTAACGCTGACTCGTCAACAATTTGATGACTTGATTACTCCATTGGTGAAGAAAACCTTGCTGTCGTGTCGCCGCGCTTTAAAAGATGCGGATGTGATGCCAGATCAAGTTAATGAAGTCGTAATGGTTGGGGGGTCAACCCGCACGCCATTAGTACGTACTTTAGTCGGTGAATTCTTTGGTCGCACACCATTAACCAGCATTAACCCAGATGAAGTGGTGGCGATTGGTGCCGGTATTCAAGCGGATATTTTAGTCGGCAATAAGCCAGATTCTGACATGTTATTGTTGGATGTGATCCCGTTATCGCTTGGCATTGAAACTATGGGCGGCTTGGTTGAAAAGATCATTCCTCGCAACACCACTATTCCAGTAGCGCGAGCACAAGAGTTTACCACTTTTAAAGATGGTCAAACGGCCATGTTAGTACACGTGGTACAAGGTGAGCGTGAAATGGTCGATGATTGTCGTTCTCTTGCACGCTTTACCTTACATGGCATTCCGCCAATGAAAGCGGGAGCGGCGCATATTCGTGTGACTTATCAAGTTGATGCAGACGGTTTATTGTCTGTTACGGCAATGGAGAAAAGCACCGGTGTTCAAGCTGATATTCAAGTAAAACCTTCTTATGGTTTAAGTGATACTGAAATTGCCGACATGTTGAAGTCGTCTATGACTTACGCCAAAGAAGATATGCAAGCACGAGCGTTAGCTGAGCAAAAAGTGGAAGCGGACCGAGTGATTGAAGGTTTACTGGTTGCACTTCAAGAGAATGGTGAGCAACTCTTGAGCCATGATGAATATAAAGCGATTGAAGAATCATTAAGAACCTTGATTGAGCTGCGTAATGGAACGGACGCTGATGCGATTGAACAAGGTATAAAAGACACGGATAAAGCTAGCCAAGAATTTGCATCACGCCGTATGGATGTTTCCATTCGCGCAGCATTGGCAGGTCAATCGGTCGATAATATTTAACAAAGAATTACTCTCAGCCTTGCTGAAAATACACACAAATTTGAGCAAATTATACTCATAGTGGCCCTGTTTAAGTAGGATGGAATATGCCAAAGATTATTGTATTACCTCATGAAGATTTATGCCCAGAGGGCGCTGTGCTTGAGGCTGAAACTGGTGAATCAGTATTAGATGTGGCACTAAAAAATGGTATCGGTATTGAGCATGCGTGTGAAAAATCGTGTGCATGTACGACATGCCATGTGATTATCCGAGAAGGCTTTGATTCTTTAGAAGAAAGTGAAGAGCTAGAAGACGATATGCTAGACAAAGCATGGGGCTTAGAGCCAGAGTCGCGTTTAGGTTGCCAAGCAAAAGTGGCGCATGAAGATCTGGTGGTTGAGATCCCTCGTTATACCATTAACTTAGCGTCAGAAAATCATTAATTTAACACTAGATCATCATTGAGCTAGGATTAAACTACCACCAATTAGCGTGACCTTTTGTCGAAACAACCAGGAGATAGAGTATGGGCTTAAAATGGACAGATTCTCAAGATATTGCGATTGAATTAGCTGAGAAGTTTCCTGACTTAGATCCGCAAACCGTACGTTTCACCGATATGCATCAATGGATCACGGAACTGGATGAATTTGATGATGAGCCTAATCGTTCTAACGAAAAAATATTAGAAGCGATTTTACTCTGTTGGTTGGATGAAATTTAATCGTTAATCAGAGCATCATTATTAGTAATGATTCAAGTGATTGAAATAAATAATAAAGGCCTCTTCGGGGGCTTTTATTTTGTCTTTTATTTAGGCGATTAATGATGGAGTGTTTAATCAACCTCAGCGGCGGATAATTAAAAGTCACTCAATACAGCGCTTTTATCCGCCGTTGAGTAATCATTGAGCAGATAAGTATAAGCTCACAAGTTATTGAGTTTATCGTGGTACTTGTCGCAAGAGGCTTTATGATATAGCTTAGTTTTAACAAAGTTTCGTAGATTGTATTAACAACTCTTTATCGATTGCTTTGATAAAGTTTATAGAGGGTTGTGGTCAGTTTTGAACCCAGACGCTCTTATTTCAAATAATGACAGCCTAGAGTGTTTCATATCGTCAATTATTGTGCGTCTAGACATTTAGGTAAGGAGTAAAAATGTCAACATCTATGTCCGTGACAATTTCTCGTGAAGCCGCCCAGTCTCAATGGGGCGAAAATGCACTGCTTTCTTTTTCAACTGAAGGGGCCATTATCCATCTCAGCAGCCCTTCTTCTGATATCGTACAACGCGCTGCTCGTAAATTAGATGCTCAAGGGATTAAATCGGTTGAGCTCAACGGTGAAGGTTGGGATCTCGAGTTAATTTGGTCGTTTATCCAAGGATTCCGTTCATCGAAAAAAGGCAATATCGTCACTTGGTCTGCGTTAGAACCAGCCGAGCAAACCGAACTTGAAGCTCGAGTGAAAGTCACGGATTGGGTTCGTGACATCATCAATAAAAGCGCTGAAGAAGTCGCACCTCGTCAATTGGCCACTATGGCGGGTGAGTTTATTAAATCGATTGCTCCAGAAGGGTCGGTTTCTTACAAAATCGTCAAAGATAAAGATCTGCTAACGGAAGGTTGGGAAGGTATTTACGCGGTAGGGCGTGGCTCTGAACGCACTTCAGCAATGCTGCAATTAGACTTTAACCCAACCGGTGATGCTGATGCTCCTGTGTATGCCTGTTTGGTAGGTAAAGGAATTACGTTTGATTCTGGCGGTTATAGCATTAAGCCTTCTGGTTTTATGGACTCAATGAAAGCGGATATGGGCGGTTCAGGTACCATCACAGGTGGTCTTGCATTAGCGATTGCTCGCGGACTAAACAAACGCGTAAAACTGATTTTATGCTGTGCAGAGAATATGATTTCAGGCCGCGCATTGAAATTGGGTGACATCATTACCTATAAAAATGGCAAAACCGTTGAAGTCATGAATACTGATGCGGAAGGCCGTTTAGTACTGGCTGATGGCTTGATGTATGCCAGTGAACACAAACCAAAATTGATCATCGACTGCGCCACTTTAACTGGGGCGGCGAAAAATGCCTTAGGTAATGATTATCACGCGCTATTAAGCTTTGATAATAAATTGGCACAAAAAGCATTAAAAAGCGCAGAGCAAGAATCTGAAGGGCTGTGGCAACTACCTTTAGCAGAGTTCCATCGCAATATGCTGCCATCGAACTTTGCTGATATGTCGAATATTTCTAATGGAAGTTATAACCCAGGAGCCAGTACCGCGGCTGCTTTCTTGTCTTATTTTGTCGAAGATTACAAAAAAGGTTGGTTACACTTTGACTGCTCGGGCACTTATCGTAAAACATCAAGCGACAAGTGGTCAGCGGGTGCGACAGGCATGGGAGTGAGAACCTTAGCGCGCATTTTGATCGATCAAGCAAAATAATAATGGAATAGGGAGCGTCATGGCTCCCTTTAAATAATAACAATATCAAAGGATAGAACATGGGTTTAGAAAGAACATTTTCAATCATCAAGCCGGATGCGGTGCAACGTAATTTAGTTGGGGCGATTTACCAACGTATAGAGCAAGCTGGCTTAACTATCGTTGCAGCAAAAATGGTGCACTTAACCGCAGAGCAAGCCACAGGATTTTATGCTGAACATCAAGGCAAACCTTTTTTTGAACCATTAAAAGAATTCATGATTTCTGGGCCGATCATGGTGCAAGTTTTAGAAGGTGATAATGCAATTGCTCGTTATCGTGAATTAATGGGAAAAACCAACCCAGAAGAAGCAGCGTGCGGAACCTTACGTGCTGATTATGCTTTAAGCATGCGTCATAATTCGGTTCATGGCTCAGATAGTCCAGAATCGGCGGCGCGTGAAATTGAATTCTTTTTCCCTGAATCGGAAATCTTTGAACGTTCATAATGATAGAACTGTGATGAAAAGTTCTTCCGCTATAATTAAGAGGCTGACGTGGCCTCTTTTTTTGTTCTTGTAGCGGTGCTGGCTCGAACAAACCTTGTTGTCAATGTATAAAGCCTGTACAATTCGCGCCCTTAATTATTGTTCCATTAGTGAGAAAACCATGACCATGACAAAAGTAAATCTGCTGGATTTTGACCGCAAAGGTCTCCGCCAGTTTTTTACCGAAGAACTGAACGAGAAAGCATTTCGTGCCGATCAGATCATGAAGTGGATCTACCATTTTGGTTGTGATGATTTCTCCAAAATGAATAACATCAATAAAGCCCTAAGAGCCAAATTAGAGGCGCGCTGTGAAATTCGTGCCCCTTATGTCTCGGAAGCACAGCATTCTAGTGATGGCACCATTAAATGGGCGATGCGCGTAGGCGATCAAGACGTTGAAACGGTATACATTCCTGATGAAGACCGAGCGACCTTATGTGTCTCTTCTCAAGTGGGTTGTGCTTTAGAATGTAAATTTTGTTCAACCGCTCAACAAGGTTTTAACCGTAACTTAAAAGTATCGGAAATTATTGGTCAGGTGTGGCGTGCTGCTCGTGAAATCGGTTTGCAAAAAGAAACCGGTCGTCGTCCGATCACCAACGTGGTGATGATGGGCATGGGCGAACCATTGTTGAACATGAAAAACTTGATCCCTGCATTAGAAATCATGCTGGATGATTTAGGTTTTGGTCTATCAAAACGTCGTGTCACAGTTTCAACCTCAGGTGTGGTTTCTGGGTTAGATCAAATGACGGGCAATATTGATGTGGCATTAGCGATTTCATTGCATGCACCGAATGATGAGCTGCGTAGTCAAATCATGCCGATTAACGATCGTTGGGATATCCAAGATTTTCTGGGTTCCGTTCGTCGCTATATCGCCTCTTCTAATGCCAACCGCGGTAAGGTTACGGTCGAATACGTGTTACTTGATCATGTTAATGATGATATGGAACATGCTAGGCAGCTCGCAGAGTTGTTAAAAGATACCCCTGCAAAAATTAATTTAATTCCATTTAACCCGTATCCTGGGTCACCATATAACAAGCCAAGTAACTCTCGTATTGATCGCTTTATGAAAACATTAATGCAATACGATTATACGGTTACGGTACGTAAAACTCGTGGTGATGATATCGATGCAGCATGTGGTCAGCTGGTTGGAGATGTGATCGACCGAACAAAACGTACAAAACAAAAGCAGCAAGGGGAACCAATCCCAGTAAAAGCTATCTGATAGACATGACATTGGTTCCTGCATCGAAAGAGGCGGTATCCAATGTTGTCGATAAAAAATAGAGTTTGCATTTTAGTGGTTAGTTTCTTAACCGGTTGTGTTACAGTGACCGACAAGCCAAACACTGCTAAATTTGATAATATAAAAGCGTCGGAAGCCAGAATCTCATTAGGATTGGGATATTTGGAAGAAGGCAATATGGTAAAAGCTCGTGAAAATCTAGAGACGGCGGTGAAATATGCGCCAACTTATTATCGAGCTTTAAATTCCATCGCTTATTATTACCAAAGAGTGGGCGAAAATAAATTAGCCGAACAGGCGTACCAAGAAGCATTGGATAGCTCTCCTAAAAATGGAGATGTATTGAATAACTACGGTGCCTTTTTGTGTCGTCAAGGCGAGTATAAAAAAGCGGATGAATATTTTAACCGCGCGATAGAGCAACCTTATTATTATTTAGTGGCCGCCAGTTATGAAAATGCTGGATTATGTGCATTAAAAAGTGGTGATAAGGAGAAAGCAGAAAACTACTTTTCTCGCGCTCTTGATCATGATCCCGGTAGAGCTCGATCATTGTTACAGATGGCTGAGTTAGAAATAGAAAAGGACGAGTTTTCGCATGCCAGGATCCGACTATTACAATTTAATCAGAGATATGGATACCGTCCTACTAGCTTGGATTTATTAATAAAACTAGAACATAAAGCCAATAATCCTGAGTTAGTGTCTAAGTATGGCAACATACTGAAAACCAAATATCCAGACTCTGTCCAATATCAGAAGTACAGACAGAATGAGTACTGAAAATAACGAAACCGATCCAAAAGTTGAAGTGAATACGACGCTTCCTGGTGAGATGCTGCGTCAACGTCGTCTTGAGTTAGGGCTTAGCCAGAAAGACATTGCTGAGAAATTACGCTTAAAAGTGTCTGTCATTGAGAGCATAGAAACGAATCAATTTGATAATCATCATGTAGCCACCTTTATACGTGGCTATTTTCGATCTTATGCCAAGATGGTCGGGATTAAAGAAAAAGACATTCTTATTGCATTAGAACAATCTGGTCGTGGGCAGCATAAAGAGCAGCCAATGCACAGTTTCTCTAAAAAAACAGAGAGAAAACAACATGATAACCGTATCATGAACCTCACTTGGGGGATTTTGGTTATCATTCTTGGGATCTCATCGGTTTGGTGGTGGCAAAATCATCAACAAGACACCTTATCGCCATCTTCTCTTTCTTCGGAGCATGATGCGACCAATTCAACGGTGAATGATGATTTTCAATCGATAGAGGCGACGGCGTCATCAGCTGAGACTGCAACGATTGAGTCAGCACCAACGAGCTCAATGACAACAGATTCTAATGACCAGGCGGCCACGGCAGTTGATTCAGAATCAGCGGTTAGTGACGCAACACCAAGCTTAGCGTCGAATCAAAGTGATCAAGAGAACGAGCTTGCCTCGACAACGAATGCTGACTCATCTAATGTGACCTCACTGTCGACTACAGCAAATGAAGCTTCCTCCACAGAAAGTGAAGCCATCGCACAAATAACCCAACAACAAACCAACAACAATGAACTGTCTATGCAATTTAAAGATGATTGCTGGATTCAAGTTAAAGACAGTTCAGGTAAAGTGTTATCGATTGGGTTAAAAAAAGCGGGCCAGTCTTTAACCCTGTCAGGGCAAATGCCTTATTCCATCATCTTAGGCGCGCCGGAAGGCGTCTCTATTACTTTAGCCGATGAACCTGTTGACCTTTCTAGGTATACTGCAGGTAAAGTGGCTCGATTGACATTACCGTAGAATTATTATGCAACACGAATCTCCTATAAAGCGTCGTAAATCGACTCGAATTTATGTTGGCAATGTGCCGATTGGCGACGGCGCTCCAATTGCTGTTCAATCTATGACCAATACTCGTACCACCGATGTGGAAGCGACGGTCGCTCAAATTAAATCGCTTGAGAAAGTGGGCGCTGATATCGTACGCGTATCGGTACCAACGATGGATGCCGCAGAGGCGTTTAAACAAATTAAGCAACAAGTCGCCATTCCTTTAGTCGCTGATATTCATTTTGACTATCGTATAGCCCTGAAAGTGGCGGAATACGGCGTCGATTGTTTGCGTATTAACCCAGGAAATATCGGTAATGAAGCGCGCATTCGCTCCGTTGTGGACTGTGCACGAGACAATAATATTCCTATTCGAATTGGTGTGAATGGCGGCTCGCTAGAAAAAGACATTCAACAAAAATACGGTGAGCCGACGGCTGCTGCGTTAGTTGAGTCAGCAATGCGTCACGTCGATATTCTTGACCGTTTGAACTTCGATCAATTTAAAGTCAGTGTCAAAGCGTCTGACGTATTTTTAGCGGTAGACTCTTATCGTCTATTAGCACAAAAAATTGATCAGCCTTTACACCTTGGGATCACGGAAGCCGGCGGAGCTCGCGCTGGAGCCGTGAAATCAGCGGTCGGACTAGGTATGCTACTGGCTGAAGGCATTGGTGATACTTTACGTATTTCTTTAGCGGCGAATCCAGTTGAGGAAATTAAAGTTGGCTTTGATATCTTAAAATCTTTACGTATCCGTTCTCGTGGTATCAATTTCATCGCTTGTCCAACCTGTTCACGTCAAGAGTTTGATGTGATTGGGACAGTGAATGCTTTAGAAGAGCGTTTAGAAGATATTATTACGCCAATGGATGTCTCTATTATTGGTTGTGTCGTGAATGGCCCGGGTGAAGCGGAAGTGTCACACATGGGTATTGCTGGTGGTAACAAGAAAAGTGCTTTTTATGAAGACGGTAAACGTCAAAAAGAGCGTTTTGATAATGATAATGTTATCGACCAATTAGAAGCCAAAATTCGCGCTAAAGCGTCGATGTTAGACAGTAAAAATCGCATTGATATCAGCCACATCGATAAATAATTAACTCTACAATTTGAACGGTATAGACTGTGAGTAAAACAATTCAAGCAATTCGAGGCATGAACGATTGCCTTCCAACACAATCTCCGCTTTGGCATAAAGTGGAAGACGCGGTAAAACGTGTTGTCAGTTCATACGGTTACAGTGAAATCCGTATGCCTATCGTGGAGATGACTAACTTATTTAAACGTGCGATCGGTGAAGTGACCGATGTGGTTGAAAAGGAAATGTACACATTTGAAGACCGCAATGGTGATAGCTTAACCTTGCGTCCTGAAGGTACAGCCGGTTGTGTACGCGCAGGTATCGAAAATGGTCTGATTTACAACCAAGAGCAACGTCTTTGGTATGTGGGCCCGATGTTCCGTCATGAACGCCCACAGAAAGGTCGTTACCGCCAATTCCACCAAGTGGGTGTGGAAGTGTTTGGGTTACAAGGCCCAGATGTCGATGCTGAATTAATCATGATGACCGCACGTTTATGGCGTGAATTAGGTCTTGATAAACATGTTCGTTTAGAGCTGAATTCCATTGGTTCTTTAGAAGCGCGTCAACATTACCGTAGCGTATTGATTGAGTTTTTAGAGCAACACATGGACGTTCTGGATGAAGACAGTAAACGTCGTATGTACACCAATCCATTGCGTGTTCTGGATACCAAAAATCCTGATATCCAAGCGATTTTAGTTGATGCACCGCAACTTGCTGATTATCTTGATGATGATTCAAAAGCACACTTTGCTGGCTTATGTGAATTATTGGATGCAGCGGGCATTGAATACCAAGTCAATCAACGTCTTGTCCGTGGTTTGGATTACTACAACAAAACAGTATTTGAGTGGATCACCGAAAGCCTAGGTTCACAAGGTACCGTATGTGGTGGTGGTCGCTATGATGGTTTAGTTGAGCAATTAGGTGGTAAACCAGCTCCAGCGGTTGGCTTTGCAATGGGGCTAGAGCGTTTAGTTCTGATGCTAGAAACCTTAGAGCTGAATGACGTTCGTAAAGCCGTTGATGTGTATTTAGTCACTGCGGGTGAAGGCACATTGATTAACGGAATGAAGTTAGCCGAACAGCTACGTGAATCTGTATCAGGCTTACGTCTTATGACGCACTTCGGTGGCGGTAACTTTAAAAAACAATTTAAGCGTGCCGATAAAGTGGGCGCATCCATTGCTTTAGTATTAGGTGAAAATGAAGTTGCAGAAGGCACGGTTGTCGTAAAAGATTTGACCGGTGGTGAGCAACAAACCATGGCGCAATCAGAGGTTGCCGCTTACTTAGCAAGCATTATTTAATTATTGGATTGAATTTTTAAGAGGACAGGACGTGAGTATCTACGACGCTGACGAAGAACAACAAGTAGAAGCAATTAAAGATTGGTGGCGTGCGAATGGTAAAGCTGTCGTGATCGGTATCGTGGTCGGTATTGGTGGCATTATCGGTTGGCGTTATTATCAAGATTCTTTAGCTAATGCCCAAGAATCGGCTTCTCACAGTTATACTGCTGTGGTTTCTAACCTTGAAGCAAAAGGCTTAGAGGCAACGGAATCGGCCCAAGATTTTATCAATAATTACGATACCACCTCTTATGCGGTATTAACCTCATTGCAATTAGCTCAAGTGCAGGTCCAAGCCAATAAACTGGATGATGCCTTAACGCAATTACAATGGGCGAAAGCGCATACCAAAGATGACACTTTAATACCGATGATTGCTTATCGTACCGCGCGCGTGCAGGCTGCTAAAGGTCAATACGATGAAGCGATTAACACCGTAACCGAAGTGAAATCAGATGCTTGGAAAGCTCGCAATCAAGAGCTATTAGGCGATATTTATCTGCTTAAAGGTGATAAAGATTCAGCTGAAAAAGCGTATACACAAGCTCAGCAAGATGGCTCAAACAGCCAAGTGCTACAAATCAAACTAGATGATCTTGCAAAGTAAAGGATGTCTTGCATGAAAAAAATGTTCAACCGTAGTCTAGCCATGTCACTTGTTGCATTAGGTTTATTTGGCTGTGCTGGAGAAGAAGACACCATTGTGATGGCACCTCTACCTGTGGTCGAGAGTCAATTTACTCCGGCAACGGAATGGACGGCATCGATTGGTGATGGTGTTGGGCATTATTTTTCAAAGTTATCCCCTGTTTATGCCTATGGAAAAGTGTTTGTAGCGAGCCGTGATGGTGAAGTCAAAGCACTGGATCCTGAAACGGGTAAAACGCTTTGGGAAGTTGATCTTGAAGGCGATCAACCTGCTCGTTTGTCTGGTGGACTAACCGCTTCTTATGACAAGCTGTATATTGGCGATGAAAATGGTCAAGCGTTTGCATTGTCAGTCGATGATGGTTCGGTTGTTTGGAAAAAAGACATTGACGGTGAAGTGCTGGCTAAACCATTAGCCGACGAAAGCTTAGTGATGTTCCATACCAGCAAAGGTACATTAGTTGCCCTAAAAGAAGATTCTGGTGAGCCGTTTTGGGAAATCAATAATGACGTTCCCAACCTGACCTTGAGAGGGGACAGTTCACCGGTGTCGATTTCGGGTGGTGTGTTCTGGGGAATGGCTAACGGTCGTTTAGCCGCTGCATTGATTCAACGTGGTCAATTATTATGGCAACAACCGATTGGTACGCCAAAAGGTTCAACCGAAATTGATCGCTTAGTTGATGTGGATGCGTCGCCGTTAATCATAGGTTCAAATTTGTATGCGGTTGGAGTCAATGGTCAATTAGTGGCAATTGATTTACGCTCAGGCGCTCCGATGTGGAAACGAACCTATTCATCAGCCACTGATTTAGCCTCTGATGGCAGTCGTATTTTTGTGGTGACTGATAAAGATCATATTGCAGCCGTAGACGTTCGCAGTGGTACGCCTCTTTGGACAAATGATTCATTAGAGTACCGCCAATTAACCGCACCAGTTTTGATTAATCAATACTTAGTGGTGGCGGATGGAGAAGGCTATTTGCATTGGATTGATCGCGCAACCGGGAAATTTGTGGCTCAACAATTGATTGATGAAGATGGCATTGCGGTTCCTCCGGTGGAAACTGACGATGGCTTTGTTATCATCACCCGAGAGGGCGATATAAAGAAAATGCAGATCCCCGAAGGATCGTGATACAATACGCGCCCTGATTTTTTCAGTGTTTGATTGTGTGGCTCCTATCCATAACAGGTGAATAGGGGCCTTTGTTATTCTATCGATGACTTTTTTTATGAGTCGTGGATAGCATTATAATGCGATGGTTATCGCGATATGAATGAAAAGCGATAATCGTGCAGCCATAACGAATTAGTAGTTATAGGTAAACTCACTTTACCTATAACTACTCTAGGTTATTTAAGTATTAATTGAGGTATATATGATTCCAGTAGTTGCTCTTGTTGGGCGTCCAAACGTGGGTAAATCGACGTTATTTAACCGCCTAACGCGCACGCGTGATGCATTAGTGGCAGACTTTCCGGGCTTAACTCGGGATCGTAAATATGGTCAAGCTAAGTCAGGTGAGCATGAGTTCATCGTGATTGATACCGGTGGTATTGATGGCACTGAAGATGGTGTTGAAACCAAAATGGCGGAACAGTCTTTAGCTGCGATTGAGGAAGCGGACGTTGTATTATTCATGGTTGATGGTCGTGCTGGGCTAACCGTAGCCGATGAAGCGATTGCACGCCATTTACGTATGCGTGAAAAACCAAGCATGCTAGTAGTAAACAAAGTCGATGGTATTGATGCCGATGCTGCCTGTGCTGAGTTCTGGCAGCTTGGTATGGATAAAATTTATCAAATCGCAGCCGCCCATGGTCGTGGCGTAATGAGCTTGATTGATAAAGCTTTAAAACCTTTTTCTGATCAATTAGCCGAAGAAGAAGCAAAGCTTAATGGTGAAATTGAAGATCTGACCGGCCTGGTTGACGCAGAAGAAGAGCAACTAGAATACACCGAAGAAGAAGCGGAAGCTGAGTTTAAACGTCTGCAAGATCAGCCGATTAAACTGGCGATCATTGGTCGTCCAAACGTAGGTAAATCCACGCTGACTAACCGTATTTTAGGTGAAGAACGCGTGGTGGTTTACGATATGCCAGGAACAACTCGTGATTCGATCTATATTCCAATGAAGCGTGATGAGCGTGAATATGTCTTGATTGATACCGCAGGTGTACGTCGTCGTAAACGTATCAATGAAGCCGTTGAAAAATTCTCTGTGATCAAAACGCTAAAAGCGATCGAAGACGCTAACGTGGTTTTGGTGATCATTGATGCTCGTGAAAATATTTCCGATCAAGATCTAAGCTTATTGGGCTTTGCCTTAAATGCAGGGCGCTCTATTGTGATTGCCGTGAACAAATGGGATGGATTGGATACCGACGTAAAAGAACGCGTGAAAAAAGAATTGGATCGTCGTTTAGGTTTTGTTGACTTTGCTCGTATCCACTTTATTTCTGCCTTACACGGTACCGGAGTTGGCCATTTATTCGAATCAGTACAAGAAGCGTATAAATCAGCGACCACACGCGTGGGTACATCGGTACTGACTCGTATTATGAAAATGGCTCAAGATGATCATCAGCCACCACTGATCCGTGGTCGCCGTGTGAAAATGAAATACGCACACGCAGGTGGTTATAACCCACCGATTATTGTGGTGCACGGAAACCAAGTGAAAGAATTACCGGATTCTTACAAGCGTTATTTGATGAACTATTTCCGTCGTTCTTTGGAGATCATGGGCACGCCTATTCGTATTCAATTCCAGAATAGTGAAAACCCATTTGAAACCCAAGCACCAACGAAAAAATCTGGCTACTCTGACGATCAAAAACGTAAGAAGATGATGAGCCTTATCAAACGCGGACGTAAAAAATAGCGTTTACGACTTTATCGATTATCAATGCCACTCGTAATGAGTGGCATTTTTTTATCTAAAAGGTATGCTCAAAATGAATGAAAATGACAAGAACAGTAATATCTGCTGTTTTGTTACGATCGACGAGTTTTATCGGTCAAATTGGCTTTTTTCTTTTATATAAAATATCGGATCATTGGCTTTTTAAAATTTAATTTAGATTTTTATCCTTTTTAAAATTGAAATGCAGAATATGTAACTTATGCTTTCGGTATATGGTGATATAAATATTCTTAATGGGGTAGATCGCTGCTCATTAAGTAGAAAGCGTAAGATCAGATCAAGATCGAATGGTATTTATTGACAAAATATAAGGTGATAAATGGAAACGAATCTCTGCCCAGACTGCCAAAAAGCTCTGACTTGGATCTCAATAGAAAATCAGGCACAGGATCACTTCCATTGTTCTAGCTGTGAGAACGAATGGGTCATGCGGATGATGTGTCCAGACTGTCCAAGTGAACTAGAGCGCATTCAAGCTTGCGGCTCAACCAGCTATTTTTGCCCAAGCTGTAATGAATTAAAGTCCAAATCTCGCGTGATTCAAGATTGGCAAAAGAAAAAGCAGTAGAGGTTAAGTAATAAAATGAAAAGTAAAAAAAAGACACCACATCGCTGAGGTGTCTGGTTTTATATTACGGCGTGTGGGTTATACGATAACCGAAGCCACTTCCCCGTCACTAAAGCGAGTAATGATGGTATCGCCCGATTGAAGTTGCTGACGGCTTGTGAGCACTGCCCCTTTGCTATCACGAGTGATCGAGTAGCCACGCTTTAAGGTTGAAAGCGGGCTTACGGTATCGAGCTTTTCAGCTTGTAATGCCAGCTTGTATTGTTGATCACGTAAGGTGCGATGGATGGCTTGGATCAAACGTGCTTGATAAGTATGTAAACGATCTTGATGACGTTCAATGGTTTTGGTTGGAGAGTAAAAACCAAGGGATTGCTCTGTACGATGTAATTGAACTTGCAAACGTTGTAAATGAGCGTGAATGGCACGTGATAATCGAATTTGTAATTCATCGAGTCGTTGGCTTTGCTTATCCAATTGATAACGAGGGTGCTGTTTTTCTAATGAAAATTGCAATTGACTCAAACGACTTTTTTGTTGATGGGAGTAATGACGCCAAGCGGCCAGCAAATCGCGCTGTTTAGCCAATAAGGTATGTGCTTTATGGCTATTATCACGGCTGACTAATTCGGCGGCGGCAGATGGAGTAGGGGCGCGAACATCGGCCACAAAGTCAGCTATGGTGACATCAATTTCATGTCCAACGGCACTAACAACCGGAATTTGGCTAGCGGCAATAGTACGTACGACAATTTCATGGTTAAAGCACCACAGATCTTCTAAAGAGCCACCACCACGACCGACGATTAAAATATCACATTCATTACGACTATTGGCGCGACCTATCGCTTGAGCTATTTTGTAAGCCGCCTCTTCTCCTTGGACCATAGTGGGGTAAATCACCACCGGTAAGCTAGGGTCACGACGCTTTAAGACATCTAAAATATCGTATAAAGCGGCCCCAGTTTTTGAGGTGACAATCCCGATACGCTTGGGGTTATCGGGTAAGGGCTTTTTAAGATGCTGAGCAAATAAGCCTTCACCAGCCAGTTTCATTTTCAGTTCATCGAACATTTGTTGTAAACGTCCATCACCTTCTGGCTGCATGCTTTCTATGATTAGCTGATAATCCCCACGTGGCTCATAAAGAGATAAGCGAGCTTTCACTAATACTTGATTACCATTGTTGGGTTTAAAAGTGACACGGCGGTTATTGCCTTTGAACATGGCGCATTTTACTTGAGCACGCGCATCTTTTAACGAGAAGTACCAATGGCCTGAAACTGGCGCTGAAAAATTGGAGAGTTCTCCAACTAGCCACACGATGCCCATTTCATTTTCAAGTAACATGCGCACTTCCGCATTTAAACGTGAAACGGTAAAAATATTGGCATTCGTATTGGTGGTGATAGACATTGTAACTCTCATCAATGGGCATATTTAACTGCCTAAGATTATCACGTTTCTTTCCGTTTCATTGATGGAGGCTTAAAATTTGTCTAAAAATGGCGAAAGAGAATCAATTTAGGCGCTCTTTTTGCTTTTCATTAAAACGTTTGCACTAAGCGAGTTTCTTGTGAATTCAGGCTGTTGAGACGATTTTTAGTGAATTCACTTAATTTTAATAAAGAAACAGTGAAAAATGGCTGGCAAACCGATTGCCTGAGGCGTATAATCCCGCTGCAATATCAAATCCCAAATTCATTTTGTTATGCGAAACGATGAAATGAATCAACCACGGGGTTTATCCTTCTAACACTCTTATGTGAGATATTGCAATGCTACGAATCGCCAAAGAAGCTTTAACGTTTGATGACGTACTGCTCGTCCCAGCACACTCCACTGTTCTTCCTAATACAGCTGATCTTCGCACTCAGTTGACTAAAAAGATCACACTTAATGTTCCAATGATCTCTGCCGCTATGGATACGGTAACAGAAGCTCGTTTAGCCATTGCTCTCGCTCAAGAAGGCGGGATCGGTTTTATTCACAAGAATATGTCGATTGAACAACAAGCCGAGCAAGTTCGCTTAGTTAAAATTTACGAAGCGGGTGTGGTAAGTAATCCTGTGACAGTTCGTCCGACTGATACGATTGCTGATGTGAAAGCATTAACTCAAAAACATGGCTTTGCTGGTTTCCCTGTTGTAACAGAAAGCAACGAACTGGTTGGTATCATTACTGGCCGTGATGTTCGCTTCGTAACTGATTTAACGAAAAAAGTTGAAGTACTGATGACGCCAAAAGATCGTTTGGCTTCAGTAAAAGAAGGCGCATCAATGAGTGATGTTCAACAATGCATGCAAGCGCATCGTGTTGAAAAAGTACTGGTTGTTAATGATGCTTTCCAACTGTCAGGCATGATCACAGCCAAAGACTTCCAAAAAGCAGAAAGCAAACCAAACGCTTGTAAAGATGAGCGTGGCCGTTTACGTGTTGGCGCAGCTGTTGGTGCAGGTGCTGGTAATGAAGAACGCGTGAAAGCATTAGTGGAAGCGGGTGTTGATGTCCTACTTATCGACTCTTCACATGGTCACTCACAAGGTGTATTAGACCGCATTAAAGAAACTCGTGCGTTATACCCAGATCTACAAATCATCGGTGGTAACGTGGCAACAGCGGCGGGTGCTCGCGCACTTATCGACGCTGGTGTTGATGCCGTAAAAGTGGGTATTGGCCCTGGTTCTATCTGTACGACTCGTATCGTAACAGGTGTTGGTGTTCCACAAATTACAGCTATTTCTGAAGCGGCAAGTGCAGCCGAAGAATTTGGTATTCCAGTGATTGCCGACGGTGGTATTCGTTTCTCTGGTGATATCTGTAAAGCGATTGCTGCGGGTGCCTCTTGTGTGATGGTAGGTTCAATGTTTGCTGGTACAGAAGAAGCACCAGGCGAAGTGATCCTTTACCAAGGTCGTTCATACAAATCTTACCGTGGTATGGGCTCTTTAGGTGCGATGTCTCAAGGTTCATCTGATCGTTACTTCCAATCAGATAACGCAGCAGACAAGCTTGTTCCTGAAGGAATCGAAGGTCGTATTGCTTATAAAGGTCACCTAAAAGAAATCATCCATCAACAAATGGGCGGTTTACGTTCAAGCATGGGCTTGACAGGCAGTGCTACTATTGAAGATATGCGTACGAAAGCCGAATTTGTTCGTATCTCTGGCGCAGGTATGCAAGAGTCGCATGTTCATGACGTGCAAATCACTAAAGAAGCACCAAATTACCGCTTAGGTTAAGATTTTTATTTCTCACAGGTTATTAAGTTCAATAACTGTGTTGAATGTGCTCATTGACTAGCGTCAACTCCGCGTATTCGCCTTGTTCTGGAACTTAATTCCGGTGTGAGAAATTAAAAATTTGCATAGTAAAAGAATTTATAAAGGTGTGAGTTGTTGAGTTAGAAATGCAAAAGTATGCTTTTCGAAACTCGAAACTCGAAACTCGAAACTCGAAACTCGAAACTCGAAACTCGAAACTCGAAACTCACACCATTATCAACCTTGATTTGATTATTAGAGAAAACGAATGACGACCAATATTCATGCTCAGCGTATTTTAATTTTAGACTTTGGCTCTCAATACACTCAGTTGATTGCTCGCCGTATCCGTGAAATCGGTGTGTACTGTGAACTATGGAGCTGGGATGTAGATGAAGCGGATATCCGTGAATTCAATCCAAACGGTATTATCTTATCTGGTGGCCCAGAAAGTGTGACAGAGGCAGGTTCTCCACGTGCACCTGAATATGTCTTTAACGCTGGCGTACCAGTATTTGGTATCTGCTACGGCATGCAAACCATGTCTGAGCAATTGGGCGGTAAAGTAGCGGGCTCGAACGAACGTGAGTTTGGTTACGCGCAAGTGAAAATGGTTGAAGAGTGTGAACTGTTCAAAAACATTGAAGATGCGATTGCTGAAGATGGCAAACCACTATTGGATGTTTGGATGAGTCACGGTGACAAAGTAGTTGAGATCCCAAATGATTTCACCAAAGTTGCTCAAACAGATACTTGCCCATACGCCGCGATGGCAAACGATGAAAAACGTTTCTATGGCGTACAATTCCACCCAGAAGTGACTCATACTCGTCAAGGCTTACGCATGTTAGAGAACTTTGTTCTGAACATCTGTGGTTGTGACAAACTATGGACCCCATCTTCTATCATTGAAGACGCTGTTGCTCGTATTAAAGAGCAAGTTGGTGATGATGAAGTGATTCTAGGTCTATCTGGTGGTGTTGATTCATCTGTCGTTGCTATGCTGATCCACCGTGCGATTGGCCCTAAACTGACTTGTGTATTCGTAGATAACGGCTTATTACGTTTAAACGAAGCAGAGCAAGTAATGGAAATGTTTGGCGATCACTTCGGTCTTAACATCATCCACGTTGATGCTGAAAACCGTTTCTTAGATGCACTAGGTGGCGAAGCTGAACCAGAAGCGAAACGTAAGATCATTGGCCGCGTATTCGTTGAGATCTTTGATGAAGAGTCGAAGAAACTGAAAAACGCAAAATGGTTAGCTCAAGGTACAATTTACCCAGACGTCATCGAATCAGCGGCATCAAAAACTGGCAAAGCACACGTAATCAAATCACACCATAACGTAGGTGGCCTACCTGACGACATGGCAATGGGCTTAGTTGAACCATTACGTGAATTGTTTAAAGATGAAGTGCGTAAGATTGGCCTTGAATTAGGTCTTCCATACAATATGCTGTACCGTCACCCATTCCCTGGTCCAGGCCTAGGTGTGCGTGTACTGGGCGAAGTGAAGAAAGAGTACTGTGACTTACTACGTCGCGCGGATGCTATCTTCATTGAAGAACTACATGCTGCGGATCTTTACCATAAAGTGTCACAAGCGTTCACGGTATTCTTACCAGTACGTTCTGTTGGCGTTATGGGTGATGGCCGTAAATACGATTGGGTTGTGTCACTACGCGCAGTAGAAACGATCGACTTTATGACCGCACATTGGGCGCAATTACCTTACGACTTCCTAGGTAAAGTGTCTAACCGTATCATCAACGAAATCGATGGTATCTCTCGTGTCGTTTACGATATCTCTGGTAAGCCACCAGCGACAATCGAGTGGGAATAATCCTCCTTTAAGAAAGGTCTGGCATTAACAGGCACCAAATCAACCTTAAGTCCGCGTAATTGCGGACTTTTTTTATCTTCTCTATTTCTGGATTTTTAGCTTTCTTGCCTTTTCAATGATTTCAACAGGTAGCCTATTTGAGTTGATAATTATATCTAAAGCATCCAGAGCACGGTTTTTATCAAATATCCGTTTAGACTGAGAAATTCTAGTTTTACAACCAGATTCATAATAACCCTCAGCTTTCATTAAATGCTCGATAAGATCTTCTCTTGACCAATTTGGGTTTTGAAATAAATCATAATATTTTACAAAGCATGCTTTTCCTATCGAATGTAAGCTTCGTTCTAATTGTTTATCATCCATATATTTCTCTTTTAATTGAACCTATTTAAATTAGCTTTTGATACTTCCTATGTCCCACAATTGATTCCATGATATTCAAAACGATCAACCCTTGTTGCTCGGTTACTGGCATTTCGGTGTTGTCACGAATCGCTTGATAGGTATCGAGATAAAACTGGGTGTAATGCTGGTGGATGGGCGCTATTAGCTCATGATGATCGTTAAAGTAAATGGTGCAAGTACCTTGAGCGGTGTCTTGACCAAAGCTTGGCGTATCAAGGAAGATGCCTTGTTTTAAATCGCGCTCTTGTTGGTCAATTTGATATTTTTCAACTGTCGCGTTGGTGGCATTGATTATCCAGCGGGGCGGCTCTTTGACGATCAATTGTGAGAAACGAATACGCACGCGTAAATTGCCGTAAACCAGTTTAATATCATAATGATCTTCTGGAACGCCATTTTCTTGAGTGTGATCCATTTGGTAGCTCAAACCTTCACCAAGGTAGTAATTCTTTTGGTTAGCAATGTCATAAATCACCTCATCGGGCTCGCCATATAGCGACACAATTTGGTCGAGAAAATGCACGGCATGACCATACACGCTGCCATCATATAGGTAGCCAGAATGCTCGGCACCATCGGTTCGATAATGCGTATGGTTAGATTCGATTTCCATTACTTTGCCAATATCTTGGCGCTTTAACACGTTTTTAATAGTAAGAAAGTCACTGTCATAACGGCGGTTTTGGTAGGGCGTGATACGAACCTGGTGTTGTTTGGCGAGTTGGAAGAGATCTTGAGCTTGTGCGAGCGTATCGCAAAATGGCTTTTCGACAATCACATGCTTACCCGCGCAGATGGCTTGTTTGGCTAATTCATAATGGGTACTGGCTGGGGTAGTAATAACAATTAACTCAACAGGGCTGTCTAACAAAGATTGCAGAGTTTCAAAGCGTTGAATGTGGTTATTGAGATTAGGATAAAGCATGTCAAATTGTCGCGTACCCCGGGTGTAATACCCTGTTACTTCAAACTTGTTTGCCGCATCAATAAAAGGCATATGATAGCGGTTCGTGCTTTTTCCAAAGCCAATAAAACCCAGTTTCATCATGACAACGTCCTCGTTGAATGTTCATTTTTGAGCTATTTACCATACAGGGTGAGACTGACACTGTTAACCATAATTCGTAATTTTTTAAGGTGATGTGATTGGAACAGACAAAGACATTCCGCCATTTACAAAATGCATTTAAACGTATTGATAAAAGCAATACATTCCAATGGTTTGTGATTGCGGTCATTGTTATTTCAGCGTTAACCGTCGGCGCTCATACTTATTCTTTGCCTCCGACTATTGAGTCAGCATTGAACATTATGGACATCGCGATCACGGTCTTCTTTTTAATCGAGCTGGTCATTCGCTATCTCGCTAGTGATGGCTTTCGCGCTTTCTTTAAAAAAGGATGGAATATCTTTGACACCATCATAGTGATCGGCAGTTTGTATCCAGCGGCGGGTTCAACCATGTTTGTTGCTCGTTTATTACGTATTTTCCGAGTGCTGCGTTTGGTTTCTATGGTGCCGGAATTACGGGTGCTGGTGAATGCACTTATCAAAGCCATTCCGCAGATGGGGTACATTGGCTTATTGATGTTCGTTATTTTCTATATTTATGCCGCCGTTGGCAGTATGTTATTTGCAGATATTAATCCAACGTTGTGGAGTGATGTGTCGATTTCGATGTTGACCTTATTTCGAGTCGCCACCTTTGAAGATTGGACGGATGTGATGTACGAAACCATGCAAGTCTATTCACTAAGTTGGATCTATTACCTCACGTTTATCTTCTTAACGGCTTTCATTTTCTTAAATATGATGGTGGGGACGATTTTAGAAGTGATGTCAGAAGAGCATAAGCAATTGCGTGAAGAAAGGGCACCAGAACAAGATAAGCTTGCTACCTCAAAAGAAATTCAAGAGCTGCATCAAAAACTGGAGCAATTACAACGCTCTCTTCATCAATTGAAGGATTAACTGTTAGCTGAGGGGGGCGATTAAGAACAATGATCTCAAGCCGGAATAGTATCAAGGTGATTGCTATCAAAATTATTGATAAATAAGGAAAACCCGGTCGAAAATCACAGTGGGGAAAGGTACACTGTCAATACGATATTGATTGCATTTTTACAAACTAATACTACCCAAATGGCGGTCATGGGATCGTCATGATTTCTATTGAGCTAGTGCGTTAGATTTCCATTAAGCTAACGCCTTATGATAATACCAATCGTACTAATTATCTGACCATCTAATTAGTACGCTTAGTATAAGCGGATAGCCTATCGGTATTATTGATTGGCAAAGACATCCTGATTATTACAACTTTTGTAAGGAAAGGATTATTTTACCAGTAGTTAGTTTAAAAAATGCGTCAGATTTTATAATGTTCTCTGATGTTGTCTTTTAAGGTGTGGTTATGTATCAGAATGTACTAAATTGGTTTGAGGAGCTCGGCGTCCCCTTACAACAAATGCTTCCGGTGGCGAAAGCTCTCGGTCTTATTGTCATTATTGCGATTATTATTCATTTATTCCTTCATCGAGGAGTATTGAGATGGATTAAAAATCGCGCCAATGTCTCAGGTGGGATCTGGCGAGGTATCGTTGCTAATGAAAATTTATTTAGCCGTTTAGCGCTGTTAATTCAAGGTTCGGTCATCGGTATTCAAGCTAAGTTATGGCTCTCTCAAGAAAGTTTTATCCGAGAAGCCATCATGACTGCCGTTGCCTTGTGGGTCGTGATTTATACCTTGCTGGTGGTGTTTTCAATTTTAGATGTAATTGAACGGGCGGTAAGTCGTACACAAGCCGGTAAAAACATGCCAATACGCGGCATCATGCAAAGTTTGAAGATCATCTTCTTTGTGGTTGCAGCGCTGCTTATTACCTCGATTTTAATTGGTAAATCACCGGTCATCCTATTAAGTGGTTTAGGTGCCATGACCGCCGTCATCATGTTGGTCTTTAAAGATCCAATATTAGGCTTAGTGGCTGGGGTTCAATTATCTGCCAATAAAATGTTAAGTGTGGGCGATTGGCTGGAAATGCCGAAATATGGGGCGGATGGTGATGTGATTGATATCAGTTTAACCACGGTAAAAGTGCAAAACTGGGATAAAACCATCACGACTATTCCAACTTATGCTCTAATTTCAGACTCGTTTAAAAACTGGAAAGGAATGCAAGATTCTGGGGGCCGCCGCATTAAACGCAGTGTGCTAATTGATGCTACCAGTGTGCATTTTCTTAAAAAAGAAGAAATTGGCTATTTAACCAAAGCACAATTATTAAAACCTTATTTGCTCAATAAAGTGGAAGAGTTAACGGAATATAACTCCAGTAATGACTTTGACCATGAGTGTGGTATTAACGGTCGCAAATTAACCAATCTCGGTAGTTTTAGGGCATATTTAGAACATTACCTTTATGCGCACCCACGTATTCACAAAGAAATGACGTTAATGGTTCGTCAAATGAGCCCAACCCATGAAGGGATCTCGTTAGAGGTGTATTGCTTTACCAATACCACGGCTTGGTTAGAATATGAGTCGATTCAATCGGATATTTTTGATCATATTTATGCGGTATTGCCGGAATTTGATCTTCGAGTATCACAAGCGCCAACCGGTAATGATTTCCGTCAATGGCAAGCTCGTCCCTAAGCTAAAGAGAATCTTGGTCAGCAGCGCAGGCTTAGGCCGGTAAATGTTGGTCAAGATAATCCAGCAACAAGCGCACTTTAGTGGATAAAGTATGGTTGTGTGGGTACACCGCCCACACACCATCATTTTTAGGCTGATGTGATTCAAACAGCGAGATAAGCTGCCCCGATTCGAGATAACTCTGCACGTAATAATCTGGCAACTGCACAATCCCAATCCCTTTTAATGCAGCATCTAAGAGTGCGTAACCATTATTGCAACTCAACCCGCCTTTAATCGTGATCTTACGATGATGAAAACGCCAATAATTGAGCGTACCAACTAAACAGTTATGCTTTTTTAAATCATTTAAGTTTTCTGGTTGGCCCCATTGACGTAGGTATTTCGGTGCTGCGCAAAGGTACTGCTGACGAGAACGTAATTTTTTCGCCATCATACTGGAATCTTCTAATGGGCCGAGGCGAATGGCTAAGTCGACCTTTTCTTCGGTTAAATCGACCACTTGATTAGTGAGCCACAGTTCAATGTTGAGCTCAGGATAAGCGAGGTAAAAATCATTAATCAGAGGAGCCACATGGCTTTCCCCATAAGCGATCGGAACCGATATTTTGAGTCGACCTTGAGGACTATGATTTAAGTTTGTGACAGAGCGTTCTGCTTCGGTTAATTGATCTAAAATTGCTCGACATTGCTCGAAATATGACTGTCCGAGATCGGTGAGTTTGACTTGGCGGGTGGTGCGATAAAATAAACGAATGGCGAGACGCTTCTCTAATTGATTAATTTGGCGACTCACTTGCGCAGTTGAGACGTTGAGTTGTTTAGCCGCTAAGGTGAAGCTTCCGGTTTCAGCGACAGCCACAAATTCTGAAATTCCTTGCCACTGCATATTTATCACCTATATGTATTAATCTTTCTAATATTTTATCTATTATTGTATATATGTAAAAGTGTTTTACTTATTCAAGTCTTATCATTTCGCCATTGGTGTCTATACTGAATGGATATCTTAAGTGGTGAGCTTGATAAAAAAGCCGCTGACTTATTCCCTGAGATTAATGAGTAAGGAATTGAAATGACAGCACAAGTAATTCAATCACGCGCCGCCGTTGCTTGGAAAGCAGGTGAGCCATTAACAATGGAAACTGTGGATGTGATGCCGCCACAAGCGGGTGAGGTACGTGTAAAAATTATTGCAACTGGCGTATGTCATACCGATGCTTTTACCTTATCTGGCGATGATCCAGAAGGCGTCTTTCCTGCCATTTTAGGTCACGAGGGCGGCGGTATCGTTGAATCAGTAGGGGAAGGCGTGACTTCACTAAAAGTTGGGGATCACGTTATTCCACTTTACACGGCAGAATGTGGCAAATGTAAATTCTGTACTTCTGGTAAAACCAACTTGTGTTCCGCCGTACGTGAAACTCAAGGCAAAGGCTTAATGCCTGATGGAACGACTCGCTTTTCAATCAATGGCGAGCCAATCTTCCACTATATGGGCTGCTCTACCTTCTCTGAATATACGGTTCTGCCTGAAATATCACTGGCAAAAGTGAACCCGCAAGCCGACTTAAAAGAAGTGTGCCTGTTAGGTTGTGGCGTAACAACGGGTATGGGGGCGGTGACGAATACCGCTAAGGTTCAACCGGGTGATACTGTTGCGATCTTTGGCCTGGGTGGCATTGGTTTATCGGCGGTTATTGGCGCTGCAATGGCAAAAGCTGGGCGTATTATTGCGATTGATATTAATGAATCCAAATTTGAGTTAGCCAAGAAATTGGGCGCAACCGATGTGGTGAATCCAAAAGATTTCGATAAGCCAATACAAGAAGTGATCGTTGAAATGACCGATGGTGGTGTGGATTACTCTTTTGAATGTGTCGGTAATGTTCACTTAATGCGTTCGGCGTTAGAGTGTTGTCACAAAGGCTGGGGAGAATCGATCATTATTGGTGTGGCAGGGGCGGGTCAAGAAATCTCAACGCGTCCATTCCAATTAGTGACGGGCCGAGTCTGGAAAGGTTCGGCATTTGGTGGGGTGAAAGGGCGTTCTCAATTGCCTGATTATGTAGAACGTTATCTGCAAGGTGAATTCAAACTCAATGATTTCATTACTCATACTATGGGGCTTGAAGACATCAATAAAGCATTTGAATTGATGCATGAGGGTAAGAGTATCCGAACCGTCATTCATTATTAAGATACGTATCTAGGAAGCTCGTTGCTCGTGTCTCGAGGTAAAATACTTAAGATCGAGCAACAATAATAGGTGCATTCTTAGCGGTAAGCCCAATTACTTTGAAGATTGGTACGTAGTTAGGAAGCTCGTTGCTCGTGTCTCGAGGTAAAATACTTAAGATCGAACAACAATAATAAGTGCATTCTTAGCGGTAAGCCCAATTACTTTGAAGATTGGTACGTAGCTAGGAAACTCGTTGTTCGTATCTTGAGGTGAGATGCTTAAGATAGAGCAACAATAGTAGGGGCTTTTTTAGTTGTAAGTTCGATGAATTTTAAGGTTAAAGTGTAGCTTAGGGCTGTTGTTCTAGTCTTGGGAACGGGTATAGACTTTTCCGAGCTTCCGAGCTTCCGAGCTTCCGAGCTTCCGAGCTTCCGAGCTTCCGAGCTTCCGAGCTTCCGAGCTTCCGAGCTACGAGAAACGTATAAACGAGAACCGTATAATGAAACAACTCAATTCAAATAAATCGTTTGGTGGCTATCAGCAACAGTTCGAACATGAATCTAAAGTGTTGAATTGTACTATGCGCTTTTCGATTTTTATGCCGCCACAAGCCAGTGAGCAAAAAGTACCAGTTTTATATTGGTTGTCGGGGTTAACCTGCACTGATGAGAACTTTGTCCAAAAAGCCGGTGCGCAGCGAATAGCAGCAGAACTTGGCATTGCGATTGTCGCGCCGGATACCAGCCCACGAGGTGATGAGGTTGCGGATGATGAGGCTTATGACCTAGGCAAAGGGGCTGGCTTTTATTTAAATGCCACTCAAGAGCCGTGGGCTAAGCATTATCAAATGTACGATTACATTGCGTATGAGCTGCCAGCTTTGATTGAAGCGAATTTTGCCGTTAATGATAAACGTGCGATCTCTGGTCATTCGATGGGCGGGCATGGCGCATTAACCATTGGATTGCGCAATAGTCCGCGCTTTAAGTCGATTTCAGCGTTTAGCCCCATCGTGAGCCCTCTGCATTGTCCTTGGGGCCACAAAGCATTGACGGCTTATTTGGGGGATGATCAAGCATTATGGGTAAAATACGATGCAGTTGAGCTAATGAAAAAAATCAAAGGCAATGAAGCGTATTTACCGCCCATAAAACTGGACCAAGGGTTATCCGATAACTTTTTAGAGGAACAATTAAAGCCGCATTTATTAGAAAATGCCGCCAATGAGGTGGGCTACCCATTTCAGATTAATGTGCACTCTGGCTATGATCATAGCTATTTCTTTATTGCGAGTTTCATTGATGAGCATGTGAAGTTTCATGATCAGTATTTGAAGTAATACTAATTATCTGACCATCTAATTAGTGTGATTGGTATAATACTTAGGAAATAAGATAAGGGCAGCTCGGTGGCTGCCCTTATTCATTTTAAGGATGAAGTTTAACTGGCGACTTGGTGGGAAGGTTTTTCCTCTGTTGCCGAAGCATCTTGATGCTCTTGTTGATTTTTTTCTTTTATCAAAGCATTAAATGCTATACGTGCCTGCTGCGCTTCTTCAGATGCGGATAATTTCACTTCTTTGGCTGCCATCGCATCGGTTGTTAAACGTTCCAGTTCTTGTCGCATTTCAGGTGGAATGTCACCTAACTCTAAACCATTATCTCCATAAGTTAAGGCTTGCTCACGGATTTTCTTTTTCAATTTCCAAATGGCTTTTAATGCTGTACGTTCATCATTAGCGGCTTCTATCGCAGTTGCTTTGAGATCTTCAAACTTAGTTAAAGCTACCCCTTCGGTTGACCACGGGTCGACCTCTGGTAAGTCTTCGATATTAATGACAGGATCTTCATAACCATCTTGGTGTGATAAATCTAAAGAAGCTGCTTTTACGGTTGAAACCATTAGCATAAAAGCAATCGCAATTAATGGAATACCGCCGACAATAGCCGCCGTTTGTAATGTCGATAATCCACCCATAAACATCAGAACAGCAGGCATGAAAGATAACGTAAATGCCCAGAATAAGCGGTTCCAACGCATTGGTTCCTCAGTTACATTATTTTGCACTACAGAAGCTAGGATGTAAGAGATGGAATCAAAGGTTGTTGCTGTAAATAAAATACAAAGAATGGTAAATACAGCAATAACTGCGGTGCTCATAGGTAATTGTTCTAGCGTTGCGAAGATCGCTGCTGTTGTGCCTTGGTGTTGTAAAATCCCTACAACATCCACTGCACCGGTGAGCTGCAAAGATAATCCATAATTACCTAAAATCATAAAAAAGAGAAAGCATCCAAGCGAACCAAAGAAAATAGAGCCGACGACCATTTGTTTGATGGTACGTCCACGAGAAATACGAGCAATAAATAGCCCCATGCTTGGTGCGAAGACTAGCCACCAAGCCCAGTAGAAAATGGTCCAATCTTGTGGGAAGTGTGTATCTTTGAAATCACCTAATCCGCCAAAGGGTTCCGCCCAAGTGGCCATTCTAAAGAAATGAGTCAGCATACGCCCGAAAGCGTCTAACCCGGTCTCAATTAGAAAGTTGGTTGGGCCGACCAAAAAAACGAAGATTAATAAGCCAATAGCCCCCCAAAAATTGATATTACTTAAAAGTTGGATGCCTTTAGACATGCCGGCATAAGCGGAATAAGCAAAAATTAAAGTACAAACTAAGAGTACTCCGAGCTGAACTGTGGTGGTTTGTGGAATGCCAAATAGGTTGTTTAACCCTTCCGTAATTAGTGGTGCGGCAAGACCTAAGGTCGTTGCGCCACCACCGAGTAGACCAAAAATAAATAAAACATCAATCATTTTTCCTAGCCAACCATGAGCTCGTTTTTCACCAATAACGGGCATCAATGCTGCGGAAACTTTTAAGACGGGTTGTTTACGAACATAAAAGAAATAAGCAATCGGAATGGCTGGGACAAGATAAATTGACCAAGCGATAGGACCCCAATGGAAAATCCCATAAGTGGCTGCCCAGCGAATGGCTTCTTCACTTCCAGACTCTAACTGAAAGGGAGGTGATAGGTAATAGAAAGCCCATTCAATAGTCCCCCAATACAAAATACTGGCTCCAATACCACCACAAAATAGCATGGCAGCCCAAGAGCTGGTTTTAAATTCAGGTTGTTCATCCGGATCACCCAGTTTGATTTGACCAATATCTGAGAAAACGATGTAGATCATGAAGAAAAAGCTCGCTAAGCCCAAAATGAGGTACAAGATGCCGACTTCATCGGTCATAAAAGTTTTGGCTATTGCGATCCACTCTGCTCCTTTCTCTGGAAAAATAAGTAAAGGAACAACCGCGACAAAAAGCAGAAAAAGTGCTCCAAAGAAGGTGGGTTTATCAATAAGGGTGAAGGGATTTTTTTGCGTGTTCATGCATACTCCTTAGCAAAATACAGCAATCCATTTAAATCCATATTAAGTTTGTGGTTTTGGTGAAAGTAACATAAATGTTGCATTGGATGTAGTAAGAAAAAACAAAAATGATATCACGACAATGTATTTTTATTTTGCCGATAGAGGATTGTTATTATTGGTTTATTTTTATTTCTCATATCAATATCAATGGTACTAATTATCAGCTTAACCTTACTTGTTAAAAAGCTTAATAATAGCGTTTAACTTTTCGTTTATTCCTGTCCTATGTATTCACAAGCTCTTGTTATCATTTTTGGAAAATTAGTTCTCATTAATTTGTAATGAGAACGCGCTTACATGTAAGCATAATGTTGCAAATGTAACAATGTGTATTTGGTTGTAACCAAATTAGCTTTGTTATTCTCTTCTCTTAACTTAACGGTTTTCTGGCTATCGTGCCAATTGACTGAAAAGTAGTGAAATTTACTTGGTCGCAAATGAGCTGGTGTTGTTTGAATTTGCAACTAAAACTCATTTCAATCGATTTCATGGTTTTGCGTTGAACCGTGCCGCCGCAATGTTACACGACGGCGCTTTTCTTCGCCTTTAATATCGAGAATTAGAATGGAAGCCTCAAGATACAAAAACATTTTGTCACGGGGAGGGATGCTGTTAGCGCCTTTGCTGTTGTCAGGATGTGAATCTGCTTTGCTGGATCCGAAAGGGGTCATTGGCATTCAAGAAAAAGAATTGATCATCACCGCGTTATTACTGATGTTGATCGTTGTTATTCCTGTCATCTTGATGACGGTATTTTTTTCGTATAAATATCGTTCAACGAATCAAGAGGGGAAATACGATCCAGAATGGGCGCATTCAACCAAAATAGAAGTGGTGGTGTGGACAATTCCTATCATTATTATTGCCATTTTAGGCACGATCACTTGGCGTACAACTCATGAACTGGAGCAATCTAAGCCTCTCGTGAGTGAGATTGACCACATGACCATTGAAGTCGTTTCTTTAGATTGGAAATGGTTATTTATTTACCCGGAACAACATATAGCAACGGTCAATTATGTGGCTTTCCCTAAAGATGTGCCGATTAAATTCAAAGTCACCTCAGACAACATCATGAACTCCTTCTTTATTCCACGCTTGGGCAGTCAAATTTATGCCATGCCAGGCATGATGACGAGTGTGCATCTGATGGCTAATGAAGCGAATGATTATAAAGGGATTTCAGCCAGTTATAGCGGTGCTGGATTCTCTGGAATGAAATTTACTGCTCATGTCACTAACACACCTGAAGAATTTAATGACTGGGTCAAGTCGGTGAAACAGCAACCGAATGCCTTAGTGATGAAAGATTTTGATGGATATCGTGAATTGGCGAAACCGAGTGAGAATGTGCCGGTGACGTATTACTCCAGCGTTCCAGAACATTTATTTGCGGATGTGGTTAAGCAATATAAAGGATCTTTAAACTCAAGCGAACAAGGCATGAGTGAAGGGCATTCTATGGATATGGCGAAACAGTAAAGGTAGGAAATACTATGTTTGGAAGACTTTCTCTCGACAGCGTGCCATACCATGAACCTATTATCATGGTGACCTTGACGATCATTGCGATCGTGGGTTTAGCGGTTGTCGCAGCTATTACTCATTACGGTAAATGGCAATATTTATGGTCAGAATGGTTTACCTCGGTTGATCATAAAAAAATCGGTTTTATGTACATTGCGGTAGCCTTGATTATGTTGATTCGCGGCTTCTCAGATGCCGTGATGATGCGCAGTCAGCAGCTCCTTTCTTCGGCTGGTGAAGCAGGTTATCTGCCCCCTGAACACTATGACCAAATTTTTAGTGCTCACGGCGTGATCATGATTTTCTTTGTCGCCATGCCATTAATTATTGGTTTGATGAACATTGTGGTGCCGTTGCAAATCGGTGCTCGCGATGTGGCTTTCCCATATTTGAATAACCTGAGCTTTTGGTTGTTTGTGGTGGGCGTAATCTTAACTAATGTGTCTCTCGGTGTTGGGGAATTTGCCCGTACTGGTTGGTTGGCGTATCCACCATTATCTGGCATCAAAGCCAGCCCAGGAACAGGGGTAGATTATTGGATTTGGGCGCTGCAAATATCGGGTATAGGAACCACGTTATCAGGGGTTAACTTCTTTACCACGATCATGCGTATGCGGACGCCATCCATGCCGCTCATGAAAATGCCTGTCTTTACTTGGGCTTCATTGTGCGCCAACGTTTTGATCATTATTTCATTCCCAATTCTTACCGTGACGATTGCTCTATTAACGCTTGACCGTTACCTCGGAACCCATTTCTTTACCAATGATATGGGCGGTAACATGATGATGTACGTTAACTTAATTTGGGCATGGGGACACCCGGAAGTGTACATTCTGATCTTGCCTATTTTTGGTGTGTACTCTGAAGTGGTTGCCACCTTCTCACGTAAAAAACTGTTTGGTTACACCTCACTAGTTTGGGCAACCGTTGTGATCACCATCTTAGCCTTTGTCGTATGGTTACATCACTTCTTTACCATGGGTTCAGGGGCGAACGTTAATGCCTTCTTTGGGATTGCTACCATGATTATCTCAATTCCGACAGGGGTTAAGATCTTCAACTGGTTATTTACTATGTACCGTGGTCGTGTGGAATTTACCTCTCCAATGTTATGGATGATCGGTTTTCTTATTACCTTTACGGTTGGTGGGATGACAGGGGTACTGATGGCCGTACCTGGTGCCGATTTCGTATTACATAACAGTGTGTTCCTGATCGCGCATTTCCATAACGTGATTATTGGTGGGGTGGTGTTTGGCTGTTTCGCCGGTGTGACCTATTGGTTCCCGAAAGCCACGGGTTTTATGTTGGATGAAAAATGGGGCAAGCGTGCCTTCTGGTGCTGGATTATTGGTTTCTTATTTGCCTTTATTCCACTGTACGCCTTGGGCTTTATGGGGATGACTCGTCGTTTGAGCCAGCATATTGACCCTGAATACTTCCCGCTGTTAGCGACGGCAGCATTCGGTACTTTCATTATTTTCTGTGGCGTATTGTGTCAAGCGATGCAATTTATTGTCAGTATCCGCGACCGTGAACAAAACCGCGATCTGACCGGTGACCCATGGGATGGACGGACATTAGAGTGGGCAACATCATCACCACCGCCATTTTATAACTTTGCTAAGTCGCCAATGGGTGATGAGCTAGATGCTTTCTGGTATCAAAAACAAAATGGTGTCGCTGGGATTGAAGCTAAGCTGAACGAAAAAGAAGAATACACCCCGATTCACATGCCGAAAAATACCGCAACAGGGTTAGTGATTTCTGGATTCTCTTTGATTTTCGGTTTTGCCATGATTTGGTATATCTGGTGGCTCGCCATTGTGGGAGTTGTCGGCGTTATTGTGACTGCCATTGTTCACAGCTTTAATGAAGACCGAGATTATTACGTGACGGTAGAAGAAATTAAAGCTATTGAACAAGCCCATAAAGAACAGCTGAAAAAAGCCCAAGCACAACAAACTAATCCGTCAGATGATGAAGATATGGAGGTCGATTATGCACGCTAATTCGCTAGCTGAGCATGGTCAGCATGATGATCACGATCATCATGACGCAAATGAGATGAAGCAATACGGCTTCTGGATTTACTTGATGAGTGACTGCATTTTATTTGGCTCTTTATTTGCCACTTATGCTGTCTTAGTCAATGCCACTGCGGGTGGACCAACCGGAAAGGATATTTTTGAACTTCCGTTTGTCTTCGTTGAAACCATGCTGTTGCTCTTAAGTAGTATCACTTTTGGTTTTGGCATTATTGCAATGAAGCGTGAAGATGTTACCGGTTTAAAACGTTGGTTATTGATCACCGCGCTACTGGGGCTGGGCTTTATTGCGATGGAAGTTTATGAATTTCATCACTTAATAGCGGAAGGCTTCGGTCCACAGCGCAGTGCGTTCTTATCGGCCTTCTTTACCTTGGTTGGTACTCACGGTTTACACGTTACTTTTGGCCTTATTTGGTTGACGGTGTGTTATTACCAACTAAATAGCAAAGGCTTGAATGACTTAATGAAGGGCCGTTTTTACTGCTTAAGTTTATTCTGGCACTTCTTAGACATCGTATGGATTTGTGTCTTTACCATCGTGTATTTATTGGGGGTAGTGTAATGTCTAATTCATCGGTATCTAAAAACCATGACCAGTCTGGTGCGAAAGGTTATCTGATTGGCTTTGTGGCTTCACTTATTCTGACGATTATCCCATTTTACTTTGCCTATACTGGGATAGTGTCGCGTGAAACCACGATTGAGATTTTGATCATCACCGCCGTGGCTCAATTACTGGTTCATCTGGTGTATTTTTTACACATGGACAGCTCAGAGAAGGGCAAGTTTAACGCCTTGTCTTTCGCCTTCACCGTCGTGATTGTCTTTATTGTGGTCGCTGGGTCTATTTGGATCATGTGGAACCTAAACCACAATATGATGATGTAGGTTGAGACTGATGTTAAAAGAATACGTATCCATCACCAAACCGGGCATCATCATCGGGAATTTGATTTCTGTATTGGCAGGCTATTTTTTAGCTGCAAAATCGGAGCCAGTCACCTTGGCATTACTTGGCTATACCTTGCTTGGTGTGGGGTTAGTGATTGCCTCTGGCTGCGTGATCAATAATATTTTTGATCGAGATATCGATTTGAAAATGTCACGTACCCAACAGCGCATCCTAGTGCAAGGTGGCATCAAGGTGGATCATGCCTTTTTGTACGCCATAGTGATGCTGTTACTGGGCACTGGTTTGTTGTACAAAATGGCTAATCCGTTATCTGCGGTGATGGTCTTGCTCGGTTACGTTTTTTACGTGTTCTTTTATACCATGTGGTACAAGCGCACCTCGGTATACGGCACCTTAGTTGGCAGTGTATCGGGGGCGATTCCACCTTTGGTTGGTTACTTAGCCGTGACCAATTACATTAGTTTAGAAGCGGTTTTATTGTTTGGGTTGTTTTGTCTATGGCAAATGCCGCATTCTTATGCGATTGCGATGTTTAGAATGCAGGACTACCAACAAGCGGGTATTCCGGTATTGCCAGTGGTAAAAGGAATACAAAAGGCTCGTCAACATATGATGGCTTATGTCGTGGCGTTTTCTTTGGTCGCCTTTGGGCTTTATGCTTTTGGTCATACGGGGTATGAATATTTAATTGTGGCGGCAATCTCTTGCTACTCTTGGTCTAAGGTCACTTTTAAACGTATGGATGACAGTGATTATATCCAATGGTCTAAATCAGTATTCAAAACCTCGTTGCTGGTGGTAATGGCATTCAGCACTGTCTTAGGGGTGGAGCTCATTCCATTTAGCTTGAGTTAGTGAAAGTTTATTTTTACAGGGTTAAAAAGAGCTAGTTGAAAATACGCTGAACGCCATGAAAAAACGTCTTTTTTAAAGTAAATTAACATTTCAAAAATAATGGTTTAACTTTAAAGAAATGTAAGCATAATTAATAAAATGTAATCAGGTTGTTTTTAAGGTGTTGTGTGTTTTCTTTCACTGAGCAATCGAGTTACAGCCTGATTATCGCTGAAATAACCAGATGTTGTTTCAATTGGAATAGCGATTAATCGTGAATAAAATCTAGTCCAACTCCAAGTTAAACTAGTGGTAAATGAAAAACACCAAGTCTCCCCAACTTGGTGTTTTTTTACTTTTAGCATCATTTAGTTATTGGATCATTTTTAAGCAAAAAATTGCTAGCCTCAATAGAAAACTCGCTCTAAAATCGCTTACCGTCCTGACCTCTTTGGGTTCTTTAAATGGTTAAAGAAAGAGAGGCAGCGTGTATTTTTTTGAGGGAAAAATGAGCGTTGTTTTTACTGAAGAATTGGCGATTGAGCCAACTGTCGACCTTAAGCTGTTTGAAACTATCACTGATAACTTAGCTAACCAAGGGTATAGCATTCATCCTAATGCTTTACCGGAGCCATTACTGACTCAATTGCATCAACATGTACACTCCATGCCGGACGATTATTTTAAGCGCGCGGGAATTGGTCGTGAAGAGCAACTCATGTTGAATCAATTTGTCCGCAAAGATGAAGTGTGTTGGATTAATGGTGACAGTGCCGCAGGGCAAGCTTGGTTAGATTGGACCAATCAATTGCAGCGTTATTTGAATCGACATCTATTTTTAGGATTGTTTTCTTTTGAAAGCCACTTTGCCCATTATTCTCCTGGCGATTTTTATAAAACTCATAAAGATGCCTTTAAAGGAGAATCGAACCGAGTGGTCACTATTGTGGTGTATCTCAATCCTGATTGGCTAAAAGAAGATCAAGGTGAGTTGGTTATCTATCAAGACGACAGCCAACAAGAGCTCGTGCGAGTAACCCCAAGTTTCGGCACGATTGTGGTATTTTTGAGTGAAGATTTCCCACATGAAGTGCTACCGGCTACCCGAGATCGTTATTCGATTGCCGGTTGGTTTAGGGTCAATAGTTCAGGGAATAATCGAGTCGATCCACCTCGTTAATACCTCCTTTGATAGGCAATTCAACCCCCGCTGCACGGTACTCTTTGCTGGGCAGCGTTATCTTTATTTCAGGTCTTATTTCTTTATAAATAATCAGTCATTTCTGACATTTTTATTGTGAAAAAATGAGATATAGTGTGATAACGGATAGTGCATAAAAGGATGAGGCAAATTGAAAACGGCATGGATCAATGAATGGTTTCCAGGTTTATCTCAATTAAAAAATTATGAGAAAGTTTGGCTAGGGGATGATGTCCGAGCGGCATTATCTGTCGTAGCCGTTGCGCTTCCTGTGGCGATCGCTTATGCGCAATTAACTGGTGTGAGTGCAATTGTTGGTTTGTATTCTTGCGTATTGCCGATGTTGGTGTATGCCCTAGTTGGAACCTCAAAGCAATTGATCGTTGGCCCGGATGCGGCGACCTGTGCGGTCATTGCTGCGGTAGTGACGCCATTAGCGGCCGGAGACACAGTGAAACATTGGCAGCTGGTGATCACCATGACGGCCATGACTGGCGCTTGGTGTTTAATTGCCAGTAAGTTTAAATTAGGCATTTTTGCCGACTTCCTATCTCGTCCTATTTTATTGGGCTTATTAAATGGTGTTGCCATCACAATCGTGGTGGGGCAATTATTTAAAGTTTTTGGCATTACCTACAATGAATCCTACCTGATTGAACAAGTGTGGGAAGCGCCTTCACAGTGGGTGAATATTCACTGGCAAACGGTTATCGTCAGCGCTATTACCTTTAGTATCTATCTTGCTTGCAAAAAATTAAGACCCTCTTGGCCTGCGGCGATGATTGCCATCATTATTGCCAGCTTATTTGTTTGGTTGTGCGATCTTGAGAGTATTGGCGTTCATGTGGTTGGCATGGTGCAAGGTGGACTACCGGTTTTTCAAGCTCCGGAGTTTGATATCGGGATCAGTCGTGAATTAGTGATGCCAGCGTTAAACCTTGCGATGGTCAGTTTTGTGAGTATGATGCTGACCGCTCGAAGCTTTGCGGCTAAAAATGGTTATGATATTGATGCCGATAAAGAATTTCGCGCACTTGGGTTGATGAACCTCGCCTCGGCTTTTTCACAAGGTTTTGCTATCAGTGGCGCAGATTCACGCACTGCGGTTAATGATGCCAATGGAGGCAAAACTCAATTGGTTTCAATTATTGCAGCCTTAATTATTGCCATTATTGCGATCTTAGCTTACCAACCATTGAAGTTTATTCCGGTGGCAGCTTTAGGTGTGGTGCTGATCATTGCCTCACTCTCTTTGATCGATTTGAAAGGAATTTGGGGACTACGCAGACGTAATAAAGACGCCTTTTACTTATCGACCATTACTTTTATTGCGGTGTTGGTGATTGGGGTGATTCCCGGTATTACTATGGCGGTGTTATTAGGGTTATTCCAATTTATCCGCATTGTAATGCGACCAACCGATCAAGTGCTTGGTTTGGATGCCAAAGGTACGGTCAGAAGTTTAGGGAGTTCAGGGAAAGCGCAGCCCATCCCCGGCTTGGTGATTTATCGCTTTAATTCACCATTAACTTATTTTAATGCCGCGCACTTTAAGCGTCGTTTATTGCATCATGTGGCCGAAGCGGGTAGTGATGGGGTTAACTGCGTGATTATTGATGCGGTTGCCAGTTTTACTCATCTTGATGTCAGTGTGATGGCGGTCATTGATGATATTCAAACTATCTTGAAAAAGCGTGGTATTCGTTTGGTGTTAGCTGGCCATAAACGTCGTTTAAAACAATGGTGTGCTTTATCCGGTATTAAAGTCGGAGAAGAGGGCATTCGTATCCGTGCGGATATGTACTTAGCGATTAAAATGAGTGGCTGTTACCAAGAAGCGGTCAGTGAAGGGCAAGTGCCTGAAGTGGTTAAAGAAAAGCTTCCTGAAGAGCAAGTTCATACTCAACCTGAAGTCTAGCGTTAAACACAAACACACCGAACTTATTAGGTAAGCTCACTGATGGATTTTGTATCTCTTATATATCATAAGGTTAGACTTGTTATTGTGACACTCTTATCCGCCGTTGAGGTTAGGTGAAATGAGGTTAGGTAAATGAGGCTAGGTAAAAAGAGTCATTGAATAGTTAACGCATAACGAGATTTAAAGTTAATGAAAAAACTAAACGCCCACTTCATTGATTGAAGTGGGCGTTTTATTAAGCAGTGATATCAAAAGCGAGGCTTAATCAATCTTAACCTTCTTGGCGGATTAGGTAATCAAAAGCACTTAAGCTCGCTTTGGCACCTTCACCCATCGCAATAATGATTTGCTTGTAAGGAACTGTGGTTGCATCCCCAGCGGCAAAGACACCTGGCATGCTAGTTTCACCACGGTCATTGACAATGATTTCACCACGTTCTGAAAGTTTCACATCGCTGTCTTTTAGCCATTCCGTATTCGGTACTAGACCAATTTGAACAAAGATACCGGCTAATTCAATTTCTTTGATTTCATCAGTGTTACGGTCTTTGTATTTTAAGCTAGTCACACGTTTGCCATCACCGATCACTTCTGTGGTTTGCGCCATAGTAATGATGTCGATATTTGGCATTGAGTTCGCTTTGTTGATCAGAACTTGGTCAGCGCGTAAGACGTCAGCAAATTCTAAAACGGTCACGTGTTCAACAATACCTGCAAGGTCGATAGCCGCTTCAATCCCTGAGTTACCACCACCAATAACCGCAGTTTTCTTGCCTTTAAACAGTGGGCCATCACAGTGCGGACAGTAAGCTACACCTTTGTTACGGTATTCTTGTTCACCAGGAACATTCATTTCACGCCAGCGAGCACCTGGGCTCAAGATGATGCTTTTACTTTTCAGTGTCGCACCACTTTCAAGGTTGACATGAATTAAGCCATCCTCAGTATGAGCGTTACCCATGATTTTATCGGCTTGTTGCTCAGTGACCACATCAACATCGTATTCTTTTAGGTGTTCTGCTAAGTCAGAAGCTAAGCGTGGACCTTCAGTACGTTTCACTGAAATAAAGTTTTCGATTGCCATGGTATCCATAACCTGACCACCAAAGCGTTTCGCTACCACACCAGTACGAATGCCTTTACGAGCGGCGTAAAGTGCGGCTGCGCTACCACCAGGGCCACCACCAACAACCAATACATCGTATGGGTCTTTTTCGTTTAGGCTAGCGGCGGCTTTTTCTGCTGCGCCATCATCTACTTTGGCTAAGATTTCATTCAGGCTCATGCGGCCTTGACCGAACAATTCACCGTTCACGAATACGCTTGGCACCGCCATGATGTCACGGTCTTTCACTTCCGCTTGGAATAAAGCACCATCGATCATAGTGACACGAACATCTGGGTTGATTGCTGCCATCATGTTGAAAGCTTGCACCACATCTGGACAGTTTTGGCATGACAGAGAAATAAAGATTTCAACGTCTAGTTTTTTATCCAGTTGCGCGATTTGCTCAATAGTCTCTGCTTCTAATTTGATCGGGTGACCACCAGAATGCAAAAGTGCTAACACTAATGAGGTAAATTCATGGCCCATAGGTAAACCAGCAAAACGAAGCTGAGTGCCTTTTTGTGGGTTAGAAATGGTCATGACTGGTTTGCGTTCGCTCGCCGCATCGTCACGGGTAACTGACACAAAGTCACTTAGCTCAGCAATTTCATTAGCCAAAGACAAAATATCTTGAGCTGCTTTGCTTTCATCTAGGCTAACCACTAGCTGAACATCTTGTTTTAAGTTTTGGAGGTATTGTTGTAATTGTTGTTTAATCGCTTGATCTAACATCTCGATCGCACCTTACTTTAAAATGGTTACTCTAGATAAAACTCAAATGAGTTAAAATATAGGGTCGGGCAGGTAAGTCATATAGGTCGTCAGAAGTAATATGACCAGCCTGCCCTCAAATGTTACCTATAGGGGAATAGGCAACACTTATTCTTTAATTCGCTATGAATTAGATTTTACCTACTAGGTCTAAAGATGGAGCTAGTGTTTCTTCACCTTCTTTCCATTTAGCTGGGCAAACTTCACCTGGGTGAGAGGCAACGTATTGCGCTGCTTTTACTTTACGTAGTAGGTCTTCTGCGTCACGACCGATACCTTCAGCAGTGATTTCCATTGCTTGGATAGTACCTTCTGGGTCGATTAGGAAAGTAGCACGGTCAGCAAGACCTTGACCTTCACGCATTACACCGAAGTTGTTTGTGATGTTGCCAGTTTGGTCACCAAGCATGTAGTAGTTGATTTTGCCGATAGTGTCAGAGCTATCGTGCCATGCTTTGTGAGTGAAGTGAGTGTCAGTAGATACTGAGAATACTTCAACGCCACGTTTTTGTAGTTCTTCGTAATGATCTGCTAGGTCACCAAGTTCTGTTGGGCAAACAAACGTGAAGTCAGCTGGGTAGAAAAAGAACACTGCCCATTTGCCTAGTACGTCTTTCTCTGTCACGTCAACAAATTCGCCGTTTTTGTATGCTGTTGCTGAAAATGGCTTGATTTGAGTGTTAATCATAATGTTCACTTTCCCTTTTATTATTGAAAATTCTGTATAAAAATTTAGCGTTTATCGATATAAGTCGTTCGCTAATAAAGGCTCTGATTATTGTTTCAGTCGCGCTTTGTTTTGTTTACGGGAGATATAATGACAGCTTTGTAGAAATAATCAAAATTGATTGTTTCTATCATATCGATTGGTTTTACCTATCAAAGCTAAACCATTAAGAAAAATAGGTGATTGACTCAAATCAAGCGAATTTATGATTGGCCTCACCGAGATCACAACAACTGAACATGCGTCTCTGGGGTCAAGGTTTGCAAATTAGATTGACGGCATTTTTCTTTTAAAACCAAAGGTAAGTTAGTGTCTGAAATCAAATAATGAAGATCAGTAAACTCACTGATCTTATAAGCTTTCACCTCATTGTGGGCTTCTTTTTCAACAATGATGTATTTCTTCAAGCTTTTCGCTAATGCGGCGGTAATGACTTTGTAGGTGGCTTCATCTGCGGTGGTGATGCCAAATTGGTTATCAATTCCTTTAGCGGTGATGATGGCTTTTTTAAACACCATAGGCACAGATTCATTTTCATTTAATGCGATAAATAAATCGGTATCAGCTTGATAGCTCCCACCTTGTAATACGGCATGGCAGCGTGGTTTATTTTTTAAGGCTAAGAAAGAACTTAACGATGAGGTTACTCCGGTAAATTCAATGTGCTCTGGAATTGAGCCGATAATATCTGGGATCAGATCGCCATTATCAAAAAACACCACATCGTACATTTCGATAAAATCAGACACGGTTGCGGAAATAAAAGAATTGGTTTTAGCGTGCTTTTGTCGCTTTTTGGCATGCGTCGAGACAGGACTTTCGGAGAGCTTACGTAAAGCATAACCTTGAGTGGAAAGTTCATTATCGACAATAGGCACGCCACGTCGAATGTAACCACCATAATATTCAAATGAAAATGAATCGGCGGCTAAAGAGCTAAGATCACGCCTGACCGTCATTTCAGAGACTTCTAATAAACGCGCCACTTCTTTTAGGTGGATCTTATTACAATGCTTTAAGCAAGATTCAATTCTACGTAAGCGTTCCATCTGTTTGGTAATCATCTTTTTCCCTATCCGTCTTTCTTTTGGCCTGCGATGGCATTTTCGGGATGACTCATCGATAGCGCTTTGGTCGATAGTTTATCAAGCATTATTTTTTGTCAATTAATTAAGTCACAATGCCAATAAATTCAATGGTTTTAGTCATTTTTTTTATTCATTTCGAATTGCTGGTCATAGACAAGATAACCTTGATGTTAAGATTCTAACATTGAGGGGCATTAATAAAGAATGTTAAGCTGATTTTGTTATTTTTTGTGACTTTAATTACATAAATGCTGCGCGCTATGCGATCATTGTCACTGTTTGGTGAGTCGTTAATACGTTAATGTTACTATTATTACATCAGTGAGGTGAATATGAAGAAGATTGCGGTTATCGGTTCGAATATGGTTGATTTGATTACTTATACGGATCGCATGCCTAAAGGCGGAGAGACTCTCGCAGCACCAGCTTTTAAAATGGGCTGTGGCGGTAAAGGAGCGAACCAAGCGGTGGCGGCTGCTAAATTAGGCGCTGATATTCTGATGGTCAGCAAAGTTGGTGACGATATGTTTGCCGATAACACGATTCGCAACTTTCAATCTTATGGGATCAATACCAAATACGTGAGCAAAATGCCCCAAGTCTCTAGTGGCGTGGCGCCAATATTTGTTCATTCTTCCTCACAAAATGCCATTTTAGTGATTAAAGGGGCCAACGAATATTTAACTCCTTACGATATTGATAAAGCCAAAGACGCCATCATGGAATGTGGATTGATTGTGCTGCAATTAGAAGTACCACTAGAAACCGTGTATTACGCGATTGATTTAGGCAATAAATACAATATTCCAGTGCTATTAAACCCCGCGCCAGCGGTTGCGGATTTAGATATTGAATACGCTTGTCGTTGTGATTTCTTTATGCCCAATGAAACAGAATTAGAAACGCTGGTAGGTGAGCCGGTTCAAACCATTGAACAAATCAAAAATGCCGCCAACATCTTACTTAATAAAGGGTTAAAAAATGTCATTGTGACCATGGGCTCAAAGGGGGCGTTATGGTTAAGCCAACATGGTGATGAAGCCTTTATTGAATCGGTGAAAGTGAACGCGGTCGATGCCAGTGGAGCGGGGGATGCCTTTATTGGTTGCTTCTCTCACTATTTCCTACAAACCAATGACGTACTAACTTCGTTAAGAAAAGCCACCTTATTTGCAGCGTTAAGTGTGACAGAAAAAGGCACACAATTTTCTTATCCAAGCATTGAACAATTTAAAGCATTTGAACAAAAGAATAATAAAAAACATTAATAATTAGAGGAATCGAAATGTCTAATCTTATCTTAAATGAAAAAGAATCCTTCGTATTAGATTCTATTCAAGGTGCCCTATATACCTCTCAACGAGATAACCTAACGCTATTAGATTTTAACAATAATACTAAAGTAGTTGCACGTTCTGACTGGCAACAAGATAAAGTCGCGTTAATTTGTGGTGGTGGTTCTGGTCATGAGCCTGCCCATGCCGGTTTTGTGGGTAAAGGTATGTTAACCGCAGCGGTTTGTGGTGATCTATTTGCTGCGCCAAGTGTGGATGCTGTTTTAGATGCCATCTTGCATGTTACTGGTGATGCTGGCTGTTTGGTGATCATTAAAAACTACACCGGTGACCGATTGAACTTTGGTTTAGCCGTTGAAAAAGCTAAAGAAATGGGCAAGAAAGTGGATCTTATCATTGTAGGTGATGATATTTCGATTCCTAATAACCCTCAGCCACGCGGCATTGCAGGCACTATTTTAGTCCAAAAAGTAGCGGGTTATGTGGCTGAAGTGGGCGGTTCATTAGAAGAAGTGAAAGCGGCAGCGATTAAAGCCAATCAACAGACGGCGTCGATTGGTGTGGCGTTGACCAGTTGTTCTTTGCCGGGTGAGCCGAACGATCGTATTGCTCAAGGTAAAGCAGAACTGGGCTTAGGTATTCATGGTGAGCCGGGCATTGATACGATTGATCTGCCTAAAGCAAAAGCCTTGATTGAAACCATGGCAGCCAAGTTAATCCAAGCCAAACCAATGCAAAAAAATGCAATTTTAATTAATAACTTAGGTGGTTTATCTACCATTGAATTGAATATTGTGGCTAAAGAAGTATTGCAGTCTGAGCTCGCTAAACACGCTGAGTTAGTGATCTGTGGCACCTTGATGACAGCGATTGATATGAAAGGCTTCTCAATTTCAAGCATTGAATTGGATGACGCGACAAAACAAGCCTTGTTGTTTGATGTTGAAACTCAAGCCTGGCCAGGTGTCGCGCACTGTCATGCGCTTCCAGTTACTTCGTGCCAAAGCCAAATCAAAAAGAATCATTTCACCCCATCAGCCGATGAAAGTGCTGCTGAAGTGGTGGCGAAAGTGTGTCATGCCATCATTGGTATTGAAGCTGAGCTGAACCATTTAGATTCTATCGTGGGTGATGGGGATACAGGCTCGACTTTTGCCGCAGGGGCTCGCAATGTGTTAGCGCAGTTAGAGGCGAAAAATCTACCGCTTCAAGACAAAGCGAAATTATGCACCGCCGTTGCCGATTGTCTCACAGCAGCCATGGGCGGCTCTTCAGGTGTGTTATTGTCGATTTTCTTTACTGCTGCCGGACGTGATTTTGAACAAAATGGCGTATTATCTCGCGCCTTTGAAACTGGATTACAACAAATGATGGCATATGGTGGGGCTAAACCTGGCGACCGAACCATGATTGATGCTCTGTACCCAGCCCTACAAGCTTGGTCAAATCAAGGCTTTACCGCCGCCATTGACGCTGCGCAACAAGGTGCAGAATCTACCGTGGAGATGACGAATGCAAAAGCAGGTCGTTCTTCATATTTGAACAGTGATAGTTTGTCTGGCACTAAAGATCCAGGTGCTTTCGCTGTTGAAACTGTCTTTAACCAATTTAAATAAAAAGTAGGAATCTAGCATGGATAATATCATTATTTCTCCAAGTAAATATATCCAAGGTGAAGGCGCCATCGATAACATCGGTAAGTACGTTTCCCTATTTGGTAAAAAACCATTAGCGATTGCCGATGACTTCGTGATGGGTCTGGTACATGACCGCGTTCAAACTAGCATTCAAGCTGAAGGTTTGGCAGTGGATTTTGATAAGTTTAACGGTGAATGTTGTCGCGTTGAAATTGATCGCATCATTGAAGTGACTAAAGCCAACCAAAACGACGTCATTATGGGTATTGGTGGAGGTAAAACCTTAGATACCGCTAAATCGATTGCCTTTTATACTAAATTGCCAGTGGTAATTGTACCGACAATCGCGTCAACGGATGCGCCGACTTCAGCTCTTGCGGTTATCTACACCCCAGAAGGTGAGTTCAGTGAATACTTAATGATTCCATCAAACCCAAATATGGTGATTATGGATACAGGTATTATTGCGGCAGCGCCAGTTCGTACATTGGTTGCCGGTATGGGTGACGCGTTATCAACATACTTTGAAGCACGTGCGAACGGTTTATCTGGTAAAGCGACCATGGCAGGTGGTGCGCCAACGCGTTCTGCACAAGCGTTAGCGAAACTATGTTATGAAACCATCATTGAAGATGGCGTTAAAGCGAAAGCGGCGGTTGAAAATGGCGTGTCAACGAAAGCGGTAGAAAATATCATTGAAGCGAATACTTACTTATCGGGTATTGGTTTTGAAAGTTCTGGCCTTGCTGGCGCTCACGCAATCCATAATGGTTTGACTAAGTTAGAAGAGTGTCACCATTTGCTACACGGGGAAAAAGTGGCCTTTGGTACATTAACTCAGTTAGTGTTGGAAAATGCTGATAGCGAAGAAATTCAAGAAGTACTTGATTTCTGCCGTGCTGTTGGCTTGCCAACCAACCTACACGATATGGGTGTGAAGGAAATTAATAAAGACAAACTAATGGAAGTGGCTGAAGTGGCTTGTGCCGAAGGCGAAACAATCCATAACATGCCTTTCCCGGTTACGCCTAAAGCAGTTTTTGCAGCGTTATTAACGGCTCACCAATTGGGTCAATAAGTAACCTCAGCTGCGGATAACTAGAAGTCACTCAATACGGCACTTTGGGCGTCTAACTTCGTTAAAATCAACGCAATAGGCTAGCTATTGACTTATGATTTTGCCTTGTTATTCATCCCAAATTGCAGCATTGAGAGAAAGTCATTACTTCCTATATACCTTGTGGCTATTTTTATCTCATATATATCAGCAGGTTAGGTTTGTTATTGTGACACTCTTATCCGCAGTTGAGGTTAAGTAATAATAGCCTCGCTTAAATAAACATAAAAACCATTGGATTTGAATTTCCCGATTATTTAAATTCAGTGGTTTTTTTATTTTTCTTCATATCTCATTTCTTCTATTTCTTCTATTTCTTCCATTTCCTCGTGCTAGTTGTCCATTTGCTTATATAACCGGTTTTTTATGTAGCGGCTTGTTTATATAACAGGCCTCGTGCGTTGATTCCTGACCTATTACCTTGACTTTAAAGAGGCTAGATAACCAAAGCGCTGGATTGAGTGATTTCTAGTTACTCACATCTGAGGTTAAATAAACTCGAAAATTTAGGTTTCTATTGCGTGGTTATCATTCGGCATAAGTGTCGGTATGACTGTCGGTAAGTGATGTCGACAGCCGATTATCTGAGGCTGATTATCGAGTTTAATTTTATAACCATTTGTTTTTATTGTTTTTATTTTTATTTTTACTGGTTGGCATACTAATTGCTTTAAAGGGCTTGTTCATTTAATTGAAGGGTATGCTATGAAAAGCTTTGTGATCGCAGATCCGAAAAAATGCATCGGGTGCCAAACATGTATGGCCGCCTGCTCTGATGTGCATAAAAAAGAAGGTTTGCAAAGTCACCCACGTTTGACAGTGATTAAACATAAGGATGCAACAGCGCCTGTGATGTGCCGGCATTGTGAAGATGCACCTTGTGCGGCGGTTTGTCCTGTTCAAGCGATCACCAAAGAAGAAGACCGCATCTTATTAAAAGAAACATTATGTGTGGGCTGTACGTTATGTGCAGTGGCCTGTCCGTTTGGTGCGATTGCACTTGATGGCAGTCGCCCGGTTGCGATGGCGAATAGTTATGACACTTACATTCCCTCAACCCCACGCTCGAGTAATCCATCCACCTCGATTCCATCCACTTTTGGTCATGACATTTTAGCTTGGGAACCCGGCGTGAAAAGCATTGCCGTGAAGTGCGATCTTTGTGGCTTCCACGAAGAAGGGCCAGCTTGCGCTCAGGTATGCCCTACCGGTGCCATTGCCATTGTGAATGAACAGGTTGTTGAACAGTCACGTGCGAGCAAGCGTACAGAGGCGGCTCAAGTGGCTGCTAATGTGACTATGGAGAGATCATAATATGAGTCCATTATCGTTATTAGGTACTTCTATTGCTTTTTACATCTTGGCGAGCCTATTGGCTTTATTCGGCGCTCAAGGAAAAGAAGCATTAGCAGTGCGATTATCTAGCACGGCTTCGGTCGTGGGCGGGGTTCTCGGAACGGGCAGTGCGATTCAGGCTCTACTTTCAGGTCAAGCTTGGGTCACTCAATTAGCCAGTCCATTTTATTTTGCCGATTTCTTGATCAACATGGATGCCTTAGGGGCGTTTATGGTGTTGGTGATTTCGTTATTAGTGGTGGCAACCGCCATCTATTCCCTCCATTACTTACGTGAGTATTTTGGTAAAGGCGCTTGGGGAATTAGCTTTTTCTTAAACCTGTTTGTGGCCTCGATGGTGACCTTAGTCGTTACCGATAACGCATTTTATTTCATCGTATTTTTTGAAATGATGTCACTGGCTTCATACTTCTTAGTGCTGGTGGAACAATCTGAGAAAAGTGTCAAGGCAGGCTTGCAATATTTCTTCATCGCTCACGCCGGTTCGGTTTTGATCATGATTGCCTTTTTCATGTTGTATCGCGCATCGGGCTCTTTGAATTTTTCTGACTTTAGTCATTTGTCATTGCCAGCTTGGGAATCGTCGGTGATTTTCTTACTGGCGTTTTTCGGTTTCGGAGCCAAGGCCGGCATGATCACCTTACACGGTTGGTTACCACTTGCTCACCCAGCAGCGCCTTCACATGCCTCAGCATTAATGTCAGGTGTGATGGTTAAAATCGGTGTCTTTGGCATCATTAAAGTGGGGCTGATGTTTCTGGGCGCTTCACAAGCGTGGTGGGGCTACTTGGTGTTAGCGTTTGGTGCGGTTTCTTCGGTTCTTGGCGTAATGTACGCCTTGGCAGAGCACGATATTAAACGTTTATTGGCTTATCACACGGTGGAAAACGTCGGCATCATTTTAATGGGCGTTGGCGTGGCGATGGTGGGAATGGCAACTGATCATCCAACTTTTGCCGCCTTGGGATTACTTGGCGCCTTGTATCACTTGTTAAACCATGCAGTCTTTAAAGGTTTATTGTTCTTGGGTGCCGGTTCGGTGATTTATCGCACTCATACCAAAGATATGGAAAAAATGGGCGGACTTGCCAAGTTAATGCCTTACACCGCAATGACCTTTCTCATTGGTACGATGGCGATTTCCGCCTTGCCACCTTTAAATGGGTTTGTCAGTGAATGGTTCATCTACCAGTCGCTGTTTAATATGAGCCAACAAAGTCATATTTCGATGCTGATTGCTGGCCCTGCGGCGATTGTTATGCTGGCGATCACTGGTGCTTTAGCTTGCATGTGTTTTGTGAAAGTGTATGGCATCTGCTTTAGCGGCATTCCAAGAACCGAACAAGCCAGTCAGGCCAAAGAAGTGACGTGGCCAATGATCGCAGGTTGCGCGATATTAGCGGTGCTGTGTATCGTTTTAGGGGTAGGTTCTCCCTGGATTTCACCTTACATTTCTGACATTGCCACCCGTACTTTAGCTGCGTCACCGATTGTGGTTCAAAACGGCATCTCCTTACATCCTGTATCGACTACTCAAGCCATTCTTTCAACGCCAGTTATCGCGATAGGTTTAGTGGTGTTATTGCTGGTTCCTGCTGTGGTACTTGCCTTGTTCAAAGGAGGCGCTCGTATCGATAACCGTCATCAAGGTGATCCTTGGGCTTGTGGTTATACCTTTGAAAAAGAAATGACGGTCTCCGCCGGAGGGGTCACACAAGCGTTACGTCACATGTTTGCGCCGGTTTATCGCATCAGAACACAACTCGATCCTAGCGGTTGGATGGGGCGTAGCTTGCAGACGGCCACGAATGCCTCAGCGAAAGTTGAACCCATGTTTGACCGTTATCTCATTCAACCTTGTTGTCATGCCGCCATGGCCTTGAGTCATTGGGTGCGCAAAATGCAAGGTGGCGATTTCCGTATTTATTGCTTGTACATAGTGATCACGTTGACCGTGTTGCTGTGTCTGTCATTCGGTTTAGGAGTGAAGTAATGGCTGAATTACATATGCCAAGCGCAAGTATGATGATACTTGCCATTTCACAAGCCTTATTAATGTTGTTTTTTGCACCATTAATAACGGGATTTTCTCGTGTGCTGCGAGCGCGTCTTCATTCGCGTCGTGGACCAGGCTTATTACAAGATTATCGTGATATTGCCAAGTTATTGCGTCGTCAGTCGGTTGCACCGGCCAATGCAGGCGTTATTTTCTGGGTTATGCCATGGGTCTTTTTAGCTACCATGTTGTTGATTGCTATGGCTTTGCCAACCTTAACTTCATTCTCACCGTTTCCTATTTCAGGAGATTTGATCACCGATATCTATCTGTTAGCGATTTGTCGCTTCTTCTTTGCTCTTGCGGGGATTGATTCAAACAGCATGTTTGCCGGGATCGGCAGCAGCCGTGAGTTAACCATTGGGGTGTTAGTTGAACCGATTTTAATGCTGTCGATCATTATCGCGGCCTTGATGGTGGGCTCAACTGACTTAGGCCATATCAGCCAAGGCATGGTCGCGCAAATTCAACTGCAGCCGATTCCAGTGATTTTGGCAGGTGCGGCCTGTGCTTTTGCCATGTTTGTTGAGATGGGCAAATTGCCGTTTGATGGCGCAGAAGCGGAGCAAGAACTGCAAGAAGGTCCGGTGACGGAATATTCAGGTTCAGGACTTGCGATGGTGAAATTGAGTTTAGGACTCAAGCAATTAGTGGTTGCACAATTGTTCTTAGCCATTTTTATCCCTTGGGGGAAAGCCGTTGATTTTACCTTCATGAGCTTATTGATTGCCTTTGTGTGGTTGGTGGTGAAGTTGGTTGTGGTTTTCTTATTAGCCGGCATTGTGGAGAACTCCATGGCGCGGGTTCGTTTCTTAAATACCAATCGTCTAACCTGGTCAGCATTTGCACTCGCTGTTTTAGCGTTAGCGTTTTACATCATGGGGTTGTGAGGCAAAGTCATGGAGATGATAGGTTTATTTACAATATTAGTACCGTTTCTCGGTGCGATTCTTACTTTGTTTGTACCGAAGCAATCAGCAAAATGGGTGTGTCAATTATTTGCAGCCTTGGCGACCGCCGGAACTTGGGCGATTGCTTACCAGTTTTTTGCGCACGGTGGTGAGGCGCAATCTATTGAGTTGGTAAAGGTCGCCAATACTCTGATTTTCGGTTTAACCATTGATAAAGTCAGCACGCTTATTTTAGTTGCTGTAGTGGGCTTAGGTCTGATTGTTGCTGTTTATTCATTAGGTTATATGAGTAAAGGTAACAAAGAGCATCCGCATGAAGGCGATCCTCGTTATTACGCTTTTTTGTTGATTTTCATCGGGGCCATGGCGGGGCTAGTTCAATCTTCCACCATTCTTGGGCAATTGCTGTTTTTCGAAATTACCGGTGCTTGTTCTTGGTCGTTGATCAGTTATTACCAAACGCCAGTGGCTTTTCGCGCCGCATTAAAAGCGTTATTGGTTACGCACATTGCGTCATTGGGACTCTTTTTAGCGGCTGCGGTGTTATTTGTGAATGCGGGAACCTTTGAGTTAACCGCAATTGCAACGCTATCAGCGAGCGCTAAAACGATTGTCTTATTGGGTATCTTATTTGCGGCGTGGGGTAAATCGGCGCAACTACCGATGCACATGTGGTTACCAGATGCGATGAATGCACCGACCCCAGTGAGTGCGTATTTACACGCCGCCTCAATGGTGAAAGTGGGAGTTTACATTTTTGCTCGCGGAATTTTATCGGCTGGTGAAGTGCCTGAAATTGTCGGCGTGGTTGGGATTATCGGTGCGATGATCACCATGATCTACGGTTTCATGATGTATCTACCACAAAAAGACATGAAACGTTTATTGGCGTATTCCACGATTGCTCAACTGGCGTATATCTTTTTAGCGTTGTCGATGGGGGCGTTAGGCTCACACCTCGCATTAGAAAGTGGGGTGACGTATATCTTCAACCACGCATTCGCGAAGAGCTTATTCTTCTTAGTCGCAGGGGCGTTAAGTTATGCCTGTGGCACTAGGATGTTACCGGAACTCAAAGGCATTATAACTAAAGCACCTTTGCTTGGTGTTGGCTTTTGTGTGGCGGCGATGGCGATCTCTGGCGTACCGCCCTTTAACGGCTTCTTTAGTAAATTCCCACTATTGCAAGCGGGTTTCCAATTAAGTGAACAATATTGGTGGTTAACCCCAGTGTTGATTTTAGCCTTAATTGAGTCAGTCGCCACATTCGGTTGGTTGTTGTACTGGTTCGGTAAGTCTGTGATCGGTGAGCCTTCACCTGCCGTCAATAATGTTTCGCCATTACCGGTATCGATGAAACTCACGTTGATTGTTCTGATTGTGATGTCTTTGGCATCCAGTGTGATTGCCTCTGCGTGGCTAGGTTAAGGAACCTGATATGAATGATTTATTAATTAATAATTTCGCGGGTTTACTTGTGGTCACATCTTTTATGGTTGTGATTGCAAAACAAGCTCGTACGGCATCGATTTTGTATGCCATCCAATCTTTGGTCTTGGTCGGTATTTTCTGTGCCATTGCCTATCAATATGAGGCTCATGAGTTGTTTGCATGGGCGGCGACCGCGGTGGTGTCTAAGGTGATTTTATTACCGGCGATTTTGTTTATCTTTTTGGGAAAAATGCGCGATGCAGCAGCAGAAAAACCTTTGATGCATACCGCTTTGATTGCCATTTTAGTGGCAGTGATTTCGATTGGTGCTTTTTATGCAGTTGATCCTGTCAATGTTCCTTTAGTGGCGAACCTTAAACCGGCCTTAGCGGTGTCTTTAGCGCACTTTTTTATTGGTTTGCTGTGCATCGTTTCTCAACGCAATATTCTCAAACAAGTTTTTGGTTATTGCTTAATGGAGAACGGCTCGTCTTTGACCTTAGCGTTATTGGCTCACGATGCACCTCACCTAATGGAGATTGGGATCACCATTGATGCCATTTTTGCGGTGATTGTGATGGTGATTTTAGCGCGTCTGATTTACCGCCAATTAGGCACACTCGATGTGCAACAACTTACGACACTGAAGGGGTAATGACATGATGTCTTTAGATTTTGTTTTTCCATATTTAGTGGGAATCCCTTTTGTCGCAGGCTTGATAGGGTTACTGCTTTCGCTGTTTACCTCAGGTCAGCACCGGATTTCAATTGGCTTACATAGTGTGAGCATTGTTGCGACACTCTGGTTAACTTGGAGCTTGGCGGGGCAAGTTTTTACTCATGGCGCGATGTTGTCAGCGGGGGGCTGGTTATTACTCGATAGCCTATCGGCATTATTTGCTGCGGTATTAGGGCTGGTGGCCTTAATTACCGGATTGCATGCGATTGGTTATATTGGCCATGAATTGAAACATGGTGAACTGACCGCGCGCCAAGTGTCGTTATTTTATGGCTTATTTAACTTGTTCTTAGCCAGCATGTTGGTGTCATTAACCTCCAATAACATCATCATGATGTGGGTAGCAATTGAAGCAACCACGATCAGTTCAGTGTTCTTAGTCGGCCTTTATTATCAACGCTCATCGCTAGAAGCGGCTTGGAAATACATCATGCTGTGCAGCGTTGGGGTGGCATTTGGTTTATTTGGTACGGTGTTAACTTATGCCAATGGCGTCGCCAGTTTTGCACAACCAAGCCAAGCCATTTTATGGACCGCTATTCGTGATAATGCTCATTTGCTTGACCCGCGTTTAATGCAAATCAGCTTTATTTTTATCTTGATTGGTTTTGGGACCAAAACGGGATTATTCCCAATGCACACTTGGCTTCCTGACGCTCACTCCGAAGCACCAAGCCCGGTTTCTGGCTTATTATCTGCCGGTTTATTGAACTGCGCCTTATTAGTGATCATTCGTTATTTTGTGATCGATGCTCAAGTGATTGGTGAAGGCTTTACTCAGTATTTACTGATCGCGTTTGGCCTGCTATCGGTTGTCATTGCCGCGATGTTCATTTTGGTTCAACAAGATATTAAACGTTTGTTGGCCTATTCCAGTGTCGAAAACATGGGGCTGATCACTTTGGCTTTAGGTTTAGGGCCACTTGGGATCTTAGCGGCAATGTTGCATGTGATTAACCACAGTTTAGGCAAGACTCTGATGTTCTGTGGCGCTGGTAACATCATGTTGAAATACGGAACCCGTGATATCAGCGTGATTAAAGGGGTGGTACGTGTCGCACCTTGGACAGGATTGTTATTTGGTGCAGGGGCATTAGCGTTAGCCGGAGTGCCACCGTTTAACTTATTTATCAGTGAATTCATGATTGTGTGTTCTGGTATTTACGCCCAGCACCCTTGGATCACCATTGGGTTATTACTGGTGTTAACTCTAGTGTTAGCTGGTTTTACTCGTTTAGTTTCTGCCTGCGTCTTAGGCAAAGCACCAGAAGGAATGGAAAAAGGCGAAGTGAATGGTTTCACAATTTTACCTTTAGTGGTGTTGATGGTGATGATGCTGGTGATGGGCACTCATATTCCGAGTGTGGTCATTGATGGTGTGGTTCAAGCCGCTTCCGTCGTGACAGGACAAGACCCAGCGTTACTTAGCCAATCCCTTCACTTTCCTTGGCAAGGCATCACTGCCAGTGCTATTCAATAATTTAAGAGAGTCAATTTAATGGAAGCATTACACACACAAAATCCAAAACAAATTGGTAAACAGTACGTTGAAGGTGTTCGTCACTTATTCCCGTCTGCAATCTTAGATGAAGAATGGCAAACTGAAAACCAATGCACGATTACCGTGAAAATGACCTCGTTAATTGAGGTGATGAAATGGCTTTATTACGACCAAGGTGGCTGGTTAACCGTCTCTTTTGGTAATGATGAGCGCAGCATCAATGGTTACTTTGCGGTATATCATGCGTTGTCGATGGAAGGGGAAGTCAACAGCTGGTTAACGGTTAAAGTGCTGGTTGATCCGGTTGACCAAGAGTTTATTTCCATTACGCCAACGATCCCTGCAGCGGTATGGGGAGAGCGTGAAGTTCGTGATATGTATGGCTTACGCCCGGTTGGCTTGCCCGATGAGCGTCGTTTGATTTTGCCTGACGATTGGCCTGAAGACATGCACCCATTGCGTAAAGATGCCATGGATTATCGCCAACGTCCGCAACCTACAACGGAAACTGAAACTTATCCATTTGTAAATGAACGGGGTGATGACTCTAACCGCATTGTGCCGGTTGGTCCAATGCATATCACCAATGATGAACCGGGTCACTTCCGCTTGTTTGTGGATGGTGAAGACATTGTTGATGCCGACTACCGTATGTTTTACGTGCACCGTGGCATGGAAAAACTGGCAGAGACTCGCATGGGCTATAACGAGGTGGCTTTCCTCGCTGACCGTGTGTGTGGCATTTGTGGTTTTACTCACAGTGTTGGCTACATCAATACCGTTGAAAATGCCTTATCTATCCAAGTGCCAGAACGCGCCAAAATGATTCGCACCATCTTGTTAGAAGTCGAACGTTTACACAGCCACTTATTAAATATTGGCCTTTCTAGCCACTTTGTGGGGTTTGACTCTGGGTTCATGCAATTTTTCCGCCTACGTGAAAAAACCATGGA